>JBBQMH010000042.1:0-19547 GCA_038328755.1 Candidatus Limnocylindrales bacterium
AGGGGATCACCCTCGAGCTGACCTTCGACGGCGCCCGACTGGTCCAGATCCGGCTACGCCCGCACCTGATCCTGGACAAGTCACAGCCGAACTTCATGGATCCGGCCGGTAGTGGCGCAGTGGTGATGGACCAGGTCTGGAATGCCTCGAAGGGCCTGCTCGGCTGGTGAGTCTGCGGCGCCGACGCTGGCGGCCCGGCACCGCACCGAGCCAGCGCTCAGCTAAGGCCGGCGAAGACGTCCGTTTCGGGTGGGGCCGACGGCACACGTGACTCGCGCAGGATGTAGGCCTCGCGCGGCCAGAACTCACGCCAGGCGTCCTTGCCAAAGCGCAGGAACGTGCTGGTCGGGCTCATCTGTGTGACGTGGCGAAGGATGGCGGCCCACTTCTGGTCCAGGACGTCGGAAATGTCGATCCAGGTGGTGATGGACTCGTCCGGAACCAGCATCTTCGCCATCTGGGTATTCCAGGCCTCGAGCTGCTCCGGCGTGGCGTCCTTTGGCTCGGTCCAGAAGCTGTCCTCGCCGGCCGCCTCCATTCGATCCCGCATGGCATTGCGAACCGAGGACGGGATGGCCTGCTCGTAGAGCTTCAGCGGGGCCCATGGCTCCAGGCCACCATCGGCCACCGCCGGGCCTATCCCACCGTGCTCCGGAGCGAGCTGCTCCGGGTACCAGGCCGGATCGCCGGCTCGATCGAAGGCCCGGATCGAGACGTCGTGGGTGCGGATGTGGTCCGGGTGGCCGTAGCCGCCGAAGTCGTTGTAGGTGGTCATGACGTCGGGCCGGTAGCGGCGGACGAGCCACGTCAGGCGGCGCGCCGACTCGTCCAGGTCCGCCTGCCAGAAGCAGCGCGGATCGTTGTTTCCGGGCCGGCCCATCATGTCCGAGTCGTGGTAGCCGAGGTTCTCCCACTCGGTCACGCCGAGCTCACCCATGGCGGCTTCGAGCTCGGCCGCCCGGATCTCGCCCAGTCGTCGATGGTTGTCCGGCGTGTCCAGCTCGGGCACCACGATCTCGCCTTGCTCGCCCCGTGTACAGGTCACGAGGACGACGCGATGGCCGGCCTTGACGGCCTTCGCCATCAATCCGCCGGTCCCGATCGTCTCGTCGTCGGGGTGGGCGTGGACCGTCATCAGGGTTCGGGGACGCGGGTCGTTCATGGTCGTGACATCGTACGGCGGAACGTGGTCCGAGTCCCGCGGCAGTGACCCACGTCACGGTCCCGTCACCAGCCCAGCGATATGCCGGACATGGTCGAGGATGTCGCGGCTCCACCGGAACTCGAGTTCTTCGCCTATGGCGAGGACGGGCGCCTCTCGGGGCGCATTCGATTGGAGGCGAGTCGGATCAGCGACATCCTCAACGCATACGACGAATATCTCCTCCAGGACGTTCTCGCGACGTCATACGCCGACCGGACCGAGCTGCGGCTACCGGAGATCCTCGTCAGGCGCGACGAGCTGCTTCTCGTCCACGCCTCCGGACCGCGAGGTGACGAGAATTTGCGCACGCGGACGGTCGAGCGGGGCATGACCATGAAGCTCGGCCGCTACCTGGTGTCGGGCAACATGCACGCCCCACGAGGGATCGACCCGCTCCTTGATTTCCGTCGCCGTCGCGAGATGGTGCCGCTCACGGATGCCGTGATCGAGTTCGTCTCGCCGGACGGCCCGATCTTCGAGGCCGCCGGCACTGTCGTCGTGAATCGGGCGCTCGTGGACTGGGTCCGGCCGCTCGAAGCTGGAGCAGCCTGGGCCGAGGGCGCCTATGCCCGCCCACTTCGGCAGCCCGACCGCTAAGCGCTCCGAGCCATCCGCTCCAGCCGTACCATCGCGGCGATGGAACACGAGGGGCTAACTCAGCGCCCAGGCCCACTCGCAGGCCTGCGTGTCGTCGACTGCTCCACGGTCCTGGCCGGGCCGTACTGCACGATGCTGCTGGCCGACCTCGGAGCCGAGGTGATCAAGGTCGAACCACCCGAGGGCGATGCGACGCGAGGCTGGGGTCCCCCGTGGGTGGGGGACGAGTCGGCCGGCACCAGGACTGCTGCGTATTTCCTGGCGGTCAATCGCAACAAGCGGAGCCTGCGGCTGGACCTGCGAATCGACGACGGCCGTGAGGTCCTGCGCCGGCTCATCGCCGGGGCCGACGTCCTGGTCGAGAACTACCGGGCCGGAGGTTTCGCGCGGCTCGGGTTCCCGGACCTCCTGCTGGAGGAGCTCAATCCCGGCCTGGTGCACCTTGCGATCGGGGGCTACGGGGTCGGCGGTCCGGACGCGGCGAAGCCCGGGTACGACTTCGTCGTCCAGGCGACGAGCGGCCTGATGTCCATCACGGGCGATGCCGATGGGCCGCCGACGAAGGTCGGCGTGGCGATCAGCGATGTCGTCACCGGACTTTTCGGGACCATCTCGGTGCTCGCCGGGCTCCTCGCCAAACCGCGCGCCGGCGGTCAGCGAGTGGACGTCTCGATCCTCCAGAGCACGCTCGCGATCCTCGCCAATCAGGCCCAGAACGCGTTCGTGACCGGGCTCGCGCCCGGCCGACGCGGCAATGCGCACCCGAACATCGTCCCGTACGAGACATTCGGCACGGCCGACGGAATCATCGCGGTGGCCGTCGGCAGCGAGCGGCAGTGGACGAGGCTCTGCGACGCCCTCGGCACGCCGGAACTTGCCGCTGATCCGCGATTCGTGACGAATGGCGATCGCGTTGAGCACCGGGATGCGTTGATTCCGCTGCTGGCAGCCCGATTTGCGACCGACACATCGGCGGCCTGGCTGGCACGGCTCGACGACGCGGAGGTACCCGTCGGTCCGCTGCTTGACGCCCTGGAGGCGTTCGCTTCCCCGCAGGCGCGGGCCGTCGAGGCCCGCGTGCCGATGACGCACCCGGCTCTCGGCTCAGTGGACCAGGTTCGCAGTCCATTCGATTTTGCCGCCACGCCGACCAGCATCCGGACCCCGCCACCGCTCCTCGGCGAGCACTCCAGCGAGATCCTTGCTGAACTCGGCTACGACGCCGCGGCCATCGAGGCGCTGCGCGTCGAGGGTGTCGTTTGACCAGACGAGGCGCGGTCCAGGCGATCCGTCAGGCGCTGACGGAGACTACTTGACGGTGATCGTGGCGACCATGCCCGCCTTGTAGTGCCCCGGTTCATGGCATCCGAGGATCAACGTTCCCGGCGTATCGAAGGTGTAGTCGAGGGTTCCTGTCTCTCCTCGCTTGACCGTCACCTCGTCGTGCTCGGATTCGGGCATTTCGGTCACGCCCGGTGCCATGTTGGCCATCTCCATCTCGTGCTCGGTCTGCCTCGCCTCGTCCCCGACCGCGGCTTCATGCCCGAGCTTGCCGCTGTTGTGGAATACGAACCGGATCGTCTCGCCAGCCTTGATATCGAAGGAGGACGGGGTGAACGCGAAGTCGGTCATCTCAACCGCGATCTCGCGCGAGATCGGCACGGGCGCCGTGGTCGGCTGTGCGATGGCTGCTTGACCGCCGCAGGCGGCGAGGCTGAGGGCGATCGTCGCGATCGCAGACACGGCGCGACCGCGGGATGACGCTCGGAAGGAACGGGACGCAGTTTTCATGACCTAATCGTGGCGCTCCACCGGGTGGTCGAGTCAGTGCCGAACGGACCGGCCTTGATGGGCGGATCGGCCCGGGTCCGTGCAGTCGTGCGCCGATCAGCGGTCGTCGTTCGGCCCCATCGCGCTAGACTCGCCGGATCGACGACTTCAGGGAGAGATATCCAATGACCGATACCCGCGAGCGCTGGGCGCTCATCCTCGGCGCTTCGTCCGGCATGGGCGAGGCGACGTCCCGTGCCCTGGCCAAGGCCGGCTACAACATCTGCGGCATCCATCTCGATTTCCGGGCCTCGCTCGAGCGAGTCGAAGGGGTCAAGGCAGATCTCGCCGCCGAGGGCCGTGAGGTCCTGTTCATCAACATGAATGCCGCCGACGACGAGAAACGCGCCGCCGCACTCGACGCGCTCGAGGCCCGGTTTGCCGATGCGCGTGGCGCAGGTCGCGAGCCGTATGTTCGCGTCGTGATGCACTCGCTGGCCTTCGGCAGCCTCGTGCCGTTCATCACCGACGACCCCAAGGAGGGCGTCGACCGCAAGAAGATGGAAATGACCCAGGACGTGATGGCCAACAGCCTCGTCTACTGGGTCCAGGATCTCTACCGTCGCGGCTTCCTCGGTAAGGGCTCGAAGATCTACGCCATGACCTCCGAGGGTTCGAGCCGGGTCGTTCCGTCGTATGGCGTGGTCTCGTCGGCAAAAGCCGCCCTCGAAAGCCACATCCGGCAGCTCGCGATGGAGCTGGCGCGCAAAGGTATCGGGGCAACCGCGAATTCGATCCGGGCGGGCGTGACGATCACCCCTGCGCTGCTGAAGATCCCCGAGTCTCAGGCGATGATCGACCTGACAATGAAGCGGAACCCGACGGGCCGGATGACGACACCCCAGGACGTCGCGAACGCGATCGTGACGCTCTCTGGCGAGGGCACCGACTTCATCAACGGCGACATCATCAGCGTCGACGGCGGCGAGTTCATCACGGCCTCCTGACCTGGCCGAGGCGCCGCCTCGCGAGGTGGGTCAGGCTTCGCCGGCCACCCAGACGGTCCTGACCCGGGCCGCCGGCGTCATTTCGATCCGACCGTCCTCGGTCGCCCACCAGGCCGCCAGGCCTCGTCGTCGAGCGGCGTGAGCGATGCCGTCGGCCCCCTCCAGGAAGAGTGTCTTGGACCAGACTTCGGCCCAGGCTGGGTCGGGCCCGGCGACGGTAACGGCCAGCAGCCCGTCGCCGCCCGGCTCCCCGGTTCGCGGATCGATCAGATGGTGCGCCGCCACCCCTTTGTGATCCCAGCGAAGGCGCTGGATGGACGAGGTGGCGACCGCCGCCCTGCCGCTCAACTCCAGCACGGCAAGCGGTTCCGCCCCACCGCGAGGGTCCTCGATCCCGATCCGCCACCGCTCGCCGACGCTCGGGACCCCAACGGTCACGATGTCGCCGCCAGCGTCGATCAGGAACCCGGTCCCCGGCGCAACCGCGTGGAAGCCGCCCCGCACGACGGCATCAGCCGCCCAGCGGAGCGCGAGGCCCTTGCCGATTCCGCCGAGATCGACGGGAGCCGGCAACGAGATCGGTCCATCCCGACCATCTCGGTGCAGGACTCGTCCCGGGGCTGCCCTGGCGGTCGCGATCGAGGGTCCAGGACCAGTTTGTGCGGCGCCGACGTACCCAACGGCTTCGAGCGCCGCAACGACCCGCGGGTCGAACATGCCACCGGTAACCCGCATTGCCCGGTCGGCCTGGGTCAGGGCGCGTGTGAGGGGCCTGGACACGCCCGCAACGGAGCCGGGCGAGCGGCGATTGCAGCGAGTCAGTTCACTGTCCTCGCGGAACCTCGACATCGCCAGGTCAACCTCCCCCATGACGGCCTGAACAGCGACCCAGGCCGCGTCCAGATCCGCGGCCTTGGTGGCCAGCAGGGAGAGGGGGGACCCGAGGGCGCGACCGGAACGGCGCTCCGGTTCGGTCGACGCGACTGATCCAGCGGCTGCCCAGGGGTCGGGCGCTCCGTCTGCCACTCCAGCCCGGACCGCCAGCATCAGCCGCCCGAAGCCGCCGTGTTGGTATGGACGGCCGGGGCTTTGATGGCCCTCACGGAGGTCGAGATGGCCGGCAGCCGGAAGCTGGTTGGAAGCGATGCCGCACTGCCCTTGATCTCGGAGACAGCGCTGGCGAGTTCGGCGAGGCTGGCTTCGAGCGTCGCTACGTCCGTCCCTCCGGAGGCGTACGCCGCGGCCGCCTGCTCGTAGGCGGACCGAGCGCGGGCAAGCCTCTGGTCGAGGACCGTGTGCTGCTGTTGCAGGATCTGGATCGCCGCGACGGCCGGCGTTCGATCCGCGATGAGGGCGGCTTCGGAGATCGACTGCAGAAGGGTGACCCCGCCCAGCGTCATGGCGTAGGCCCCCGTGGATAGCCCGAGCAGGATGCCGATGTGGGGAGGAGTCCGGACCGACCGGAGTCGATCAATCATCATCGTGCTCGCGCGTCGGAGTTGGCGTGGCAGCGGTGGACCTCGAGGAACTGCCAGAGCTCGCCGCACTGGCGGCTTTGGCGGCCTTGGCCAGGGCAGCCTTCACGGTCTTGAGCTTGGCCAGGGCTGCCTCGAGATCCGCACGCAGCGCCGCGGCCGATCTGGCGTCGGTTTCGACCTGGCTCTGGGCAGCAGTCAGCGCTGCATCGAGTTCCGATGTGGCTGTCTGGAGCGTGGCGAGCTGCTCCTCGAGCGCCGCAGAGCGTTCTTGCTCGCCCGCGAGCGCAGCCTGGATGGAGGTGATCGAAGCTGGAGCGATCTGGAGGGGCGCGTCGGCGGCGGTCCACTCGCCGGCGGCCTGGATGGCCGAAGCTCCGACTGCAAGGGACGCGATCACACCGATGACGACAAGGCTTCGGCGAGCAAACAGTGGAATGGTCATCGAGCTACCTCCGGAAGTGCGGTTGAGAAGGTCGGTCGGCCCGAGCGAGCCGCCCAGTAGCGATAGGCCGTCGCGAGGACGACCAGGACGAACGAAGCGCCGTAGGCGCCAGCGAGGGGGATCGTGTCGGTCCCGGCCAGGACGCCGTGACCCCAGGCCAGGGCGAGGACTCCCGTGCTCAGTCGGTGGAGGTGGAGCCAGAAGCCACGTGGGAGCAGCTTCGTGTAGCGAGCCGTCACGCCGGTCACAAGGAGGGCATAGAGGGCGAGAACCCCGAGGGTCACCGGGACCGTTCGGTAGGACGAAAGGCCCGGCACCAGGGCCCCGCCGATCCCGACGCCGGCGTACGGATCCGCGACCAGGGTGAGGATGTGCATCGCGAGGAATGCCAGGACGAAGATCCAGATGTTTCCATGCCACGGATAAAGCAGGCGCGAGAGCTTCCAGGTTGTCTTGTTGGTGGGGTGACTGAGGATGAGTCCCAGGACGACCTGGACCGTCAGCAACCCGAGCGTCACGAACCCGGCGGCGCGAGCGGCCAGCCAGATGCGCAGCTCGGCCTGGTGAGCCGAGGTCGCCGGCACGACCTGGTCGGTCGTGTAGACGGCGACGAGGCCGGCGAGAGCAACCAGCACGGCAAACGTGCGGCCGGAAATGCGGCTGGCGGGCCCTGTCGGGCGCGGCGTGGCCCTGGCTGGCGCGACGGGTCCCGTGGCGGCGGCCCCGACCGCCGGTATGGTGCTCATGCCTGACGCTCCCCCGAGCCGTGCTGGTGTCGTTGCTTCGTCTGATGCAAAGGATGGCCGCCAGGTTTCAGGACGCGCCCGCGACCTTCGTTCAGCGGCGGTGGCTCGATGGTCCCGCATGGGTGGGCCGTTCGGCCCTTCGTCCACGATCCGCCGATCGGCAATGCTGAGCACCGTCGGCATTCGGCCGGTCATGCCACACCCCAGCGAGGTTCTTCCAGCGTGAGAGATCGTCCACAACCGAAGTTGAACCGCCGCGACCGTCGCGATGCCGAGCGACGCGAGCGTCCTGCGCGCCCTCGGTCGACCGCGGCCCGAGCGACGTCCGGACGCCCGGCCTGGCGATCGCCAATGGTCCTGATCACGGTCGCGGCGCTCATCATTGGCGGTGCCGTGGTCCTGCTCAACCGGCCGTCGACGCCGTGGACTGCGGGCGGCGACCTCATCAACCCGCCGGTGATCTACTCGGCCGACATCGTCAGGGGCGAATCACTTGGCCGCTCCGACGCACCGGTCGTCCTGTCCGTGTGGTCCGATTTCCAGTGCCCGGTGTGCGGCCGGTTCGTCCGTGACCAGTACGCCACGCTCAAGACGACCTTCATCGACACGGGTGTCCTGCGGATTGAATCCCACGACATCGCGATCCTCGGGGCTGGCGACCCCAACGAATCCCTCGAGTCGGCCGTCGGGGCACGCTGCGCCGGCGAACAGGACCGCTACTGGCAGTACCACGATCTCGTCTTCTGGAACCAGGGACGCGAGAATCGCGGCGATTACGGATCGGAGTTCCTCGCCTCGGTGGCGAACCGGGCCGGCGTCGATCGCGCGGCCTGGGATTCCTGCGTGGCCGCGGATACGGTGCGGGCGGCGATCAAGGCTGAAACCGCGGCGGCAGCGGGCCAGGGCATCAATTCGACGCCGACGCTCTCCCTCAACGGCAGCACACCGACCGCCGGACTGCCCGATCGGGCCACGCTGATCGCGCAGATCCAGGCGCTCGCAGGG
Organism: Candidatus Limnocylindrales bacterium; assembly: GCA_038328755.1. Classification (GTDB taxonomy): domain Bacteria; phylum Chloroflexota; class Limnocylindria; order Limnocylindrales; family CSP1-4; genus UBA5189. The sequence goes on from JBBQMH010000042.1 coordinate 8,250, forward strand.
ACCGCCTCACCAGGCGCATCGGCTGCCCCCTGATCGAATGCTGAGGCGCACGCCCGTTCGACCATTGTTCGGGGTCCATCCTGGGCTCATCCTCGCCGTCCTCGACGTGGTCGGCCTCCTCATTGCGTCCTATCTCGCGATCGTGGAGGTCGGCGGAGGAGTCCCGGCCTGCGGGCCCCTCAAGGGCTGCGAAACGGTCGCCCAGAGCGAGTACAGCCGGATCGGCGGCGTTCCTGTGGCCGTCTATGGCGTCGGACTGTCTCTCGTGCTCCTTACTCTCGCCCTGGCCTGGGTCCGCACGGATCTGCGGATCCTGCTGCTGACCCACTACGGCCTGTCGCTGGCCGGCGTCCTGTTCGAGGTGTATTTCATCTACCTGCAGATCGTGGTCATCGGCGCGGTCTGCGTCTGGTGCACCAGTTACGGCCTGAGCCTGATCCTGCGCTTTGTCATCGCCCTGGCGGTCTGGTTACGACAACCCCGCACCGAGGGTGACTCTCCCTAGCCTACCGGCCCGGAGCGCCTGGGCCAGCATCACGAGCGTTGCCACAGCGCTTGCCACGGCGAGCTTGAGGCCGATCCCGATGAGGAGCGACCCGGCCTCCTGGCTCGCCATTCCGGATCCGACCGTTACCAGCAGCGCGCCCACGTTCAGGCCGACCAGCCGGACTGGTGCGCCGATACCAAGCAACCTGCGCTGGCGGGCATGCGCCGCGATGTCCCCGGGCCCGATTGCCGGAACGAGGTGCGACATCGCGCCGATCAGGATCTGGGCAACGGCCCCGATCACGAGTGGACCGCTGATGAGCTGGAGGGACCACGCTTCCGGTGTGGCGCCCATCACGAGGACCCGTGTTCCCGCGATGCCGAAGCCAACCGCCAGCCACGCCTGGCCGGCCAGGAGGGCGGTCGACGTGAACCGGTGCCATGCGAGATCGGTGGTCCACCGGCCACGGGCGCGGTCGAAGTGCACGGTTCCGGCATGGGTCACGATGCCGGCGGCACCGAGGAGAACCGCAACAGCGCCCAGCCGCGCGATGGGATCCAGCCCGAGGACATACCCGAGTGCGATCAGCGGCGGCCCGAGGGCGACGCCGACCACGGCAAGACGGGACGTCGCGCGTGGCCTGAGGCGGGTACCAACGACCGTGGGCGCAAGGTGCGTCACGGTCGCGACGATCACGAGCCCGGCGAATCCGATCAAGTTCAGCCACGCGTGGGCTGGTTTGAGCTGGCCCCAGGCGGTCTGGGCGGCGACGTTACCCCCGAGGTGGAGCATCACGATCGTCACGCCTGCTGCCACGTTGAGCAGGGCGACGCCATAAGCGCGCTCAAGCAGTCCGCGGCGCTGGCCGAACGCCCCGCGAAGCGGCACGAAGATCGCCGCCGCAACGAAGCCGACGCCAACGACGAACAGGAACGCAGCTGACGCCGGGAGCATCCCGCCCCCGATGCCGAGGCTCAGAGATGCCGTCGCCGTCGCTGCACCCGCAGCGACGAGCCCGATGCCGAGGATCCGGACCACGGGCCGGGCCGGGGGAGCGACGGCCATCGCCCCACTGAAGAAGGGCAGAAGCGCGGCGATCGCGGTCGCAGCCGCCCCAGCGAGCGACAGGTGAACGGGCAGCCACGCTCCGAGTCGGAGTCCCGGCGGGAGCAGGAGTGAAAGGACAGCGAGGGCGAGGAAGAGGGCAGCAACGCTCAGCCCAGCGAACGCGATCCGGCGGTCCCCGGACCGGGAGATTCGCACGCCGGGCCGGCCGTCAGGCTCAAGGACGGGCAAGGTTGCGCGCTCGCGCGGGCGCTCGCCGGCGCCCGCCACCGGCGCAGGTTGGCTCGCGCTTGCGTGCACGGCCTGAGGAGCAGGGGCGGGGGCTGGATCCGTCGGGTGCCGACTGTCGAGGTTGATCAGTTCGGGGACAGAGGCGTGCGCCTCGGCACGGGCCTCGGCGCACGCCTCGCAGCAGTCACCGTCCGGTTCGGACTCCGGTCGCGACAGCTGCGGGTTGGAATCGTCGATGACGGGAAGGGCTGGTCCCCGGGCCGGTTTCGCGGCGCCGGGGACCTGATCCGGGATCAGTTGTACGGATCGCCGTCGCCGGCCTGGAGCAGGCCGAGCGCGCCGCGTCCGACGAAGTTGAAGGCGTGGGTCACGATCGGGTAGAGCCCGTCCTGCTTGGGTGAGAGCTCAATGATCGTCGCCTGCGCCGGAGCCAGGTCAACTGCTTGCGAACCCCAACCCTTGGGGTTGCCCTTGAGGAGCTCGACGCCTTCCTTTTCGACGGTGTCGAAGATGGTCCCGACGATGTGGAACGAACTGTCGATGTTCGGCCCGGCGTCGAGGACGAAGAGACGGACCCGGCTGTTGGTCGCAACCTTGATCGGGTTGTCCTTGTACTGGTTGGCCACGCCGTTGAAGACGACGAAGTCTGGCGCAGGATTGCCGGTTGCGGCCTTCTCGAGGCTGGTGATGTCACCCTGTGGCCCGAGGTACCATTCGCTCTGGACGATCGCGAGTTCGGTGTCGACGGGAGCAAAGCCGCCCTTGGGCTCAACGATGAGCATGCCGTACATGCCGTTCGCAATATGGTGGAGCGTTGGTGACGTGCCACAGTGGTACATCCACACGCCGGCGTAGTCGGCCGTGAACTCATAGAGCAGTTCCTCGCCCGGCTTGATCGAGCGCATCGGACCGTTCCAGGCGACCTGGCTGGCGTGGAAATCCACGCTGTGCGAGAGCGTGCTGGTGGCGGGGTTCTTGAGGTGGACCCTGATGGTGTCGCCGAGGTGGACCCGGATCACGGGGCCGGGGACCGTCGCGGTGTCCGCTGTGAGCCCGAAGGCCCAGACCTTCTGGACGAACCCTTCTGCGACCGTCATCTCCTTTTCCTGGACGAAGAGGTCGATGTCGTGGACGGTGCCCGGGAGGACCTTGGGGGCCTCGGCCGGGTGCAGGACATACGCCGGGGCGTTCGGATCGGCCTTGACCTCAGTTGCCGGGGCCGGACCGCCGTGGTCGCTGGCCGCTGCTCCGGCGATCGTGACGCCGCCTTTCATGCCGGCGGCCGCGTGACCGGGAACGCTGCAGATGAAGGTGAGGCCGCCCTCTGGAACGGTGACGTTCACCGTCTTGGTCTGTCCCGCGTCCATGAGACCGGTCGTCGTTCCGTCGGCGAAGGTGATGTCGTGGGGGATGGCGCCATTGTTGGTGAGCTTGACTTCGTACGTCCCCGCCTTCGGGACCGTCGCGTCCGCGGGCTTGAACGCAAGGTCGACCGCTTCGAAATCGAGGGTGCCGAGAACCTCACCACCGGCGGTCGCGGGACTCGATGGCGCCGGGGTTGCGGCTGCGCCGTTGGCGCCGCCTGGCGTATAGGTCCAGGTCGGCGCGCCACTCGAGGGCGCGCACGCGGCCCCCACCAGGGCAATAACCGCGATCAATCCGAAGACTCGTGAACGCATCATTCCTCACTCCTGGTCGTCCGAAGACCGTTGGCCGCGTAGCGCCGATACAACCGGCGAAACACATACCGCGACGCTATGAATATTCGCCTACGCGGGCCTGGACGAGGACGGGCCGTTTGGCCCCTGATTGAGGGCTGGTGGTCCTTACCCGGCAGCGTCGAGCGACGCAGTGGTCATGCTACTGGCGGCGCCTAAATGCCGCCTGGCGACGTCGGACAGCAATGTGGCTGCGAGCTCCTTGCGCATGGCCACGGTGGCGCTTTCGAACGCCTCGTGGACCGCGCAAGCTCCATTGGCGCCACAGGTATCCCCGCGCATCACGCAGCGCGGCGGTGCGTCGGTCGTCTCGACTGCATCGACGACCTGGAGCAGGTCAAGCTCCGTGGCTGGCACGATCAGGGTGTATCCGCCATTCCGACCTGGCGTTCCGGCAACGATCCCGGCCTGCACGAGATCTGCCAGGACGTGTGCCAGGAACCCGGCTGGCACGTCCATCTGCTCGGCAATTCGTCGGGTACTGAGCGGCACCCGGGTTCCGGCCAGGGCAATGGCCACCGTGGCCCGGATGGCGTATTGGCTGCGGTGACTCAGATCGATGCGCACGAGCCGATGCTCGAGTCGGCCCGGAAGTGGCGGTAGGGCCGAACGGCCCGTAGATCCGCCGCGGTGCCGCGCCGGCCCGAGTGCGCCCTGCGCCAGGTCGCGTGCGCCCTGCGCCAGGTCGCGTGCGCCCTGACCGTCGATCCCTACGGCGTCGGCGGTCCGTAGCCGGTCAGCTCGACGTATGCCTTGCCGCCGATGGGCCTCCCGTCGCGGGTCGCGGTGACCCGCTGGGATCCCTCCCAGTAGACGACGCCAGTCGTGGCGCGCGTATCCAACTCCTGATCGGCGAGTGTCGGCTCCAGCCCGATGACGAGGCCAGCCCCCGGGACCGTCACCGTCCAGCCCGCTGGATAGGTCGACCCGGTTCCCGGGCTGGTCCAGGTTCGCGTCGGATCCGATCCCACTGCCAGCTCGGTCCGATCGAGGCCGCGCGCGACCCCATCCATGACCAGCGTGCCGTAGATCAGCGGGTAGGATCCGTCCGGCGCTCGGACAAGCGAGATCGTGAGGTCGGTCCCATCGTCGAGGTTGACCGCGAACCAATCCCAGCCACCGCCACCAACCGAGACGAAATCGCCCCACTGGTGGTCGAACCAGGCCGTTCCGCGAACTCGCAGCACCTGGCCGTAGAGGGTCACGAAGCCGCTCGCCGTCATTCGGGGCCGGGAGTAGTAATACGAACTGCCAGCGGACCCGAAATCGATCCAGCCGATGCCGCCATGCGCGACCGCCGGGTCACGCGCCGTCATGGCCAGGTCCAGCGCAAAGGGCCCTCCCCCTGTCGCCTCGTCGGGCGCCAGCGCTGCCTGGATCTGGTCCGACCCGCCGGACCCGGACAGGATCCAGGGTTCACGGACGGCACCACTCGGATCGAATCCCCCGACTGCCAGCGTGAAGCCCGTCTGATTCCCATTGGCATCCGCGACCCCGCGATCCACGGACGGGCCGATCACCGCTCGCTGGCCGTAGATGAACCGCCCGCCGGACTCGTCGGTCAGGGCCAGGTGGGAGGCCCAAGTGACGGGAGCCAGACCGCGTTCAGCCCGGAAGACGACCGCCTCGAAGCCGAATGACCGACCATCGTCTGACTCAAGATGACCCGTGTAGTACCACCACTCAGTCAGTCGATGGTGCGGCGCGTCGTCCCGTGGGAAGACAAGCGGCTGCGGGTCCGCGGGCGCCGCAGCGGTCGGCGGCGGGGTCTCGGGGATGCTCGGGACCAGGGGTGGATTTGCGAGGATGGGACCTGAACAGGCCACGAGGATCAGGCACAGCAGCGCCGCCCCAAGGCTGGTCCCCAGCCATCGCGCCTCCCGTGGCGGCCTCATGCCTGCCCCTCGTGCTCGGCGATATCCGGCAGCCACCGGCCGAGCCAGTCCGGGACCCACCAGTTCCAGTGACCGAGGAGGCGCATCGTGGCCGGGACGAGCAGCGCGCGGACGACCGTCGCATCCAGGGCAACCGCCACGGCGATGCCCAGCCCGAGCGCCTTGATGAGCACGATGTCGGCGAAGGCAAAGGAGCCCGCCACGACGACGACGATCAGTGCTGCCGAGGTGACGATTCGGCCACTCCGCTCGAGTCCGTGGGCGACTGCTGCCCGGTTGTCATGCGTTCGATCCCAGGTCTCGCGCATCCGCGTCAGCAGGAAGACCTCGTAGTCCATCGACAGACCAAAGAGCACGCAGAACAGGATCACCGGCTGCGTCGTCTCGACGAATCCGAGGGGCCGTGTGCCGAGGATGGCGGACAGGTTCCCGTCCTGGAAGATCCATACCAGCGCTCCGAAGGATGCCGTGATCGAGAGGGTGTTCATCGCCAGCGCCTTGAGCGGCAACAGCACGCTCCGCAGCAGCAGGAAGAGCACGGCGTACGTGGTGAGGAGGATGAACACTGCGGTCCGCGGGAAGTCTGCCGCCACCCCGGCAACGACGTCCTCCACGTCGGCTGCTCCTCCACCGACCAGGACGGTGAGCCCGGCTGGAGGAGCAAGGGCTCCACTGCCCGAGCGTAGATCGCGCACCAGGTCACGCCCCGGTTGCTCATTCGGGCCATACGGCGTCGTGATCGTGATTGCCGTCAGCGTCCCTCGCGTCGTCGCAGCCAGCGCCTCCTGGACGAATCGGTCCGGCGGCCCGGACGGGCTGCCGTACAGCAACTGGTACTGGGCCAGCGTGATCCGGGGGTCCACATCGACGAGGCTGTCCACCCTGGCGACCCGTGGATCGGCGGCGACCAAACGCGTGTATTCATAGATGCAGGCCAGGTTGTCGGGCGATGTCGCCGCCCCCGTGGTCCGAACCGCCAGCTGGATCGGCGCGAAGGGCCCGGCGCCGAATGCGGCCGTCAGACGATCGAAGGCGATCCGGGACGGCACCCGCTCGGGCAGGATCGAAGAATCCGGCGCATTGAACCGAACGTGGAGGAACGGCAGCCCCAGCACCAGCAACAGGCCAAGCGTCGGCACGAGGACCCGTACCGGATGGTCCATGACGCGATTAGCCAGGCGGGCCCACGGCCCGTCCGCGCCGGTGGTTCGCCTGATCCGACGGACCCGCAGCGAGTCGACGCGCTGTCCGGCGATTGCGAGCAGCGCGGGGAGCAGCGTCAGTGCCGCGAGGACACCGAACAGGACGACGATCGCACCTGCGATACCAACGGACCGCAGGATCATGAAGTCGAACAGGATCAGGCCCAGGAGGCCGAGCAGGACGGTCAGGCCCGAGAAGAAGACCGCGCGACCGGCGGTTGCCATCGTCACCGAGACGGCAGCCTCGACGGAGACGGATCCAGCGCCACGGGCGAGTTCTTCCCGGAACCGGCTCGTCATGAGCAGTGAGTAGTCGACGCCGAGCCCAAGTCCCAGGAGGGTCGCCAGGTTGAGGACGAAGATGCTCATCGGGAGCAGGGATGCGACGAGGAAGATCGTTGCCAGGGCCGCCAGGACCGCGGCGCCACCCACGACCAGGGGCAGGGCCGCGGCCACGATCGATCCGAAGACGATCAACAGGGCCAGCGCCGCGAGCGGCAACGAGATCAGCTCGCTCCGACGGAGGTCCGACTCCGAGACTTCCTGGACGTCGCCGTAGAAGGCGGGACCGCCGGCCAGCCCAACCTCCAGGCCAGGGGCATCCTTCAGCGCCGCCCGGATGCCGGGCAGAGCAAGGGGCGAATCGTCGGCCGGCAGGTCCAGCCAGACGACGTCGTAGGCCGTGTGCCCGTCGGCCGAGACCTGGGTCGTCGACAGTGCGTGCGGCAGGATGCCGCGCACGTGAGGCGCATCGGCCACACCGGCCATCGCGAGGGCGGCCGCGCCCTCGAACGCCGGATCGCCCGCGCGGAGGGTCGGAGAGTGGAACACGATGGCCACCGCGGCCTCCGGCAGCCCGAGCTCGCTGCTCAGGAGCTGCTTGGCGCGGGCCGACTCAAGATCCTGTCGGATGAAGCCACCGGAGCGCAACGCCCCGCTCGTCTGGGTCGCCAGCGGGACCGCTCCGATGAGCAGCACCGTCCAGGCGGCAACGATCCACCACCGTCGGCGCGCAGCCCAGCCGCCGAGGCGGCCGAACGCGTTCATCCGGTAGCTGCGCCGGGTCGTGGGCGCGAAGGCACGGTCCTGGGCTGGTGGGGAAGGCGCATCGCGCGGCCATCGTAGCCCTGCGCCCGCGTGCTAGCATTTCGCCGTCGACCGCCCTCCCCTTCGAGGCCCGCGTGCAGCTCTTCACTCTCGCTTTCGACCACCCGATCGAACTTGGCGCATCCGTGGCGATCGTCAGTCTGATGATCTTCATCTTCGTGCGGGCAGCGCTGTCCGCCGAGGGCGGCGCCAGCTGGACGCGCCGGATCACAGGCCCGAACGGCAAGTACCTGTTCGGCATGTTGTTCATCACCTGGGCGATCGTCTTCGGGGTCGGGCTGCAGCTGGTACCCCACGAGGGCGCCAGCTCGCCGTACGGCGGCATCGGCCTCATCGCGATGTTCACCGGCTTCTTCGTGATGATGGGGTTCATCTGGAGCGTGATCGGGGAGTAGCCCCGGTTTCGCGGACGAAGCTGCGACCCCGGATCCCGGGGCCGTTTCGATTCCCAATCAGCCGTGCTTGCGCGCGATCCACACCTCTTCTGACGGCCACTTCCTCGCCCAGTCGGCCGTGACGTACGCGTAGCTGGGGTGGTCCACGGCATCGGGCGGGGCCTGGAGTTCGACCAGTCGCTCGATCTCGAAGCCGTGCTCCCGAAGGAGGCGGATCCACTCGCCGTGCGGCAGGTGGAACTCGACCGAAGTGTCGTCCGGCCAGACCGTCCGATGCATCCCGAACATGGGCCGCTGGAGCTTGTCCTTGGCTGGATCGTCCGCCTCGTACTCCTCGACCGCGAGATTGAGGATCAGGCCATTGGTCAGGAAGATCAGCTGACCGCCTGGCCGGAGGATCCGCGCGGCCTCGGGAACCCAGGCGTAGGGGTCGGCCCAGAGGCACGCTCCGTATTCGCTGATCGCGAGGTCGAACGAGTCGTCGGCGAACGGCGTTTGCTCGGCATTGCCGAGGTGGAGCGGAAAGTCCATGCCGTGTTCGGCCTGCAGGCGGCGGGCCGTCGCGAGTTGCTCCGGTGAGTTGTCGATGCCGACCGGCCGCGCCCCTCGGCGGGCCAGCCACGCAGACACGTACGCGGTCCCGCACCCGAGCTCCACGGCATCGAGCCCCTCGAGGTCATCGGGCAGCAGCCGAACCTCGGATTCCAGGATGCCCCAGATACCCCAGTTCGGCTCGGTCCGTACCCAGGCGCGCGCCCCGGCGCCCGCGTATTCGGGGGCGTAGCGGTCCCATGCCTCGCGGTTCGCGGCGACATGTTCGGGGAGACCGTCGAAACCATCGTCGTGCTGCATCGCGGGAGCGTAGCGTGGTCGGCGCGGGGCCGCACCGAACCCTGCGCGCCCTGCCCGCGCCTGCCGCGCCGCACCTGCCGCACCTGCCGCGCCTGCCGCACCCTGCCCGCGCGGGGCCGCGCCGCGCCTGCCGCACCCTGCCCGCCGTGCCCGCCCTGCCCGCGCGGGGCCGTGACGCGCCGCGCCGCACCTGCCGCACCCTGCCCGCGCGCCGCGCCCTGCCTGGGTCGCCTGTCAAATATGCAGGACTCGACTATTCGGCGACGACCCGGCGCCAGGCATTCATGCCGTGCATCAATGGCACGGCACGAGGTCGGGACCGTGCACGGTTGCGAGACCTGGAACGATCGGTCCTCGCCGAACAGTCGTCAGGCGAATATTCGCCAGAATCGGGCGCTGGTCTGGACCGCCAGAGGCCCCCGCGCTATCATCGTTGCACTATCCAGACTGCATAGACTTTATGCGCCCGCCGCGAGGCGGTCGAAGAGGGGCGACGTCCAGCGCCCAAGGGAGATCGCCGTGGATTCGCAGGAGATCAAGGCAGTCGCTTCGCAGCATGCTGCGGAGCTTGCCACGGCCGACGCCGCCTGGGTCAACCAGCGGGACCCTGCCCAGGCGCTCGGGCCCGACGGACGCCCCGCGGTCAGCCGCCGCGCCCCGATCTGGCAGGACGTTCCGGATGAGAAGTGGAACGACTGGCGCTGGCAACTCAGTCACCGGGTGAACTCGCTCGAGGAAGTCGGCGCCGTCCTGAACCTGACCGATGAGGAGCGCGAGGGCCTGTCGGCCCCGGACAAGTTCAGGGTCGATATCACGCCGTACTTCATCAGCCTGATCGATCCAGACGACCCCAACGACCCGATCCGTCGCCAGGTCATCCCCGTCGGACGGGAGCACGAGGCCTTCACGGCGATGATGGAGGACTCACTCGCCGAGGATCGCCACTCGCCGGTCCCGGGGCTCGTCCATCGCTACCCGGACCGCGTTCTCATGCTCGTAACGACGCAGTGCGCCACGTATTGCCGGTACTGCACCCGCAGCCGGATCGTCGGGGACGCGACCCAGAACTTCAATAGCCGCGACCACGAGGCGCAGCTCGACTACCTGCGCCGGACCCCGCAGGTCCGCGATGTCCTGATCTCGGGCGGCGATGGTCTGACCCTCGCCCCGAAGTTGTTCGAGAAGATCCTCCGGGGCCTTCGCGATATTCCGCACATCGAGATCATCCGGATCGGGAGCCGAGTCCCGGTCTTCCTTCCCCAGCGGATCGACGACGAGCTGTGCGCGATGCTGGAGAAGTACCACCCGCTCTGGATCAACCTCCACTTCAATCACCCGAACGAGATCACGCCCGAGGTCAGCCGCGCGGTCGACAAGCTCGCGAAAGCGGGCCTCCCGATCGGCAACCAGAGCGTCCTCCTCGCCGGCGTGAACGACTGCGTGCATATCCAGCGCTCGCTCGTCCACAAGCTCGTCGAGAACCTGATCCGGCCCTACTACCTTTACCAGTGCGACCTGGTCGAGGGTTCGGGCCATTTCCGGACCCCGGTCGGCAAGGGCCTCGAGATCATGGAGGGCCTGCGCGGGCATACGTCCGGCTACGCCGTCCCGACCTACGTGATCGATGCGCCCGGTGGCGGCGGCAAAATCCCGGTCATGCCGAACTACTTGATCAGCTACTCGGATCACAAGGTCGTGCTGCGCAACTACGAGGGCTACATCACGACCTACGAGGAGCCCGATAGCTACACGAAGCACGATTCGAGCGCCTGTGACTACTGCCAGCACGAACGGCCCGAGCCGGGCCAGTCCGGGATTCTGGGCCTGCTCGAGGGCGAGCGCATGTGGATCGAGCCGAAGGGCTTCGAGCAGACGCACGAGCGTGGCAACCTCGAGGCCCATCGCCTCCAGAACCCGTCCAAGTGGGTCCCGTTCGGGGTCGGGGCGATCGAGGGTCAGGCCGGAGCGCCGCTCAAGGTGATCGAGCCGGGCGCCGAGGCCGGCAGCGCGGCGGCGAGCCAGGACCCGACTGTCCCGAAGCCCGAGTACGGCCCTGGCGAGGAGCCGCGGCCCCGCGAAGGCGAACCGACCGCCGCCGCGCACGGCGAGCTGCTCTAGTGCGCCCGCCGGGAGAACGGCCGAGCGGTGGCTGACGCCACCAGCGCCAGCGACGTGCTGCCGCTTCGCTCGGCACCAGCGGGGCTGCCTGACCCGGATCTGAACCCGCCGATCGTCGCCGAGTCCGGTGACCCATTCACAGCGCTCCGTGTGACGCACCTCGTCGCCCGTCTGCCGCGCGGCGTTCCCGTCTCGCTGGCCGCCATCGCCGGCCGGCTGAACTCGACC
>JBBQMH010000043.1:0-19473 GCA_038328755.1 Candidatus Limnocylindrales bacterium
TACGCCCCGAACAATGCGGTGATCAGCATCGTTGGTGACGTGGAGCCCGATCAGGTACGTGCCTGGGTCGAGCGCTATTTCGGCGCCATCCCGGCGAATCCCGCGCTCCCGATCCAGCTCGGCGATCTCTCGCTGCCGCCGATCCTCGGATCTGAGCGGCGCGAGACGGTCGAGGATCAGGTTCCGCTGCCGCGGATCTTCTGGGGCTTCCGCTCGCCGGTGCTCGGGGACACGCGACTCGATGCCCTCGACCTCGCAGGCCAGATCCTGGCCGGAGGAAAAGGCAGCCGGCTCTATCACCGGCTCGTTCGAGACGAGCAACTGGCCCAGGATGTCACTCTGTTCTCGCTCGGCCTGATCGGGGGCGCCTCCGTCACCGCGGGTTGGGCGACCGCCAGACCCGGTGTGGATCTGGACAGGCTCGAGGCGGCCTACTGGGACGAGCTCCGGCGGATCAGCGTGGAGCCGCCGTCGGCCGACGAGCTTGCCCGCGCCAAGGCCTTGGTAGAGGCCGACGAACTGGGCTCGCTCCAGCGCGTGGAGGAGCGGGCGGACCGCCTGTCCATGTACGCAACCTTGTTCGACGATCCGGATGTCGCGAACCAGATGCTGCCCCGGTATCTGTCGGTGACGGCCGAGCAAATTCGCGCCGTCTGCGCCGACGTGTTCCGGGAGGACAACCGCTTCGTGCTGACCTATCTCCCGGCGGCGACCAGTGCCGATTCTGAGCCGCTGGTCGAGGTGGTCGCATGAGCGGCTCCGGTGGCGGCCGGCCGGTGACAATCGCGGAGCGACCGACGTCCGACGTCCCTCGGGCGTACGTCTTTCCGGAGTTTGACCGGACCCGACTCGGAAACGGCCTGTCGGTCATCACGGTCCATCTTCCGAACCGACCGATGATCGCTGGCGCGCTGGTCGTTACTGGCGGCGCCACCGGCGATCCGGAGAACGATGCCGGCGCCACGGTACTGATGGCCCACGCGATCACCGAAGGCACGGCCAGATACGATGCCGTGCAGCTCGTGGAGGCCACCGAACGACTGGGTGCCTCGCTCCACGTTGAGGCGGGCTGGGACGCGCTGTCAGTCTCGATGGACGTAGCGGCGGCTCGTTTCCCGGCACTGCTCGAACTCGTCGCCGAGGTGATGGAGGGGCCGACGTTTCCCGCGACCGAGATCGATCGACTGCGCGACGAGCGCCTCAACGACCTGTTGCAGGCTGCAGCGGATCCGCGTCGTCTGGCCGAGCAGACCTTCGTCGATACGATCTACTCGGCTACATCGCCATACCGACGCCCTGCCGCCGGTGTTCGCGAGACCGTCGAGGGCATGGACGTGACACGCGTGCGCCAGGCGCGAGCGCGGTCGTTCGACCCGGCCCGAATGACGCTGATCGTTGGTGGCGACCTGACTGGACTCGACATCCCAGCCCTAGCCGTTGACCGATTTGGGGGCTGGCGCGCGGACCCATTCGCCATGGCCCCGGGTCTCCCGGATGACTCGCCCGCATCACGGTCGCGCCGCATCCGCGTCGTTCATCGGCCGGGCGCCGTACAGACCGAGATTCGCGTCGGTCATCCCGGGCTGCCCCGTCGGATCCCGGACTTCCACGCCGTCTCGGTCATGTCGGCGCTGCTCGGCGGTTTATTCGGGTCGCGCTTGAATCGCAAATTGCGCGAGGAGAAGGGCTACACGTACGGGGCGGCCGCCGGGTTCGACTTCCGGCAGGCTGCGGGGCCGTTCTCGGCGCGCGCGGCGGTGAACACGGACGTCACGGTTCCGGCCCTGGTTGATCTGCTGGCCGAGCTCGACGGGATCAGGGGCGAGCCGGTGACCGCTGCCGAGCTGGCGACAGCCCGGGACTACCTCGTCGGGGTGTTCCCATTGCGCTTCGAGACGCCCGGAGCCGTCGTCGGTGCGATCAGCGGTCTCGTGATCCAGGGCCTCCCGGATGACGAACTCACGCGCTATCGATCGGCCATCGAGGCCGTGACCGCCGAGGCAGTCCTCGACGCGGCCCGGGCACATGTTCGCCCGGACGAAGCGGCGATCGTACTCGTCGGTGACGCGGACGCGTTCGTGCCGGCACTCGAAGCCGCCGATCTCGGGCCGATCACCGTCGAGCGAGATGCCGCCGAACCGGACACCGACCACGGACTGGAGGCTCCCGACCACGGCTCTGACTGAGTCGCCCGTTTCGAAATCCCCGCGCTTTCCGGCGCTCACGTCGCCCATCTATCGACGGTTCCTGCTGGGCTCGATGCTCGCCACACTGGGTTCGTTCATGCAGGCGACCGCCCAGGGCTGGCTGGTCCTCGAGCTGACGAACTCGCCGGTTCTGCTGGGTCTCATCGGAGCCATCGCAGGATTGCCGGTGCTCTTCCTTGCGGCAGTGGCCGGCGTCCTTGCTGATCGACTTGACCGCCGCAAGATGCTGGCCGGTGGGTACTGGATCGCCGCGACGCTGGCCGCGATGCTGGCCCTCCTCACGACGCTCGGCGTGGTCGAGTACTGGCACGTCGCGGTCATCGCCCTGCTCGGCGGCATCGTCATCACCGTGCAGATGCCGGCTGGCCAGGCCATCGTGTCGTCGATCGTTGATCGTCGGGTCCTCGGTGGAGCGATCGCCCTCAACTCGGCGCAGTACAACCTGGCCCGGATCGTGGGTCCCTCCATTGCCGGCCTGGCCATCGCGGGCGGGGGACTGGCGTTCGGGTTCTGGGCCAACGCCGTCGCCCTCGTGATTGTCGGCACGGTGATCTGGCGGCTCGAGATCCCTGTAACTCGTCAGGCAGACCGGGCTGTTGCTGCCCTGTGGGGCGACCTGCGCGATGGCGTGCGCTACGTGGTCGCCGATCCGGTCCTGTCCATCCTCGTGGCGCTCGCCGCGGTGCCAGCCCTCTTCGTCCTGCCCTACCTGACATTCCTGCCGGTCTTTGCGCGCGATGTCCTGGTGATCGGGGCTCCCGGCCTGGGCCTGCTGACCGGCTCGATCGGCGTCGGCGCGCTGGCGGGTGCCCTCGCCATGGCGTCCAGCCGCCCGATGGGCGGTGACGGCCGACTCCTCATGCTCGGCCTCGCCTCGATCTCGATCTCGCTGCTGGTCTTCGCGACGTCGCTGAGCGTACCGGTCTCGATGGTCGCCCTGGCCGTCCTCGGGGCGAGCCAGGTGGCCTATTACTCGACCACCAACACGCTGATCCAGGTCCGCGTTCCTCCGCGACTCCGAGGTCGCGTGCACAGCCTCTACGTGCTGACCTCGATTGGCCTGCTTCCCATCGGCAACGTGGTCTCCGGCGCTGCAGCGGAGGTCGTCGGTGTTCCCGCGGTCCTGGCTGTTGGAGCCCTGGTCACACTCGTCGTCGTCGTGATGACGGCCATCGGGCGGCCGGCGCTCCGGGGCCTCGTCTCCGGGCCGCCGCCGGAGGCGTGAAACCTCCGGCTCCGCATTTGCCTCAGACAGAAGGAACGACCAATTGATGAGTCGTCGCCAGATTTGGAGTCACGAGCGCATGAAGTCCTCAGTTCATCTCCAGGTGGTTCGCACGATCGGCGTCGCCGTCGTCAGCCTGTTCCTGATCGTGGGTGGTGCCTTTGCCGCCAATGGCATCGCAGGCTCCTTCGCGCCTGCATCCGATACGGTCGGCTTGACGACCACCAGTGGCGCGCGCGAAACGCCCGAGCCGTCTGAGTCAGCGGAACCGTCTGAGTCGCCCGACGCCATTGCCGCTCCCGTCGCCGGCTCGGTCCTGGAATCTGGCCATGACGTGACCTCGGACGCATCCGAAACGAACGACGCCAACGAGACGAACGACGCGAACGAGTTGGAGGACGCCAACGAGACGCACGACGCCAACGAGACGCACGACGCCAATGAGACGCACGACGCCAACGAGACGCACGACGCCAACGAGACGCCCGACGACCAAAGCGAAGGGGACTGACGTCGATCGTCCGGACTCAAGCAGTCGTGACCAATGGCACACCGTGGCAGCATCGTGATGGCGTCACCATTGGTTCGCCACGACCCCGCGAGGCGCGAGGGCGTTCCAGTGCTGAGGGAGGGTCCAGCAGTCTCGTGTCACATGGCGATCGTCAGGCACTCGTCGATGACGTCACCGTGGTCCGGTCCGTCCTCGATGGAGACCGGGATGCCTTCCGAATTCTGGTTGATCGCGAGGGCCCGGCCGTCGTTCGAGCGTGCTACCGGGTCCTCGGCGATCTCACGGCCGCAGAGGATGTCGCTCAGGAGGCGTTCGTGACCGCCTACCGATCCCTCGGGACCTGGCGCGCCGAAGGTCCATTCGGGGCATGGCTATCGAGGATCGCCGTGCGGCTTGCCATCCGGCAGGCTGGTCGGAAGCGCACCGTCACGTGGGTGTCGCCCGTCGCCGGACTCGATGGTGAAGTCGTCGACCCGACGGCGACGCTTCGAGCGGACGCTGCCTCCGACCCTGAGCGCCTGGCACTACGGGGCGAGCGACATCACACGGTCCGACAGGCGGTTGCTGGCCTGTCAGAGCCGTATCGTGAGGTCGTTGCGCTGCGCTTCTTCGGCGAGCGCTCACTGGATGAGATCTCGATCCTCACGGGGAGGCCGCTTGGAACGGTGAAGACCCATCTGCACCGCGGCCTCGCGCGCCTGCGTGGTCACCTCGAGGAGGTCGAGCGATGACGATGCGACCGGGATCCTTCCGCCCTGATGAGCTGGTTGGTGCGGATGTCGAGCTTGATAGCGCCGAGGCCGCTCAGGTTGCGGCGGCAGCGGGCGCAATCGAACGCTCAACGCCCTCGGAACCCATCCGGCCAACGGCCGACTTCACCGGGCGTGTCATGGCTGCGCTGGCAACTGAGCCGACGCCCGGGAGCGCCGGTTGGCTCGGGCGTATCGGCGATGGTCTCGGTCTCGGACGGCTCGTCGGGAGCGTCGGTGGAGCGTGGTCGATCTTCGTCCACGGTTCCGGGCGACCAGCCGGGATCCGCGCAACCGCCCTCGCCTACGTTCTCGTTGTCTTCCTGGCGGCGGCTTCGCTGACGGGCGCCGCAGCGATGGGTGTCGGGGGGGCGATCACGTTCCTGTCCAGAGACGCGTCGCCGAGCCCGTCGGTCCAGATTGAGCCGACCGCGGCCCCGGATCTGGGACCGGTCATTGAGCCGTCCGGCAGTCCCGAGCCTTCCGAATCACTCGAGCCCGACGCGAGCAGTGGGCCGGACGACAGTCTCGAGCCAGGCGAAACTGCCCCAACCGGTCCGTCGGGCGGATCGACGACGGGCGGTACCGCCACCCCTGCTGCGTCACCTGAAGGCTCTGACGATCACGGAGGGGCCTCGCCGAGCCCGTCGGACGACCCCGACGACTCCGGCTCACCAACCGGTTCGCCCGAGCCGTCGGGGACACCGCGGCCGTCTGAAACACCAGGCTGATCGACGCACGTCCGAAGCCTCGTCGGGTACCCTGCTCGGGTGATCGTCATCTGCGGATCGCTGGAGCAGGCCGGACGGCAGGACACCCTTGGGACGGCGGTCGCGCTACGAGGGGTGGCGCTCGAGGCAGTGGTCCAGGTGGTCGGGATCGTGCCCGACGGAGCCGACGGTGACGCAGCGCTCCTCGCGCTGACCGAGGCAGGTGTCGGGCATGCCGCGGTCCTCAGGACCGCCCCGCGAGCCCTGGAGGGTGCCGATCTCGACCTCGCACTGCGCTACTTGCCGGACACTCGGGTCGTCGTCGCCATCGACCTTGAACCAGAGCTTCTCCCCGCCCTGGCAGATGGAGCCGCGTTCGCCGGCGCACCGCTCGTCGTCGTCACGGCGCACGGCGGGGCCGCCGGGGTCGGGCAGCTGACGCTCCCGGACTCCGTAATCGTGCTGCAGGCGCCGGTTTCAGACCCGGACGGGACGTTCGCCGGGTTCGTGGCCGCATTTGCCTCCCGTCTCGACGCGGGAGACGCTGCTGCGGACGCCTGGATGGGCACCCTCCAGTCCCTGGCCGTCGACCCGATCAGCGGGAGCGTGGGTCGTCCGGCTCGGGCAGCGGATCGATGAGCGCTGGTCCGTCGTTGCGGACGCTATTCACCGCCCGACTGACCGGATAGATCTCGAGGGCAGCGTCGGGGGCCGGAACGAGCAGGCCCTGGAGCCCCCCGGGGTCCGGCAAGCCGGGATCAAGCCATCGATCCCAGGCGCCCGGTGGAACGATGACCGGCATCCGGTCGTGGATGGCTCGCATCGAGTCGTTCGGGATGGTGGTCACGATGGTGAACGTTCGACGGACCTCCTCCGTGTCCGGGTCCAGCCAACCGGCCCACAGGCCCGCGAGCGCCAGCGGCTCACCATCGAGGCCAACGATCCGGAACGGCTGCCGGATGGACCCTTCGCGGCGCCACTCGTAGAACGAATCGACCGGGACCAGGCAGCGGCGCTTCCGGAACGCGTCGCGGAAGACCGGCGAGCTCGCGAGCGTCTCGGCCCGCGCGTTGAACATGCGGTTGCCGATCCTCGCGCTGTCGGCCCAGTGGGGGATCAGGCCCCATCGATATGGCACGACGGCCCGCCGATCCTCCCGCTGGACGACCACGGCCGCGTCGTCCGTCGGGGCCACGTTGAAGCGACCCCCCGGCACATCGGCAAGGTCCTCGGCCTCGAAGATCTCGGCGAGCTCGGAGGTCGGCCGTTCCTGCGTGAAGCGCCCACACATGTCGCATCTAGTATCGTCGCCCTGTGACTGACCCATCCGCGGCCGGGCCGATGCCGGATCTGACTGCCGCGATCAACTCCTCCGGACCGCTTGATCGGGCGACGGCCCTGGCTGCCCTGGATCTTGCCGCTGACCTGATGTCGAACGGCGAATTCCTTCCGGCTGCGCAGGCCTACCAGCGTGTGGCCGGGTTTGACGACGTCGCCGTGACGGGGGCCGCCTGGCTCGGTCTCGGCGAGGCGCTCTTCCGACTGGATCACGACGCCGAGGCGCTCAATGCCTGGAAGGCCATCCTGGGACTGCCGGACAACCCATCGACCTATCCAGCCTGGCGGAACATCGCCGCGGCCCACGTCAGGGCCGGGGACCTGCGTGACGCCCTGTCGGCCTACCGCGAGGCCGACCGCCGCGCGCCCGCCGAGGACAAGGCGGAGATCGCCTCGCGGCTGGGTTGGCTGGCCAAGGAGACCGGGGATACGGGAGCGGCGCGGAAGTACTTCGCTCGCAGCCGCGGCGACGGGCCTGCGATCCCGCTCGCGTTCGCGATCCTCGGTGTCACGATCCTCGTCTCGTTCTACAGCCTGTCGGCGGACGGCATCGGCCTCGCCCTTGCCCTCGCGCTCGACAAGAGCGCGCTGGCGGCCGGGGAGGTCTGGCGCATCGTCACGGTGACGCTGGTCCACGCGAACCTGATCCATCTCCTCGTCAACATGTACGCCCTATACCTCATCGGACCCCTGGTAGAGCGAGCCTGGGGTTCGCTGGCGCTCGGTCTGTTCTACGTTCTGACCGCCGCGGCCGCCTCGACGGCAAGTTTCATCGTCAGCCCGAACCTCAGCGTCGGCGCATCGGGTGCGATCTTCGGCCTCGTCGGTGTGCTCCTGGCCGGTGCCCGGGTCCACCGACCGCAGTTCGATCGACGGGCTCGTTCGCTCGTCCCGCAGCTTGGCTCCATCGTGTTCATCAATCTCGCGTTCGGGTTCCTGTTCGCCGGCACGATCGACAATGCCGCGCATATCGGCGGGCTCGTCGCCGGGTTGTGGCTCGGAGCGTTCGTACCACCTGGCCGGATCCGGACGATGCGCGACTTCTGGCGGACCGGGGACGGTGCCTCAGGCGCCAGCCGATCGCGGATCGTGGCAACGCTCGGGATAGTCGGTCTCGTCATCCTGATTGTCGCCGGGCTGCTGGCCGGCGGCCTGACGATCTGACCGGGGCGCAGGAACGGAATGTTCGCGACGCTCCTGGGCGGCCTGCCGCGCCCGCTCGGCGCCGGTGGGGGACTGGTCAGCGATGACGATGTCGCCGTCCGCATCGTTGTCGAGGCCCAGGCGGCTGGGGGCCTCGAGCCACTGACCGATGGAGGCCTGCGGGCGCCCGGCCCCCTCGGACCGGCGGCCGGTCTCGACGGAGTCAGCCTAGGCGAAGGTGGCCCACGACTCGAGGGGATGCCGCGCTGGACCGGGCCCCTGACCGTCGATGCCTGGCGCTATGCGGCCGAGCTCGGGGTCGGTCTCGTCAAGCAGGCACTGCCCGGGCCGTACACCCTCGGTCGGCGCCTCGGCGGGAAGGATCCCGACCTGGTCACCGCGGCCTTTGGCGCGGCCATCCGCACCGAGATCGTGGCCCTGATCGATGCCGGCTGTGTCCTGATCGAAATCGAGGAGGGTGATGCCCACCTGATCGGCGAGGACCCTGCGGAGCGCCGTCGGTTCGTCGAGGCCCATCAACTGCTCCTCGATGGGATCACCGGCGCGCATGTCTCCCTGGCGATCACGGGTGGGAACGCCGACACGGCCGGGATCGAGACGATCCTCGCCGCGCCGTATCGGAGTCTGGCGGTCAATCTCATCGATGGGCCGGACAACTGGCGGCTCGTAACGAGGACTCCCGGGGATCGGGGGATCATCTGCGGCGCTCTTTC
This sequence comes from Candidatus Limnocylindrales bacterium, assembly GCA_038328755.1. GTDB lineage: Bacteria > Chloroflexota > Limnocylindria > Limnocylindrales > CSP1-4 > UBA5189. The sequence continues at coordinate 8,618 of JBBQMH010000043.1, forward strand.
GGCCCGCCATCCCAGTGATGACTCCCTGGAGCTCCTGCTCTGGGCTGCGTCCTACGCGGCGTCAACCGGCGGGCGTGGCAGCGAACGCGTGGGCCTGGCCACTGCCGGCAGCCTTGAGGGCCTCAGCTGGGAGATCGCCGATTCCAAGATGCGGCGTCTTGGAGAGGCCGCTCACTTGGCGAGCCTGCCGTTCGAGGAGGCCGCTCCGCACCTTGACCCGCGAGCCATCGACATCCGGAGCGCTGCCTACGGGCGCTACATGCCGCCGAAACCCCGGAAGCCGCCCGGCGGCCCGATACTCTGATGCACGCGGACAGCACACCCGGGATCAGCCAGGAGGTCGAACGCATCGACACCCACGTTTCACTGAGGGTCAATGGCGAGCCACGCGAGGCAGACGTCGAACCGAGACGCCTCCTCGTCCAACTGCTTCGCGAGGACTTCGACCTGACCGGGACGCACGTCGGCTGTGACACGTCCCAGTGCGGGACCTGCACCGTCATGGTCGACGGCAAAGCCGTGAAGTCATGCACGATGCTCGCCCTCCAGGCCGACGGCTCCAGCGTGACCACGATCGAGGGGATGGCTGATGCAACCGGCCTGCATCCGCTTCAGACGGCGTTCTGGGAGCATCACGGCCTGCAGTGCGGGTTCTGCACGCCCGGGATGATCATGGTGGCCGCCGACCTCCTCGCCCGAACGACCAGCCCGACCGACGCCGAGATCCGCCACGCGATCAGGGGCAACTTCTGCCGCTGTACGGGCTACCAGAGCATCGTCACCGCCATCAGGGCCGCGGGAGACGCTCTCGCCTCAGCGGACCGCGCCGCCCCATGATCCCGGCATCATTTGGCTACGTCCGGGCCCAGTCCCTGGACGACGCCCTCGCTCGTCTGGCCACGTTGAATGGGCTGGCGAAGGCGATCGCCGGGGGGCAGAGCATCCTGCCGTTGATGAAGCTCCGACTCGCACGGCCCGAACTCCTCGTGGATATCGGCCGGCTGTCGGAGCTGCGTGGAGTCCGGCACGAGCCGGACGGGCGAATCTCCATTGGTGCACTCACCACTTACGACGAGCTGCTGCGCGACGACCGCCTCCTGCAGTTCGGGCTGCTGGCCGACGCGCTGCCGGGCATCGGCGATGTCCAGGTCCGCAACCGGGGCACGATCGGCGGGGCCGTGGCGCATGCCGACCCGGCCTCGGACCTGTCCGCCGTGCTGCTCGCGCTGGACGCCGGGATCGTCATCCGATCGGTCCGGGGAGAACGAGTGATTCCGATCACCAGCTTTTTCGACGGACCATTTGCGACTGCGCTCGCCGCCGATGAGCTCATCACCGAGATCAGGTTGGGGGCGTCCCTCGATGACGCAGGATCGGCCTATCGATCGATCGATCAGCCCGCGAGCGGCTACGCGATCGCCGGTGCTGCGGTGGTCATCGGCGCTCGGGTAGCGGACCGATGGACCCGTTGTGGCGTGGCACTGACCGGCGTCGGGGATCAGCCGTACCGCGCCTCGGCGGTCGAGGCAGCCGTGCTCGCGGGGGTATCGTTCGCCGAAGCTGCTTCCCACGCGACCGAGGGCGTCGTCGTGGCGTCCGATATCCATGCGGACCGGGACTACCGAACCCACGTCGCGGCTGTCGAGGTGCGACGTGCCCTGGAAGCGGCGGCTGCGCGGCTGGCCTGAATTCGAGGACTTCTGACCGGGCGTCACCGGGCAGGCGCGACACGATCGGGCGAACCGGGAAGCCTGCTAGCATCGCCCGATGCACCCGCTGACCTCCATCGATTCGATCCAGGAAGCGTTCCGCGAGCGCGGCTACATCGCCGAGCGCTCAATCGCAACTGCGGTCTTCCTCGGCCTGCAACTTGGTCGGCCGCTGCTGCTCGAGGGGGAAGCCGGCGTCGGCAAGACGGAGCTCGCCAAGGTCCTCGCTGCCAGCCTCGGAACACGCCTGATCCGGCTACAGTGCTACGAGGGGCTGGACGTCAACACCGCCGTCTACGAGTGGAACTACCCGCGCCAGATGCTCGAGATCCGGCTGCTCGAGGCGCGCGGCCAGGGCCAGGCCGTGACGGCGCACGACATCTTCGGGCCAGAGTTCCTGATCAAGCGGCCGCTCCTCCAGGCACTCGAGGCTGGATCCGATGGTGAGCCGCCCGTCCTGCTGATCGATGAGATCGACCGCGCGGATGAGGAGTTCGAGGCCTACCTCCTCGAGATCCTGTCCGATTTCCAGGTGACCGTTCCCGAGATCGGCACGATCAAGGCCGACCGGCCCCCGCGCGTGATCCTGACCTCGAATCGGACCCGCGAGGTCCACGACGCCCTCAAGCGGCGGTGCCTGTATCACTGGATCGACTATCCATCCGCGGCCAAGGAATTCGAGATCGTCCAGGCCCGCGTTCCGGCCGCACCCGAATCGCTCGCTCGGGCCGTGGTGGCGTTCGTGCACCGACTTCGCGAGGCCGATCTGACGAAGGTGCCGGGCATTGCCGAGACCCTCGACTGGGCGTCGGCACTGCTGGCGCTTGGTGCCGCCGAGCTGACGCCCGAAATAGCCGACGAGACGCTCGGCGTGGTTCTCAAGTACGAAGAGGACATCCGCCAGGTCCGCGGTGAAACCGTCAAGTCGTACCTCGCCGAGGCGGTAGCGGGCCGCTGAGGCTCGACCGGCCATGACGCACGACCCGGCGATCGTCCGGAGCGGTCCGCGAGAGACGATTAACGGACACCGCCTGCTCGCCCGCGCTGTCGGCTTCGGGCGTGCGCTGCGCGTGGCCGGCCTCGCTGTCGATGTCAGCGCGGAGATCGACTTCGCTCGAGCCCTCGGCGTCGTCGATATCGGAGACCGCGACGTGGTCCGTGCTGCCGGGGCTGCGGTGTTCACCCGCCGTCGCGATGATCGCCCGGTCTACGATCTGGTCTTCGATCGCTACTGGCGCCGACGTTCCCCATTTCCGGGCACCGGCGAACCAGGTACCGAGGGCCGCCCCGAGGCGGTCCCGTCGGACGAAGGCACGCCCGCTGACGCCGCCATGCCCGGCGACGAGCGCTCGGACTTGCCAGAGGATCGCCACGGCGTCCCGATCCCGACCGAGGGTGACGGCGACGAGGACGAGGCAGCACCCGACGTCGTATCCATCTCACCCGACGCGTACAGCCGGTCCGAAACGATGCGCCACCGTGACTTCGACCGGATGACGGCACAGGAGCTGCGAGATGCGGAACGCCTCGTTGATCTCCTCGAACCGAAGCTCGAACTCCGGCGGACGCGCCGCTACGAGCTCCATCGCCACGGGCGGCGACTCGCGCCGCGGGCGATGTTCCGGCGCAATCTCGGTACCGGTGGCGAGATCCTCGAATGGGTCTGGCGACGACCCGTGAAGCGACCCAGGCCGATCGTCGTCCTGTGCGATATCTCCGGCTCGATGGAGCGACACTCGCGGCTCCTCCTGCGATTTGCCCAGGCGCTCTCGGCGTCGTCCGCGGTCCGGACCGAATCCTTCGTCTTCGGAACCCGGCTGACGCGCGTCACGAGGATCCTCAAGGATCGAAACCGGGATCGGGCCCTCGCGAAGGTCGCCGATGCGGTCACGGACTGGGCGGGCGGGACCAGGATCGGGGAGTCGTTCCGCGAGTTCAACCACAAGTGGGCGCGCCGGTCGTTGCGATCCAGCGGCATCGTGATCGTCGTCTCCGATGGCTGGGATCGCGGTGACCCTCGCCTCGTTGAGATCGAAACCGCGCGGCTGCGACGCAACTGCCATCGCCTGGTCTGGCTGAACCCGCTGGCTGGCACGCCGGGCTATCAGCCGCTGGCCGCCGGCATGCGGGCTGCCTATCCGTACATCGACGACTTCCTCGCCGCCGGTACGATCGCCAGCCTCGAGCGACTCGGCGAAATCCTGGCGGGCGGACGTGCGGCCGACACGCGGCGCGGAGGCGAGGCGGCGGCCTCTGTCGCACCAGGCCCGTCGGCACGCCGGACCTTCGAGCCCCCGCCGAAGGTGGTTCGGCAACCGACCGATTCCCGGGTGGCCCGGCCGCTGGGCTGATCCAACCGTCGCGTCAGGCCGATCATCCACCGCGACGCATCTCGAAGGGTGGTGCGCAGATTCCAACGAATCGGCGTGCAGAATGAGCTCTTGACAGCCTGAAAACGCGCATACACTCCGACAGCGCCAGCTCGTGGCGGTCGTTGTCCTGCCGAGAGGGCCCAAAGACCTCGCGGCCAAGGGAAGGTTCCGGAAGATTCGAGGAGGGATCTGATGGCGTTAGCGTCCGATGCGGCCACCCAGGGGGCGGCCGATGAACGTCAACTTGCCGAGCTTGGTTACCGGCAACAGCTGAGTCGATCTCTGGGGTTGCTGTCGAACTTCTCGGTCGGCTTCACCTACTTGTCCCCGGTCGTGGGCGTATACACGCTCTTCGCATTCGGCCTTGCGACCGCCGGACCGGCGTTCATCTGGTCGTACCCGATCGTCCTGGTCGGACAGTTCCTCGTCGTCTTCACGTTCGGTGAGGTCGCCTCGCAATACCCGCTGGCCGGCGGCATCTTCCAGTGGACGAAGCGACTCGTCGGGCCGCGCTACGCGTTCATGTCGGGCTGGATGTACACGATGGCCCTGCTGATCACCGTGGCTGCCGTGGCCTACGCAGCGAACGCGTATGCGGCCCCGCTCTTCGGCTGGGAGCTCAGCGACGGCTCGACGATCGCCGTCGCCGTCGGCGTCATCATCCTCGGCGGCATCCTGAACATGCTCGGCATCCGCCGCCTTGCCTTCCTCGCTCGGCTCGGCGTGGCCGTCGAGATTGCCGGTACCGTCGGCCTTGCCGTCTGGCTGTTGCTCACGGACCGCCATCAGGACGTCGGGGTCATCTTCCAGACCGGCGGGGCCGGCGCGGGCGACTACACCGGTGCATTCCTGGCGGCCGGGCTCGCGGCGGTCTGGGTCTTCTACGGCTTCGAGGCCTGCGGCGACATCGCGGAGGAGGTCCAGGATCCGTCGCGCAAGGTCCCGCGTGCCATGATCTGGACACTTGGTGTCGGCGGCGCGGTGTCGATCTTCCTCGTCTTCGCGCTGATCCTGGCTGTGCCCGATATCGGGGCGGTCATCAGCGGCGAGAACGCCACCCCGATCGACGCCATCCTTGCCGCCTCGTTCGGCGAGGTCGGCTCGAAGATCGCCCTCGCCCTGATCCTGTTCGCCTTTGTCTCGTGCACAATCGCCATCCAGGGCGCCTCGATCCGGCTCGTCTACTCGTTCGCACGGGATGGCATGATGCCCGGCTCCGATGCCCTGTCCCGTGTCAACCCGCGCTTCCATATGCCGCCCGGCGCGGTGCTCGTCGCGACGATCGTGCCGGCGATCATCACGTTCCTGCCGTCGGCGACGGTGGCGAAGATCATCACCTTCGCCGTCATCGGCATCTACCTCGGGTTCCAGAGCGTCGTCCTCGCCTCGATCATTGCGCGTCGTCGCGGCTGGAAGCCCGCTGGCTCGTTCACCCTCGGCCGATGGGGCATGACGGTCAACGTCCTGGCGCTCATCTACGGCGTGTCCGCGATCGTCATCCTGTCGCTCAAGACGCCGGCGCTGACGGAGGACTTCCTCGACAAGTGGCTCGTGCCGATCAGCGCCGGGATCGTGGCGCTCATTGGCCTGGCCTACCTCGTACTGGCCCGCCCGAAGGAGAACATCCAGGCCCACGCGCGGGCGGATGGCGCCGACTTCGGCTAGACCTGACGGGGAGTTGCAATCAAAGCGCCGCCGGCATCGCCGGCGGCGCTTTTCGTGTCACCGGCGTCGAATCGGCAGGACGCTAGGATTGGGCCATGCGTGATCTGATCGAGGCCCTCGAGGCATGGCGCCGGGAAGGCGTGGACGCTGGTCGTGCCGTCGTCGTCAGGACGTTTGGCTCGGCCCCGCGACCCGAGGGCGCCGTCTTGCTCAGGGCCGATGATGGGCGATTGATCGGCTCCGTCAGCGGAGGCTGCATCGAGGGAGCGGCGGCCGAGCAGATCGCCGAGGCCCGCCGGATGGGTCTCGCGAAGGTCATTCGCTACGGCATCAGTGATCGCCAGGCCTGGGACGTCGGGCTCGCGTGCGGCGGGACCATCGACGTCCTGATCCAGCCGCGCGTTTCTTCGGCCGCCCTGAATGGTGCGGCGCGGCCCGTCGCGCCGGGCGGTGGAGCGACAGCCGTCATCACGCCACTTCCACCGGGCTCACCGCCAGCGACACCTGGCCCGCATGCGACCAGGGCCGGGGCAGAGCCGGAGCCGGAGCTCATCGTCGGTGCAGGAGGCGAGATCGTGTCCGGATCGACCGGGAGTCCCGGGCGGGACAACTTGCTGGCGAGCACCGCCGCTGGACTCCTCCGCGAAGGTCGGTCGCGGGTGGTCGAATTCGAAGGCCGCGCCTATTTCGTGGAGCTCTACCCGGTCAGGCCGCGCCTCGTGGTGGTTGGCGCCGTGGAGGTTGCCCGGCCACTGATCCGCTATGCGCGCGACCTCGGCTACGAAACGGTCGTGGTGGACGGTCGCTCGGCGTTCGCCACCCGCGAGCGGTTCCCGGAAGCTGACCGGATCGAAGCCGCCTGGCCCGAGGATGCCTTCGAGACTATTGCCGTCGGGCCGGACGACGCGGTGGCCATTCTCTCCCACGATCCAAAATTCGATGAACCCGCCATCCTCGAAGCCGTTCGACGGGGCTGCCGGTACGTCGGCGCCGTCGGCTCGCGGACCACGCAGGCCGAACGGAGAGAGCGGTTGGCCGATGCGGGGCTCACCAGCTCTGAAATTGACGGCGTCCGCGGGCCGATCGGCCTCGACCTCGGAGGTCGAGCTCCCGCTGAGACCGCGCTCGCGATCATGGCCGAGATCGTCGCTCTCCGGCATGGTGGATCCGGCGTTCCGATGAAGGATCGCCGACGTGTATCCCAGCCGGCGTAGCGTGACCTCGATGGAGCCGGACCGCATCACCGCCATCGTCCTCGCTGCCGGGCAGTCCACGAGGTTCGGCGGCCGCAAGCTGACTGCGACGCTGGACGGGTTGCCGCTTCTCCAGCACGTCCTCGATGCGCTTGCCGCGGCCGGGATCAGTGATCCGGTGGTCGTGGAGGATGGGGGCGCGTCCGATCGTCGCGTCGCGGGCGGGCCAGGTCTGCGCTGGGGCGGCGCCAGGCGCATTGCCAATCCGGATCCGTCGCGCGGGCTGGCGAGCTCGCTGCACCTGGGCTGGGCCGCGGCGATGGCGTCCGATCCGAGCCCCGAAGCCGTTCTCGTCGTCCTCGGGGACCAGCCCGCCCTCGATCCCATCGTGATCCGCCGCCTGATGGCCGAGCCCGCCGATCCGTCCCGGCCCGTCGTCATCGCCCGGTCCTCCGATGGCAGTCGGAATCCCGTCCGCCTCGAGCCCGGCGCCGCGGACCTGGTTGCGGCTGCGACGGGCGATCGAGGCCTCGGGCCGCTCCTGGACGCCCGACCGGGATTCAGTCGGGTCCTCGATGTCAACGGAGGCAACCCCGATATCGATAATCGGGCCGATCTTGTCCGGCTCCTTGCCGATCGTTGGGCGGACAGGGTCCGAGGCAATGCGGCCCAAGTCGAGCGGTTCCGCGAAGAGCCGGATGGGCCCGACTTCTACGCGAGTGTCAGTCGAACCTTCATCGACGATCCGGGACGCCGGGGCGATCCGGTCCTGGCGGCACTGCTGGAGCTGGCGCGGCCGGGCGACACGTGGCTCGATATCGGCGCCGGCGCGGGTCGATACGCCCTTCCGCTCGCACGACATGCGCGGGAGGTGATCGCGGTCGATCCATCGCCGGCCATGCTCGCCGCTCTCACGGCCGGAATGGCTGAGCACGGTATCCAGAACCTGCGCGCGTTCGAAGGCCGCTGGCCGCCCGATCCTGCCTTGCGCGCTCATCTCGGCCAGGATCCGGTTGCCGACGTCGCGCTCATTGCCCACGTCAGCTACGACATCGCGGAGATCGTTCCGTTCATCGAGGCGATGGAAAGGGCCGCCCGGCGAGCGTGTACCGCGGTTCTCATGGACGGCAGTCCGGCCTCGGCAGCCGCTCCGTTCTGGCCGATCGCGCACGGCGAGGAGCGGATCGCGCTGCCGGCCCTGAATCAGTTCGTCGAGCTGCTCGAGGCGGGAGGGCGCTCGCCGGTCGTCGAATTGATCAGCGGCGAGCGACGCCGCTGGCAGGATCCCGACGAGTTGCTCCGGTTCCTCCGGCGCCAGGTCTGGACCGCGACCGGAACTGAAGCTGACCGGCGGCTCGTGGATGCCATCCCGGACCTGACACGCTCCGGAATGGACGGCTCCGTCGAGGTGATCGCTCTCGAGCCACAGAAGGTCGGGATCGTGGCCTGGGAAGTGCCGGAAGTCCGCGCGTTCGGTGCGGGGTCCGTATGATCCTGGTACGTCAGTCCCGCGGCGCGAGCGGCCGAAACCGTCCCGTGCCTGCCGCTCGTGGAGGTCGTTGAATGGAATTCTCAGGAACGGTCGATATCCCGGCGCCACCTGATCATGTCTTCGCCTTCGTCACCGACCCCGACCGTATCGGGGCGTGTGGTCCCGGCGTTGACTCGATCGAGGTTCTCGACCCCACCCATTTCCGGGTCACCGCCAAGGTGGGAGTGGGGTTCATCTCCTCGCGTTTCGTCGTGGATCTGGAGATGACGGAGGTGCGGGCCCCCGACAGGGCCGTCCTCGTCGCCAGCGGCCGAGCCCCCGGGAGTGCCGTTGACGCCCGGGGCGAGATGAACCTTGTCGAGGGCACCGAACCCGGGACCACCACGATGCACTGGACGGCCGAGGTCAACATCAGCGGGATGCTGGCGGGCGTCGGGACCCGGATGATCGAGGGAACGGCCGACAAGATCATCGCCCAGACCTTCGACTGCATCCGCGCCAGGATCGTCGCGGAGGCCTGATTGGAGCACCTGACCCGTGTCGTCGGGCCGGTCGGCACGAACGTCCACCTGCTCGCGGACACGCGCACTCGCGAAGCGATTGCCATCGACACGGCGATCCCGTCGCTCGACTGGCTCAGCGGGGAGCTGGCGGCGCGGGACTGGACGCTCAAGCTGATCGTCACGACCCATGGGCATTGGGACCATTTCGGCGAGAACGCCGCGCTGGCGGAACACACCGGGGCCCCGATCGCGGTTCATCCCCTCGACGCCCATCGCCTGACAGCTCCGTCGCCACTCTGGGCCCCGTTCGAGATTCCAGCGTGCGTCCCGGCCGTTGAGCTCGCCGAGGGTGGCGAGATCCGGTTCGGCGAGATCCGCCTGACCGTGATCCATACGCCCGGCCACACGGAGGGCTCCGTCTGCCTCATTGCCGCCGATGATGGCCTGATGTTCAGCGGCGACACGCTCTTCGCAGGTGGATGGGGGAGAGTTGATCTCCCGGGCGCATCCCCGGCACAGATGGTGGAGTCGCTGGCGCGACTCGCCACGTTCGAGAGCCGGCTGGCGGTGTTCCCCGGCCACGGACCAGAGACCACCATCGGTCGGGAGCAACCCTGGCTCGAGATGGTGGCCCGGGACCGCCGTCTGCCCTTCTAGATCCCAGCTCGCGAAGCGCTGCGATCAGTCGGAGTTCGCCTGCCCGCGACGGCCGATGGGCTTCACGAAGTTCGCGTGCACGCGGTGCTGCCGGAACCCGAGCGACTCGTACAGGCGCACGGCCCCGCTCAGGTTCTCGGTATCGGCGCCAAGCGCGGCCTGCTCAAGGCCCATCTCGCGGAGCGTCTCCAGCGAGCGGACGATCAGTGCCGCGGCAAGGCCGCGCTTGCGCCACGGGCGGCGCACGGAGATATGGTCCAGCCACCCACGTCGGACGTTGAACTTCTCATTCTCATCGGGGTAGATCGTGTTCCAGACGGAGCCCGCGACCTCCTCACCGTCCCATGCCACCTGCCAGATCGAGGCATCCGTGGTGGGATCCGTGAACGCCGAAACGTAGTCAGCCTCGGTGCGCTCGCCGGGGTCGCGGTGATCCCGAAAGGCCTCCACGTCGGCATTCCAGATCGCGCGGTGATCCTCGGGCCGGACCAGCCGGATCTCGAGACCGTCGGGCATCGGCCGGTCCGGGATCGGGTCCGCCAGGTTGCGCAGCATCATCATCCCGTAGCTCTCGATGGAATAGCCGAAGTGGGTCATCAACGGATGAACACCGGGCGTGTTCGGCGCCGCCCATACGGACAGGACATGTGGGTAGGGGAGGGCGGCTCCGATCCGACCGGCCGCCAGACCCGCTGACGCGTGCCTCTCTGCCCAGCCAAGGAGCGTCCGACCGAGGCCGCGGCCCCGGAACTCCGGCTGGACCTCGGCGTGCAGGTGGTGAAAGATGCGCTCGCCTCGCTGCCTCCAGTCATGTCCGGCTGAACCGATGATCCTGCCATCGAGCTCGGCGACGATCACGTCCTGGTCGAGGTCGATGCTGTCCCGGTGCTCCCAGTCGTGGCGAAGGCTCTCGGCGGTGTCGACCTCCTCGTGTCCGTCGTGGACGTTCACGGAGGTCAGATGCTCGGCCAGGGCGGGGTAGTCCCGGGTAGGTTCGAAATGTCGAGCGACGAGGCCCGGGAGTCCCGGCAATTCAGGCAACGCCACGAGGCGCGGCGTCGCCGACTGTTCGGTGGTGCTGGCGGCTCTCTGGCTGCTCATCGTTCTCTCCCGTACTTCTCGTTCATGTGGCGGTCGACACTCTTGGAGATCACGCTCCACCTGCGACGTTCCGCCTTGCGCGCAATGGCGTCGGTCGCCAGTTCGGATCGGCGCGCCTCGCGCCCCAGCTTCTCGAAGGCTTCGAATCGGGCGCCGTCGAGCTC
>JBBQMH010000044.1:0-19269 GCA_038328755.1 Candidatus Limnocylindrales bacterium
CACGGCATCGCGCGCCGCGCTCAGGCTGCCGCGGATCGCCTCGCCGTCGGTCTCTCGCCGTCGGACGCGGTCGATCAGGACGGCGACCTCGGCCAGGCTCCGGGCGACCCGGCGCGAGAGATCCGAGGCCTCGCCCCGGAAACCCTCCGCGACTCGCGTTCGATACAGCAGGTGAGCGCCACGGCGGATGAAAAGCGCCACACCAACGGCCAGCGCGATGAGCACCACGAGCGCGACAATCTGGGCAGTATCCATGGCGACTCTCGCTGCTATGGGTACGGGCAGCCTATCCCGCTCGCGTCTTGAGTGCAGCCAGGAGGGCCGCCCCGACCTCGAACAGGTCGCCGACGACAAGCAAATCGGCGAACTCGCTGATCGGGGCATCCGGATCACGATTTACCGCCACGATCGTGTGAGCGGTCTGCATGCCGACCTTGTGCTGAATGGCGCCCGAGATGCCGAGCGCGAGATAGAGATCCGGTTTGACGATCTTTCCGGTCTGGCCGATCTGCTGCGCATACGGAATCCAGCCTGAATCGACGGCGGCTCGCGTCGCACCGACGGCACCGCCGAGGGCCGTCGCAATCTCCCCGACGAGGCCGAACCCCTCCGCTCCCCCGACGCCGCGCCCGCCCGAAACGATCACCTTGGCTTCTTCGATTGGAGCGGCGGCGCCTGCCTCCACGACCTGCTCGACAACGTCCACGCGAGGCAGGAGTGCGTCTTTCTCTGCAGCGAGTTGCTCGACCTTCCCGGCCGAGTCGGCGGCCTGCGCCTCGACCACGTTTGGCCGGACGGTCACGATCCCTGCCCCCGACACGAACGTGGACGTGGTCAGCAGCTTTCCACCGAAGGCGGACATCTCGACACTCGGTCCATCGTCTGCCCAGGTGACCGCGGTGGCATTCACCAGGACGCCGAGTCCCGTCAGGGCCGACAGGGCGCCGGCAACGTCACGACCGTCCGGCCCTGCACCCACCACGACCACCGCCTCCGGATCATCGGAGATAACGGTCGCGGCACGCTCAGCGGCGACGGCCGCCCACGCCTTGCCATCCGCATTTGCGTCGGTAATCGCGACCACCCTCGCGACGTACGCGGCGAGCTCGTTGGCGATACCGGATGGGTCGCTCGCGACGGCAATGCCGGCCGCCTCGCCGCCGGCCGACTCAGCCAGACTCCGTGCCATCGTTGCGGCCTCGGCGGAGATCCGGGCCAGTGACCCGTCTCCGTTTGGCTCGGCAATCACCCAGATGGTCCGCATCAGATGATCCTCCGGGTCGTCAGCAGCTCCACGATGGCGGCGGCACCTTCCTCGGCCGAACCACGCACAACCTTCGTCGCATCACGCGCCGGTGGCCGCTTGGTCGCCTGGACGGCGGTCAGCGCATTCGCCCCGCCCAGAGTCCCTGCATCCAGGCCCAGATCGGCGAGCGACTGGGTGGTGATCTCCTTCGTTCGCGCCCCCATGATCCCCTTGAGGGACGGGTATCGCGGCTCGCCAAGGGCTTGCGTGCACACGACGAGCGCGGGCATCGGCGCCTCGAGAACGTCATAGCCACTCGGTGTGATCCGGCGAACGCGCACGGTGCTTGCGGCGACGTCGGGCTCGATCCTGGCGGCGTTGCCGAGATATGGAAGCCGCAGGAGGGCCGCGATCCCGGAGGCGACAACACCGCCGACGCCGTCGGACGTGTCGACACCAGCGAGGACGAGGTCGAACGTCATCCCGCGGAGCGCGGCGGCGAGCACCTGCGTCGTTGACCAGGCGTCCGATCCGGCCAGCGCCGGATCAGTCACGAGCGTGCCGCGGGCCGCCCCCATTGCCAATGCCTTGCGCATCGTGTCGGCTCCATTGGCTGGGGACATCGTGAGGAGGCTGACCTCGCCGCCCAGCGAGTCGGCCAGTTTGAGAGCGGCCTCAAGGGCATATTCATCGTTGCCGTTGACGACGGACGGCGAGGCCGCACGATCGAGGCGATGATCCGGGCCGAGACGCTCGGCGGCGGCCGCGGGATCGGGGACGGGTTTGGTCAGGACGACGATATGCACTGGGGAGTGGGCCTCCGTGGATTCGCTGGATTGATCAGGCGTCAGGACGACCGAGCAGGGCGCGGGCGATCACGAGGCGCTGGACCTGCTGGGTGCCCTCGTAGATCTGGGTGATCTTGGCGTCGCGCATCATGCGCTCGACGGGGAACTCATCGATGTAGCCATACCCGCCCAGCACCTGGACCGCATCGGTCGTGACGCGCATCGCCGCGTCCCCAGCGACGAGCTTGCAGAGCGCCGACCAGCGGGCGACGTCCGGACCGCCTGCTTCGATCTCCACGCAGGCGGTGTAGAGCAGCTGACGGGCCGACTCAACCTGGGCATCCATGTCCGCGAGCATTGCCTGGATCATCTGGAAGTCCCCGATCCGCTGGCCGAACTGCTTGCGCTCCCGGGCGTAGGCCGTGGCAACTTCGAGCGCCCCCTGGGCGATACCAACAGCCTGGGCGGCGACTCCGGGCCGTGAGCGATCCAGCGTTGCCATGGCGATCCTGAACCCCTCGCCCTCCTCGCCGATCCGATTGGCAACCGGGACGCGAACTTCGGCGAAGGACAGCTCCGCGGTGGGGCTGCCACGAATGCCGAGCTTGTGCTCGAGGCGCTCGACGCGGAACCCGTCCGCCGGGACCTCCACACCGAAGCACGAGAGTCGCTTGTGCCTGGGGGCATCGGGATCCGTCACCGCGAAGACGGTAATGAGCCCGGCGACGCTTCCGTTGGTGATGAACCGCTTCGTCCCGCTGATCCGGTACTCGTCGCCGTCGCGAACCGCCCGCGTCCGGATCGACGCGGCGTCGGATCCTGCCTCGGGCTCAGTCAGCCCGAACGCGGCCAGCGTCCGGCCAGAGGCCAGATCCGGGAACCAGCGCGCCTGCTGCTCAGGCGAGCCGGCAATCAGGAGCGGCAGGGCACCCAGCTCCTGGACGATGAGGATGAGGCTGCTCGTCGCGCAGGCCCGGGCGATCTGCTCAATGGCAAGGCAGACCGTCAGGAGATCCCCACCGACGCCGCCGTGTTCGACGGGAAACGGCAGACCGAGCACGTCCTGCTGCGCGAGCAGCTGACGAATGTCCTCGGGGAACTCCGACGTCCGGTCGATTTCGGCAGCTCGCGGCGCGATCCGTGCGTCCGCCAGGTCGTGCAGGGTGTCCCGCAGGAGGACCTGCTCGTCGGTCAGTCGATTCCCGGGATTGAGCGTGCTCACGGTCGCCATCGTACAGGGTGATGGGTTCCCCAATCGTTTTTCGCGGGGTACGCTGACAATCGACGACCGGGTCCCGTTGCGGGAGCATCAGGATCGATCCGTCCGGGGGGCTCACGATGGATCAGCCGCTTCTCGCGATCTTCGCCATTGCCGTGATTGCCGGGCTGTTGGCCTCGGTGGCCATCCTGCGAGCGTCGCGCCGCCCCAGGGAGAGCCCGTTCGCCGCTTCGACCGAGGGGTCCAAGCGCTGTCCGAATTGCGGCTTCGCGAACATGACGTCGGACGCGACCTGCGCAAGCTGTGGAACGGCCCTGCCGGACTGATCGACCGCTGGTGGAGGCTACTGCACCATCGGCAGCTGGCGTCCCTGAAGCTGTCGAGGGTCGATCGATTCGGCCAGCAGTTCGGCGATGTCGATCGCGCGGACCTCGCCACCCGCGTTCGCGGCTGAGGCCTCGAGACCGTCCTTCATCATCGTCATGCAGAACGGGCACTCGGTCGCAACGGTGCCCGCGCCGGTAGAGAGCGCCTGACTGGTCCGCGACGCATTGATTCGCGTCCCGCGCGTCTCCTCCATCCACATCCGCCCGCCACCGGCTCCGCAACAGAACGTGTTCCGCCCGTTCTTGTCCATTTCGACGAGATCGAGACCGGGGACTGCGGCGAGGACGTCCCGCGGCTCCGCAACGACGTTGTTGTTACGGGCCATGTAGCACGAATCATGGAGGGTCACCGAGCGACGAGGCCCGGTATCGTCATCGATCACCTTCAGACGCCCATCGGCCAGGAGCTCCTTGAGGAATGCCGAGTGGTGAATGACCCTGAAGTTGCCTCCCAGCTGCCCGTACTCGTTGGCGATCGTATTGAAGCAGTGGGGGCAGGCCGTCACGATCGTCTTCTCGCCCATTCGATATCGATTGAGCGTCTCGACGTTGCCAGTCGCCAGCATCTGGAACACGTAGTCATTGCCCATGCGCCGAGCGGGGTCGCCGGTGCAGGACTCCTCCTGGCCGAGAACGGCGAAGTTCAGCCCGGCTGCACTCAGGCAGGTCGTGAAGGCCCGAGCGACCTTCCGGTTGCGCTCGTCGAACGCGGCCGCGCAGCCGACCCAGTACAGGACATCCAGCTCGCCGAGCTTGCCGGCCGCGGCGACGTCCGCGACGATCGGGACCTCGAACGGGAGCCCCTTCGTCCAGTCGAGGCGCGACGCGGGCGGTTGGCCCCACGGGTTGCCGACGCCCTCCATGTTCCGGAAGGCGCTGTTGAGTTCCGCCGGGAAGCGCGAGTCCTCGAGGACCAGGTTTCGACGCAGCCCGACGATCTTGTCGACGTGCTCGATGAGGACCGGGCAGGCCTCCACGCAGGCCCCGCAGGTCACGCAGTCCCAGACCGCGTCGTACGGAATGGCGTTGTCCACGATCGGAAGGGATAGGCGCGCTGGATCCGGCAGCCGATCGTCGCGCCCGATTTCCTGGCGAATGAGCGGTGAGTTCGGGATGAGGTTGATGCCGATCTCGGCGCCCTCCGACATCGAGCGAATGCCCATGATCAGCGCGCGAGGATCGAGCGGCTTCCCCGTCTGCGCCGCGGGGCAGGCCTCCGTGCAGCGCCCGCACTCGGTACAGGTGAAGCCATCGAGCATGTCCTTCCAGCCGAGATCCTGGAGCGTCCGCAGGCCGAACGTCGCGTCCTCCGCCTCCAGGTCCAGGGCCGGCAGCTGGCCCCGGGGCTCGAGCTTCCGGAACCAGACGTTGACGAAGGCCGTGTAGACATGGAAGTGCTTGTTGAACGGGATGTAGATCAGGAAGCCGCTCAGGACGAAGACATGCCCCCACCACAGGCCAACGAACCCTGCCTCGTTGATCTCCGGGCTCAGTGATCGGAACGGGATGGCGACAGCGTTGGCGATGAACGCGCCGGTGACGTCACCATACCGAGCCGCCTCGAAGGCCTGGGCGAAGAACTCCGTCGACACCACGAGCGTGATGAGGGTCAGGACGATGAGGCTCGTCCGGGACAGGTGGATCCGGGCTGGCTTGCTGACGAGCCGGCGGTAGAACGCATACGCGGCGGCGGCCAGAGCGCCAACGGCGACGACGTTCTGGACACCGACCAGGAAGGTCCAGATCAGTCCGTCGAACGGCCACCCGACGACTGCCTCCAGCAAGCCGCCGGTCACGGCATTGGCGTTCCCGATCAGGAGCACCGTCGAGCCGAGGAAGAGGAGGTAGTGCATGGCCCCGACCCGCAGTTCCCGGAACATCCGGACCTGGAGCAGCGTGTAGCGCAGGATCCCGAAGGCACGGCGACCGACCCGATCCAGGCCGCGCGGACCCCCCGCCCGGGCTGCCTGCATGACCCGGACGTGTCGGACCACGACCAGGCCGAACACGAAGAAGGCGCCCCAGAAGATCGGGAAGATCAGCGGGTAGGCCGGAATGTGCTCGAATGTCGGGAACATCAGCGGGTGGACTCCTCGCCCCGATCGTACGCGACGGACCCGGCCCGGCGCGCGGCGTCATGGTCATGGGGACCGGCGAGCGTTTCGATGGCGTGGGCGAGAACGGATTCGATCGCGGCCAGTGACTCGGTCGCAGCACCGGGACTGCCCGGCAGGTTCACGACGAGGGCGCGGCCCACGACACCAACGACGGCCCGGGACAGGTCGGCGAGCGGCGTGGATTGCCTCCCGGCCGCCCGCATCGCCTCGGCGAGGCCCGGGACTTCATAGGCCAGCACGGACCGCGTCGCCTGCGGAGTGACGTCCCGTGGCGTCAGCCCAGTCCCCCCGGTCGTGAGGATGATCGCGTACTCCACGGAGGCACCAACGAGCTCCGCGGCGATGAGCGTCGCTTCGTCGGGTACGACCGACCGGCTGACGTCCGCGCCCAGCTCGGACATGCGGGCAGAGAGCACCTCCCCGGATCGGTCCTCGCGCACGCCGGCCACGACGCCATCACTGACCGTGATCACGCGGACGCGCGTGCCGCTGGGCAGGCGCGCCGGTCGCGGACCTTCCAACTTCTCAGCCCTTGCGAATGCGCCCGGCCGAACGTTCGCCGGGTCGGCGCGCCGGTCGGCCCTGCGGCTCCGCCGGCGAACCGCCACTGGTTGCCGGCGATTCGCGATGCCACTCGCCACTCTGGCCGCCGGACTTCGAAACCAGGCGGACCGCTTCAATCTCTCCGCCACGCTCGACGCCCTTGACCATGTCGTACACCGTCAGGGCTGCGACCGATGCCGCGGTGAGCGCCTCCATCTCGACGCCGGTTGGTCCAATGGTGGCCGCCTCGGCCCGGATCCTGAGCCCACCGGCGGCACGATCGGGCGTGATCGTGACCACGAGGTCGGTCAGTGCGAGCGGATGGCAGAGCGGAATGAGGTCGGACGTTCGTTTGCCGCCCATGACCCCGGCAAGCTCGGCGACACTGAAGACATCGCCTTTGGCCGAACGTCCATCGATCACCATCGACAGGGTTTCGGGTGCAAGGCGCACGAACGCCTCGGCAACAGCCCGTCGGGCGGTCGGGGGTTTGGCGCTGATATCCACCATCCGGGGGCGCCCTGAGCGATCGATATGCGTGAGCCGTCGTCGTTCGGAGCGCGGAGCGGGGCCTCGGTCCATGGGTCCTCCTGTTCGCGCCATCATGCCCGACGCGGGCGGTTGGGGGTGTTCAGGTCCGGTCGAGCCACAGCAGCTCAACCACCCCGCCGGCCAGGTGGCGATCGACGGACTCCGGGATCACGGCCAGCGCGTCCGCCTCCGCGAGCGCGGACAGAACGTGACTCCCCTGGCCGCCGGGGCCTCCTGCAAGTCGGACGAGAACGCGGCCATCGGCATCCCGAACGGGGCTGCCCTGGTTGTCCCGATCTGCCGTCACCCTGAGGAAGGCCCGCCGACCGTGGCTCTTCGAGGCGGCGTCGACCAGGACCGCCCGATCCCGTGGCCGGGTCGTGCGGCTGTGCCCACCAAAAAGCCGAAGCGCTGGGCGGACGAACAGTTCGAAGGTCACGAAGGTGGAGACCGGGTTGCCGGGCAGGCCGAAGAGCAGGACCGGTGCGCCGCCGCCGAGGCGCTCCGCCGTCCCGAAGACGAATGGCTTGCCCGGTTGAACCGCCACGCGCCAGAGGGCGATCTGTCCGAGCTCGGCGAAGGCGGTCCGGACGTGGTCGTAAGGCCCCACCGACACGCCGCCGGACACGATGATGGCGTCCGGCTGCTCGACGAGGCCGGCGCGGAGGCGCGCGCGCACGTCTTCGAGGCGGTCACTGGCAATCCCGAGGCTGCGCGGGTCGCCCCCGGCATCCTGGACGTACGCCAGCAGCGCTGGCCCGTTGGCATCGGGGATCCCCGACGGGCCGAGATCGGATCCCGGGGATCGGATCTCATCTCCGGTGGCCATCACACTGACGATCGGTCGCCGATGGACGCGAACGCTGTCGTGACCGGCGCCCGCCGCGATGGCCACCGTCGCGGGTCGAATCTCCGTGCCCGCGCGCAGCACGACTGACCCAGCCGTCAGATCGCTGGCACGGTCGCGGATGGAACCGCCCGTAGCCACGGCCACGTGGATCAGGATTGCTGCAGGCACCGGGCCGGTCGCGTCGCGCCCGCGCGGGCCTATTGGCTGACCGTCGGGCCCGGCTGGGGTAGTCAGTTCGACTGGGACCACGGCATCCGCACCAACGGGCAATCGAGCCCCCGTCGCGATCCGAACGGCGAGGCCGCGCCGGACCTCCACTTCCGGATCACCACCGGCCGCAATATCGCCGACGACATCGAGCCGGACGGGCTGATCTTCCGAGGCACCGGCCGTATCGGAGCTCCTGATGGCATAGCCATCCATCGCGCTGTTTGGCCACGGGGGCAGGTCCACCTGGGCGAACACGTCCTCGGCGGCGACTCGACCAATGACATCGAAGAGCGAGATCCACTCCGGCTCGGTCGGGCCGGGGATCGCCGCCAGGACAGCTGCCAGCGCTTCATCCGCGCTGAGCATCCGGTCCCCGGCAGCCGACTCCGGACCCACGCTTGGCACGTCAGTCCGGACCGGGGCTTTGTGCCGTGGGGGCGGCGGCGGTCGCTGCGTCGGCGTGCTCGCGCACCGCATCGCCGGCTGATCGTCGTGTCAGGACGCCGATCAATGCTCCATCCTCGACGACCGGCAGCCCGTCAAGTCCGGCCCGCTGCAGTCGCTCGAGACCCGTGACGAGGAGCAGATCGGGCTCCAGGGTCACCATCCGCGGCGGCTTGGCCATGGCCTCTCCAACCCTCGTCGTCGGCCAGGCACCGCGCCGAAGGCGCTTGACCTCGCGAACGCCGAGGATGCCGAGGATGGTCGTGCCATCCGAAACAGGCACGGCCGTGGTCGCGGTATCCCGGGCCACCAGCTGACTCGCCAGGGTGTCCACCGTCAGGTTTGGACCGACGGTCATCGGATTGCGCTCCATGGCGTCCCCGACGGTGAGGGTGCCGGCGAGCGAATCGAGGCTCTGGCGCTCCCGGATCGACCGGCTGGCCAGGATCAGGAACCAGCCGCTGAGGGCGAGCATCGCACCGTTCGCGGCATCGCCGGTCAGGAACAGCCCAACCGCGACCGCGACGAGAACAAGGCCTGCCAGACGGCCGCTCGTGGCCGCCGCCCGCCAACCCCGGGCGAGCGAGCCCGTCCGCCACCAGGCCAGCGCCCGGATGATCCGGCCACCGTCGAGCGGATAGGCCGGGATCAGGTTCACCAGGCCGATCAGCAGATTGAGAGCTCCGACGACCGCGAGAATCTGCCCGATGACATAGGCGAGATCGGTCTCCAGCGTCCCGATCCCGAGGCCGATCGTGCCCAGGGTCAGGCCAAGGATCGTGCTGACAAGTGGGCCGCTCGCCGCGATCGCCAGGTCGTCGCGAGCGATCGTCGACGAAGGATCGGCCGGTGTTGCTCCTCCGAAGAACGAAACGAGGATCGACTCCACGACGACCCCCCGGCGGCGCGCGACGACGGCATGGCCAAGGTCGTGCAGCAGCGCACTGGCGAAGAACGCGATCCCGACCACCCCGCCGAGGATCCACTGGACGCCCATGGCGAGCGATGGCACGGTGCCATTCACCTGGATCACCGCCAGGGCGGCGACCATCGCAACCACGAAGACCCAGCCGAGCTGAACGCGGATCTCAATGCCCACGATCCGGGCGATCGGGAGCCCTCTCACCGGACCTCGTCCTCGGAGCCCCGATCAGCGCTACTCCGGCGGCGCGCGGCTCCTGCCAGCACAGCCACGGACAGGCCGGCGGCCATGACACCGACCGCAATGGCCGTCTCCGACCAGAACTGCTCCGGGAAGAGCTGGACCAGCCGGTCCGTCTGCGGATCGAAGAGGTAGGTGCCGGCGGAGAAGAAGATCTCGTGGAACGCCTCAAAGGCGGCATCGAAGGCGACGACCGACACGATCCCGGCGACGACCACCCCGAGGAGGAGTCCGAGCCCCCCGATGCGGATCGCCCCCCAGAACTCGCGCCGAGACCATCCCCTGACTCGACCTGCCGCGAGCCGGCCGGCGAGGAGAATGGCGAAGGCCACCACGCCGGCCAGGTAGAAGCCCGAGAAGACCCGCCGCACATCGCGCATGTGGCTGCGCTCGGCCTCGATGAGCACCGGTTTCCCGCCGATCGAGACGTCGAACGCGGGCGGCCCCACGACGAGATCCGTCAGGATCGCGTCCGTCGCGGTCCGCAGGTCGTCAGGGCTGTAGCCGGTCCACGCCGCCGCATCTGCCCTTTCCTGCTCGAAGGAGACCCAGGCGGGCGTCAGGAATGGCGTCACCGCGACCACGAGCAGGACCAGGGCGGTCGCGACGGCGACCAAGCTCGCGGCGATACCGGAGATCGGGCGCATCGCCGAATGGTACCGCCGGCCGATCAGATTGCCCGCGAGCTACTCGTCCTCGAGCGTCCGGGCCTGCTCCCACCAGCTCTCGAGGGTCAGCTCTGAGGGAACGTCGAGCTTCAGCTCCTTCGCCCCCCGCGAGATCCGGCGCCGAAACTCATCGAGATCCACGGACAGGATGTCACGGAGCCCCTCGAGGCCAGCCTGACTGAGCAGGACGTGATCCACGGGGCCGAAGCCGGCGAGGTTGAGCATCAACGCTTCGTCGCGCCAGGTGAGGACGTCATTCGTGCTCGCATCGACCTGGTCCGCGAGGGTCTGGCGCCGCGTGGTCGTCTCGCTCACTTCGAGCAGGAGGCCCGTCGTGAAGATGCCCTGGCGGTCGAGGCGATCGAGATGCACCGGCTCGATGCGTGTCAGCTCGGTGATCGGCGGCACGTGCTCGGCTCCTCCTGCGGTCTGTGGCGTTGCCTCGATGATGCCATGTTCGTCGCCCGCTCGACGGCCCGGGTCGGTACGACGCCCAGGTCAGATGAGGCTCGCGGCCTCCCGCTGAAGCAGCGCCCATGCGCGCGCGACGTGGTGATCCGCGGTCCGGATCTGGCCCAGGGCCACGCGAATGACGAACCGTCCGTGTAGCCGCGTGTGAGACAGAAAGACCTCTCCGGTGCCGTTCACGGCCTCGAGAAGTGCCGTGTTCAGGGCGTCGAGGCGCGCTTCGTATGCCTCCGGGGGTTCGTTGGCCCCTTGCGCTGGGGCGAGGCGGAGACAGACCGTCGAAAACGGGACCGGCGCCATTCGCTTGAACCTCGGATCCTCGTCGACCCACGAGGCCAGCGTCGCTGCCTGCTCGATGTGGTGACGAATCCGGCGTCGCAGCCCCTCGAGTCCGAACCAGCGGAGCAGGACCCAGAGCTTCAGCGCGCGGAACCGGCGCCCAAGGTGCGGGGTGTACTCGTTGATATCACGTCCGGTCCCGGAGCGATCAACGGTCCGCAGGTACTCCGGAACGAGGCTGAACGCATTTCGCAGCTGATCCATACGACGCGTCAGGAGGAGCGAGGCATCGATAGGACTGAACAACCATTTGTGTGGATTGACCACGATCGAGTCCGCTCGTTCCCAACCGGCAAACTCGACTCGGCGTTCCGGGAGCATTGCGACCACGCCCGCATAGGCTGAATCGACGTGCAGCCACAAGCCGTGACGCTCGGCCAGGTCCGCGATCGGACCGATCGGATCCATGGACGTCGATGAGGTCGTTCCGAGGGTGGCGATGATCGCGATCGGTCGGTGGCCGGCCGCGAGATCGGCATCGATCGCGGCGGCGAGGTCGTCGGCTCGCATCCGGAACTCATCGTCGGTGGGAATTCGAACGACGTTCACACGCCCGATCCCCAGGGTCATGGCGGCCTTCTCAATCGACGAGTGCGCTTCCTGTGAGGCGTAGATCCGCGGGGCTCCGAGATCAGGCCGTCCAGCCAGGCCCAGGGCCGCGGTATCGAGGCCAGCCGCCTCCCGCGCTGCCCCGAGCGCGATCAGGCTCGACGTGGACGCCGTGTCGGTCAGGAACCCATCGAATGCCTCGGGTAATCCGAACGCCTGGCGGAGCCAGCCGACGACGACCTGCTCCAGCTCCGTGCCGATGGGCGAGGTACGCCAGAGCATCGTGTTCTGGCTGAGGGAGGTCATCAGCAGCTCACCAACCACTCCGGCCGTCGATGACGACGTCGGGAAGTAGGCCATGAACCCCGGGTGTTGCCACTGCGTGGCGTTCGGCTCGATCAGGGCCCGGTGATCGGCCAGGATCGTTGCGAGGGGTTCGGGATCCTCGGGCGCCGACGCGGGGAACAGGGCGCCGAGGGTACCGGGCTCGATCTGCGGAAACACCGGCCGCGATTCGGTGTCCGCGTAACCGGCGACGACGACATCGATCGCGGCATGAAGCGCGCGGGCCAGCGCCTCAGGGTCCAGATCGGTCAGGCCAGAGATCTGCTCCGCTTCCAGTTGTCCGGGCGGTGTTGCCTCCCCGGGATCGGCGGATTCACGGTCACTCTCGCTCACCCGCCGAGTTTACGAGAAGTCCTACTGCCCGGCCCGACATATGCCGTCGGGGTACCCAGGCACAGACGGGCCCCGGCACGATCATCCGCCCGGGGCCGATTTCGTGCTCTGGCTAATGGTCGGGGCGAGAGGAGTCAGGCCGACGCTTTACGGGTGGAGGTACGAGTCGTTGCGGACGCCCGGCCGATGCTCAGGCAGGGAGCTTGAAATCCGACCCCCGGGGTCTATCGGTCAGGATGGGCTTGGCGACCCGCTCGCGCCTACCGTCCGGGTCTGATCCGGGCAGGGTGGTTCCATGCGCCGAGCGAACCCCTTTCCACTCGTTAGCAGGGGTAAGCGTGTCCGCCGCGCGATCTCGAACGAGGGAAAGGAGGTTTGAATCGTCGCCGGGGTTGGGAATAACCCTGGGTCGGGCTACTGCGCTCCTGTGAGGTTCGCGGCGGCGTTGCTCAAGCCGTCAACGGACATTTGGCCAAGGGATGTAGCGAAGGGGTTCGCCTCGAGAGGCCGCAGCAACTCATTTTCTACAAAGTAGGTGCCCGTGGACACTTGAACCTCGTACTGACCCTTGTTTGTTGCCGACGGCTCAAGGAAAAGGACGACGCGGCCCCCCGGAAATACGATTGGCGCCTCTTCCAAATAGGCGATTGACACATCATCCCAGCCCGGATTGGGCCTCAAGCCTCCAGGCCATAGCACCTCGAGGGTGTTCGTTTCCGGTCCCTTCACGGTGCGATTGACGCGGACAGTGCCGACCGTGCCACCGGATCCCTGGAATTGCAGGCTCTCGACCGTGCCGTCGACTATCAATGTCGCCGCCTTGATAGATTCATTGAGAGTTGGCAGCGGATCGGCGATCGATGCAATCATCGCAAACCTCGGCAGTTTTTCGGGGTCTACGACCGTCTTCGCGTGTTCTGCCGTCCAGATAGGGAGGCGAGCCCAAAATTCCTTGGAATTCTCAAGTTGGGCCGCTTCCGTCTCGGCGCGCGTTCGCCCGATATCAGGATTCTCGATGACCTTGCCGCCACCCGACGCGTAGATCGTCCCAACCCCGAAGGCGAGAACCAAGAGAACGGCAAATGCCAAGATCTGCAGCCTGTGCATGTGAGTCCCGCTCAGTTGGTAAAGTGAAAGACGCATCGCACGCCACCCGTGTTGGCGGCTCCGCCGCATGACGGCAACACGCCGTAGTCGCCCGAGGTTGGTCCCGTCACATTCACCGGGCTCGAGTTCATCAGATACGTCGAGACATTGTGGTGGTAGAGACCGAGCGCGTGCCCGGTTTCGTGGGCGAACACGTGAGTCCGCTTGGTGCTCGTCAGAGAATCCATCGGCCCCGAAAGATTGAAGTAGAGTTCTGAGTACCAGATGTTCATCGCGGTGTTGGTATCCTTACACGTCCCGCTCACTGGGCAGTTCCAAGTGATTGCATAGATGCTGCTTGTTAGGTCGTGGGTGCCGTTCGTGCCTGTCTCGTAGTAGACGGCCGAATGCCCACCTGGCGCCATGTGGCAGTAGATGTCGATCGTGGGCTGAGAAGGCACGTAGTTGTGCCAGTTGTTGCATGCTGTTTCGAAATTCGTGTACCAGTCCGGTCGGACATTCGTGAACTGGTTGTAGACGCTTAGGTCCACAATACGGCTGGTGCTGTTCCACGTCGATCGACAGAGGAGAGGTGTTCCGGCCCGCCAGCAGTCGCCGCCCGCCAACGTATGCCCTGCCCTCGCCGCCTGCGCGCCTAAAGCGCCAACTAAGAACGCTCCCGCAAGAAGCATCGACGCAGTTCGAAGTGAAGGCTGACGCAAGGTTGGGTTCGAGCGGTTCGGAACTTCGACCGCTGCAAGGGCGTCGGATTGCCATGGGCATGGCATTGCCGGCGGAGATGGGAATACTCGTAAATGGTCGGGGCGAGAGGATTTGAACCTCCGACCACCAGTCCCCCAGACTGGTGCGCTACCAGACTGCGCCACGCCCCGAGGCCAAGGAGTCTAGCAGAGGGACTCGATGGGCCTCGCAGAGCTGTCACTGCTCCGTGAATATGGCACTGCTAACTGCTCAGTGACTTTGTCAGTCTCCACCGATGAGAGAGAGACTGACCGTGGACCGACGAGACCAGCAACGAATCGATGTCCTGACCCGATGGCGGGAGGGATCGCTGACCGCGGAGGAGGCCGGCGCCCTGCTCGGAACGAGCCAACGGACCGCTTGGCGGCTGCGCCGCCGCTTCACGGCCCTCGGTGCCGACGGGATCGTCCACGGCAACCGTGGCCGGCCCTCGCCGCGACGACTGGCGGAGGCCACCGGGGCCCGGATCGTCGAGCTCGCCCGGACCCGGTACCGGGGCGTCAATGACAGCCACCTGGCCGAGCTGCTGGCCGAGGACGAGGGGATCCGCGTTGGCCGCTCGTCGCTCCAGCGGCTGCTCCGGGGGGCGGGCGTCGGGACGACGAGGACCCGCCGGCGGCCGAAGTACAGAAGCCGCCGGGAGCGGATGGCCCAGGCGGGCCTGCTGGTCCAGATCGACGGCAGCCCCCACGACTGGCTCGAGGGTCGAGGGCCGCGGCTGACCCTCGTCGGTGCCATCGACGACGCGACCGGGGCGATCGTGGCCGCCACGTTCTGCGAGGCCGAGGACGGCCGGTCATACCTGACCATCCTGGCTCGGATGTGCCGCGATCACGGCGTCCCGGCGGCCGTCTATCGCGACCGTTCGGGGATCTTCGCCCCGACCCACCGGGGCGGCCCGCTCGGTGACGCCGGGACCCAGGTCGGGCGGGCGTTCGCCGAGCTCGGGATCGCCTCGATCGCGGCCGCCTCGGCGCAGGCCAAGGGTCGGGTCCAGCGGCTCTGGGGCACCTGCCAGGACCGGCTCGTGTCCGAACTCCGCCTGGCCGGCGCCGACGACCTGGCCGGCGCCAACGTCGTGCTCGAGCGGTTCATTCCGCGCTTCAACGCGAACTTCAGTGTCCCGGCCCGGATCGAGTCACCGGCCTGGCGCCCGGCACCCGCCAAGCGGGACCTCGACCGAATCTGCGCCTTCCGCTGGCGGCGGGTGGTTGGCAACGACAACACCGTCCGGGTCGAGGGCGCCATCCTGCATCTGCCAGCGAGCCACGGCGGCCGCGGCCTGGCCGGCCGACGGGTCGAGGTCGAGCTCCGCCTCGACGGGCGGCTGGTCGTGGTCGACCGGGGTCGGACGCTCCTGGTCCTGCCGGTCTCGCCCGACCCCCATCAGCTGCGCGGGATCATCCTGACGGCGCCGAGCGGGCCCACCCCGGCGCCCGGCGGCACCGAGCGGGCCGGCTACCCACCCCGCGCCGACCATCCCTGGCGGAAGCGCACACTCCCAGCCAGAGAACGACGACTGACAGAATCACTGAGCAGCTGACCTGACAGAATCACTGAGCGGCGACAGATGGCCCTCGCAGAGCTGTCGCTGACCCTCGCCGCATTGACCCTCGCCGAGCTGACCCACGCCGAGCGCACTGGCGCGGCCCACGTCCCGCTCCTCAGCTACCAGACGTCGCCGTCCCGCCAGTCGCAGGTGATCGGCCCATCGAGGTCGAGCGCCGGCGAGGTCGGCGTGACCAGAACAAGAATCCCGCCATGGTCCTCGTCGGTCTGGATTCGTCTTTCCCCCGCCAGAACGGACGTCGGACCCCGCCATCGACTCCAGCCAAGGCGCTCGTAGAACGAATGGCGGCCGGTGCTCAACGCGCCGAGTTCGAAGGTCGACCGGATGTACTCCGCCACCGACCGCATCACCGTACTTCCGTATCCGCGACCCTGGGCCGACGGGGCAGTCGCGACGGCCTCGACGTACCCCGTCCGAGTGGCATGTTGGTCAAGGTAGAGGGTCCGCTCAACCACCGACGCATGGCTGACGACGCGGCCGTCAAGCTGGGACAGCCAGTGCATGCCGCCGGTTGCGTGCATGAAGTCGATGTCCGTGAACTGACCGTCGGGCCAGGCCGCTGCGAAGAGTGCTCGCAGAGCTTCGACTTCGGATGCAGCCAGGTGACTCGTCGAAAGCATTCGGACCACGGGAACGCCGATTCGCTCCTGGAGGCGCGCATCGAGCCATCCTTTCCCCACCCCGCAGCCTGGCGGGACGATCGGCGGGCGACCTTCCACGAGCGCAAAAAGGTACGCGATCTGCCATGGCTGGAGAGCGTAGGCCCGGCCGTCGTCGGCGAGTACGCGCTGGGCCGCCGTCACGAAATCGCCTTCCACGTCAGGCGTCACGTCGCGCGACCCGGTCGCCGCGATGACGCCTCTGTCGGACCGAGACCGGCGCTCCAGTCCCGAAAGTCGGCGAGTTCATCCTTGGACTCGCGGGCCAGCAGATCGATGAGGCAGCGCTGGACGCTTTTTCCTTCGAACAGGGCGTTGTGGACCTCGCGGGCGATCGGCATCTCGACGCCCAGACGGGTTGCCAGGGCGATCGCAGCGTCCACGGTGTAGGCGCCCTCGGCCGTCCCCGGAAGCGTCGCCTCGATCTCCGCCCAGGCGCGGCCCTTCGCCAGCTCCTCGCCGAGACGGTGATTGCGGGACAGACGCGAGCCGCAGGTGGCGACGACATCGCCGACGCCGGCCAGGCCGGCAAACGTCAACGGGTTGGCGCCCGCGGCGATCCCGACGCGCATCATCTCGGCCAGCCCGCGTGTGACGAGCCCGGCCTTGCCGTTGTCCCCGAAGCCGAGCCCATCCGCGGCGCCGGCCGCAATCGCAACGACGTTCTTCAGCGCTCCGCAGAGCTCGACACCCAGGACATCGGTGTTGGTGTAGAGCCGGAACTCCCGCCGCGCGAGACGAGCCACAATGCGCTCGGCGAGCGTCTCGTCGCTGGCGGCCACGACCGCGGAGGCCGGCAGACCACGGGCGATCTCGAGCGCCAGGTTCGGCCCCGAAAGGACCGCGATCCGACGTGAATCGATCCCTGCCGCGTCCGCGATCACCTCGGACATTCGAAGCAGGGTGCCTGTTTCGAGCCCCTTGACCACCGAGAGGACGTCGGCCGTGGGTGCGATATGCGCGGCTACGGCGCCGGTCATCTCGCGCAGGTGCGTTGACGGGACGGCCAGGATCACGAGCTCCGCTGATGCGAGGACGCTCGGATCAGCGGTAGGAACAACCGCATCCGGCAGATCGATGCCGGGCAGGCGTCGTTCGTTACGCCGCTCGGTCGTCAGCCGGGCGGCCGTCTCGCTGGAGTGGCAGAGCAGGCTGACGGGCTCCGAGCGCGCGATGAGCAGGGCGAGCGTCGTACCCCAGGCACCGCTCCCAACGACCGCGACACGCGGCTGCGTCACCCGTGATCCTCCGTCAGGCGCGCCAGATCATCGATCGGGCCCCGTGGCGGAGCGCGGGGCACGCGGAGCCTGCTTGCGCGGTGCTGGTCGGGTTGCCGCGGCAGTGGCCTTGCGCTCTGTCCGTCGCTTCGCCTTGCGCTCCACCTTGATCCCCGCCCGCTCGCGGAAGACGAGACGGATCGGCGTCCCGAGGAACCCGAAGCTGTCACGCAGCCGGTTTTCCAGGTATCGCTGATAGCTGAAGTGGACGGACGCGGCCTCGCGGGCGAAGAAGACGAAGGTCGGGGGTGCCACCGCGGCCTGGGTGGCGTAGAAGAGCTTGGGTCGCTTGCCCTTGACCATCGGTGGCTCCTGGCGCTCGCTCGCAGCCGAGAGCAATCGGTTGAGCTCGCCCGTGCCGACGCGACGACGTCGCTCGGCCCAGACATCGACCGCGAGCTCCAGGACCTTGTTGACCCGCTGTCCAGTCAGGGCCGAGATGCTGACGACCGGCGCGAAATCCAGGAACGGCGCCTCGTGGCGGATCCATTCGACGTACTGATCGAAGGTCCTGCCCGTCTTGTCCTCGACCGCATCCCACTTGTTGACGGCGACGACGAGGCCCTTGCCCTCCTCCACCACGTAACCCGCGATGTGCGCGTCCTGGGCGGTGAGCCCATCGATACCATCGACGAGCAGGACCGCGACGTCGCAGCGGGAGATGGCCTTCAGGCTCCGGAGCGTCGAATAGCGCTCGGCGGCCGGACCCGACGCGACCTTGCCTCGGCGCCGGATCCCGGCCGTGTCGATGAGGACGATCTGGGTCCTCCCCCACTCGATCTTCGTGTCGATGGCATCGCGGGTGGTCCCCGGGATGTCGCTGACGATGGTCCGCTCCTCGCCGAGCAGCGAGTTCAGGAGGCTCGACTTGCCCACGTTGGGGCGCCCGACGAAGGCGATCGCCGGGGTCGTGTGCTCGCTCGAAGCCGCCAGGGCTGCGTCCCAGCGGGCCGCCTCAGCGTTCTCGCCGGCCAGCGCCTTCGTATCAGCATCGTCGTCGGCTTCCGGGTCGTCTTCACCGTCGCCCACGATGAACGGCTCGAGGCTCCCGCTGGCAACCTGATCGGCGAAATCGTCGGCCTCATCCAGGCGGGCCTTGCGCGCGAGCTCGGCCTCGGATTCGGGCGGCAGGGCGATGACGACCTCATCGAGGAGGTCCGCCACGCCGCGGCCGTGATTCGCCGCGATCGCGAAGGTGTTGTCCCAACCCAGGGACCAGAACTCGGCTGCGTCGAGTTCCCGTTTCGGGTTATCCGCCTTGTTGACGGCCAGGAACAATGGCGCCGCCGCCGAGCGGAGCAGTTCCGACGCCTCCTGGTCCGCGGGCGTCACGCCACTGATCGCATCGACCACGAAGACGATGACATCGGCCTCGGCAATGGCGAGGCGCGCCTGGATCTGAACCTTGGCTTCGATCGGATCGTCCGGGTCGATCTCGAGACCGCCGGTATCAACCACGATGAACCGTCGCCCGTTCCATTCGGCATCGCCGTACATCCGGTCCCGTGTAGTTCGCGCGCGATCCTCGACGATCGCGGCGCGGTCGCCGATGATCCGGTTGAAGAGCGTGCTCTTGCCCACGTTCGGGCGGCCCACGATGGCAACGACCGGCACGGCCCCGCCCAAACCTGCCACGGTCAGCCCTGTGCCACTGAAGCGGGCAGCGACGTCGTCCGGCCGGCCGGGTGTGCCGCGGCCGCAAAGGCGGCGTCAGCAA
>JBBQMH010000045.1:0-19240 GCA_038328755.1 Candidatus Limnocylindrales bacterium
ATCCCGATGGTCGTTGAGACCAGCAACCGCGGCGAGCGCTCGTATGACATCTACTCGCGGCTGCTTAAAGACCGCATCATTTTTCTGGGGACGCCTGTCGACGACCAGGTTGCCAACGTCATCATGGCGCAGCTTCTGTTCCTCGCCGGTGAGGACCCCGAGAAGGACATCATGCTGTACATCAACAGCCCCGGTGGTTCGGTGTATGCAGGTCTTGCGATCTACGACACGATGCAGTATGTCGAGCCGCGCGTCGGCGCGATCTGCATGGGCATGGCGGCATCCATGGCGGCCGTGCTGCTCGCGGGCGGTGCGCCCGGAATGCGCTTCAGCCTTCCCAACACACGCATCATGATCCACCAGCCGTCGGGCGGATTCAGCGGACAGGCGTCCGACATCCAGATCCAGGCTCAGGAGATCCTGCGCATCCGTCGCCGCATCGACGAGATTCTTGCGCAGCACACCGGCAAGCCCATCGAGACGGTCAACCACGACTCTGAGCGCGACAACTTCATGTCCGCCGAAGAGGCGAAGGAATACGGTCTCATCGATCAGATCATCGAAGCGCGTCCCAAGAGCGACGGCACTGGCGGCGGTGGCAACAGCATTGCCGGCTCCGCAATCGGTGGCGACTCGGCGGCCAGCGGTCCTCAGGCCGGCGGCGGCGCGGCAACGCGCTGATCACCGGACTGACCCGTCGCGGGTTGTCGTGATACAACGGAAAGGTGCTTCGGGTTGAGGTGGTGCCATGACTGAGCGTGACGATCGGCGTCGCCATACCCGCTGTTCCTTCTGTGGCAAGGGTCAGGAGCAGGTGCGCAAGCTTGTTGCCGGTCCCGGCGTCTACATCTGCGACCAGTGCATCGATCTCTGCCAGGAAGTTCTCGAAGAGGACAACCGGACGGCAACGGCCAAGAAGACCAAGACCGGGATGATTCCGACGCCGCAGGCAATCGCGGCGTCGCTCGACCAGTACGTCATCGGTCAGGAACATGCCAAGAAGACGCTGGCGGTGGCCGTCTACAACCACTACCGGCGCATCTCCCACAACAAGGAGACCAACCAGGAGGTTGAGCTCCAGAAGTCGAACGTCCTCATGGTCGGCCCGACGGGATGCGGCAAGACGCTGCTCGCCCAGACCCTGGCCAAGATCATCGACGTGCCCTTCAGCATCGCCGACGCGACCTCGCTGACCGAGGCTGGTTACGTCGGTGAAGACGTCGAGAACATTCTTCTGCGCCTGATCCAGGCTGCAGATTTCGATATCGCACGCGCCGAGCGCGGCATCATCTACATCGACGAGATCGACAAGATCGCGCGCAAGTCTGACAATCCGTCGATCACGCGCGACGTTTCCGGTGAGGGTGTTCAGCAGGCGTTGCTGAAGATCCTCGAGGGGACGGTCGCCAACGTGCCGCCGCAGGGCGGCCGGAAACATCCTCACCAGGACTTCATCCAGATCGACACCACGAACGTCCTGTTCATCTGCGGCGGCGCATTCGATGGGCTCGAGAAGATCGTCGAGGAGCGTGTCGGAAAGCGTGCCATCGGTTTCGGATCAGAGGCGCCCCCTTCGCAGGCCGATCGTGCTCAGATCCTCCAACAGCTCATGCCCGAGGATCTCCTCAAGTACGGACTGATCCCCGAGTTCATCGGCCGCCTGCCGGTCCAGGTGACGCTGGCAGCCCTGACGGCCGAGGACCTCATGCGGGTCCTGATGGAGCCCAAGAACGCGCTGGCCCGGCAGTTCCAGCGGTTCCTGTCTCTCGACAAGGTCGAGCTCGTCTTCACGCCGGGGGCCGTGCAGGCCGCGGCCGACGTCGCGGTTGAGCGAAAGACCGGCGCCCGTGCGCTCCGCTCGATCCTCGAGGAAGCGCTCCTCGACGTGATGTTCGACATCCCGGAGCGCTCGGATATCCGGAAGTGCATCGTCACCGAGGAGACGATCCGCGACCGCCGGGCTCCGCTTCTCCTGACCAAGTCCGATGTCGACAAGGGCGTCGACGAGACCAACTACGAGTCCTGGTTGGCCGAGCAGGGCGCGAGCGCCTGACGCCTCGGGCGCCAGATGCGGTGAACCACCAGGATCACGTTGCCCTGATCCGCGGTGGCATCCAGGAGGCCGGCCCGAGCTGGCTGGAGCTCGGATGCGGCGACGGAGCGTTCACGCTGGCGCTGGCGGACGTGCTAGGCGCGAATGGCAGGATCCTGGCCGTCGATCGCGATCGATCGGCCCTCGGGGTGGCGCTGGAGCGAGTTGCCGCCCGGTACCCGACGATCTCGATCAAGGGCCAGGGAGATGACTTCGCGAAGACGATGCCCGCTGGGCCGTTCGATGGAGTCCTGGCGGCGAACAGCCTGCACTTCGTCCGTGATCGAAAGCCGGTGCTGGCCGAGATCAGGAGCGTGCTCCGACCGGCGGGCCGCCTCGTGATCGTGGAGTACGACGCAGACACGGGCAATCCGTGGGTCCCATATCCATTCAGTTTCGAACGCTGGCGCTACGAGGCCACGGCCGCTGGATTCGAGGAGGTCGAGCTCCTGCATCGAGTGCCCAGTCGCTTCCTCGGGGGCATCTATGGCGCCGCGGCGACGTCCGCGCGGCCGTCGGAGCGGCGGTCCGAGCAGGCGGGTGTGCCCGAGGTGCGTGCTACACTCCCGCCTCACGGCAAGGACCGGGAAGAGTAGGGTCGAGTCGGCCACGGAGCGAGCGCGGGACGGTGCGAGCCGCGCAGGTGCGACGGTCCCGAATGTCGCCCGCGAGCCGCGCGGTTGGCGCCCGATAGCGCGCCGTGAGGAGGCCCGGGTGCCGCGTCCGTGATGAGCGGGTCGTGCCGGTCTTCGAACCAGCAGGTGGTACCACGACCCCGTTCGTCCGCTGGACGCACGGGGTTGATGATTCTCGGCCGGTCGGCGTCGGGCACGGACCGACCCAAGGGGACCCAGGAGGCACGATGACTGAACACGAGCTTGCGAAGGCCTATCGGCCCGCAGACTTCGAGGGGGCGATCTACGAGCGCTGGCTCGCGGCCGATGTCTTCGCGCCCGACGGCCGTGGATCGCGTGCCGATGCGACCCGGCCGCCGTTCGTGATCATCCAGCCGCCCCCGAATATCACCGGTGCGCTGCACCTTGGCCATGCCCTCACGTCCACGGTCGAGGACCTGATGATCCGGCACGCCCGTATGTCCGGGCGGCCCTCGCTCTGGCTTCCGGGCCTGGATCATGCCTCGATCGCCGCGCAGTACGTCCTCGACCGGATCATCGCGGCGGACGGCCAGACGCGCGAGGAGCTCGGCCGCGAACGCTATCTCGAGCGGATGTGGCAGTTCATCAACACGACGTGCGAGGTGATGCTCGGCCAGCAACGCCGGATCGGTGCGTCGCTCGACTGGGGCCGACTGCGCTTCACGATGGACGACGTGTCGTCCCGGGCGGTCCGGACCGCGTTCGCGCGGCTTTACCGCGATGGCCTCGCCTATCGGACCGAGGCCCTGATCAACTGGTGCCCTGGCTGCCGGACGAGCGTCAGCGACCTCGAGGTGATCCCGACGGAAGAAACGGGCTCACTCTGGACGCTCCGCTACCACCTGCTGGACGCCAGCGGAGACCCGTCCCCCGACTCGTGGATCAGCGTCGCCACGACC
Source organism: Candidatus Limnocylindrales bacterium (assembly GCA_038328755.1). Taxonomy (GTDB): domain Bacteria; phylum Chloroflexota; class Limnocylindria; order Limnocylindrales; family CSP1-4; genus UBA5189. Next base: position 3,648 of record JBBQMH010000045.1, read on the forward strand.
CGTCCTGAGACGATCCTTGGCGATACGGCGATCGCGGTCCACCCCGACGACGAACGCTACACGGCGCTTGTCGGCCGGACCGTCCGGATTCCGTTCGTCGAACGCGACGTTCCGATCATCGCCGACGAGGCGGTCGATCCGGCTTTCGGGACCGGCGCCGTCAAGATCACACCGGCCCACGACAAGACCGACTACGAGACGGGGCGCCGCCATGGCCTGCCGATGCTGACGGTGCTGGCCGACGATGCCACGATCAACGATCTTGGCGCGGGCTACGTGGGCATGGATCGCTACGCGGCGCGGAAGGCGATCGTGCAGGACCTCGCCGCTCGCGGTGACCTCGAGACCGAGCAGCCGCACGAGATGCTCATCGGGCGATGCCAACGCTCGAGCGATGTGATCGAGCCGCGCCTGAAGACGCAGTGGTTCATCCGAACCGCGCCGCTGGCTGCGGCAGCCCTCGAGGCAACGCGGTCCGGGAAGACCAAGATCGTCCCGGCCCGATTCGAGAAGGTCTGGGAACACTGGATGACCTCGATCCACGACTGGAACGTGAGTCGCCAGCTCTGGTGGGGCCATCGGATCCCGGCCTGGTATTGCCCCGACGGTCACGTCACCGTCTCCGAGCTCGAGGGAAGTCCGGCCGGCTGCGCCGAATGCGATCGGCCGCTCGCGGAGCTGGTCCAGGACCCCGATATCTTTGACACCTGGTTCAGCTCGGGGCTGTGGCCCTTCTCGACACTCGGTTGGCCGGATGAGACGGACGACCTTGGCCGCTTCTATCCCGGGACCGTGATGGAGACCGGCTACGACATCATCTTCTTCTGGGTTGCTCGCATGATGATGATGGGCATTCACCTCATGGGTGACGTGCCATTTACCACCGTCTACCTGCACGGCCTCGTCAAGGATCCGTACGGGAAGCGGATGTCGAAGACCAAGGGAAACGTCGTCGATCCGCTCGAGGCAATCGCCGAGTCCGGTGCCGATGCCCTCCGATTCGCGCTCGTTCACGGGACCTCGCCGGGGAACGACCAGAAGTTCCGGAGCGAGCGTCTCGATGACGGACGCAACTTCGCGAACAAACTCTGGAACGCGACGCGCTTCGTCCTCGGCGCCCGTCCGGCGACGATCCCGTTCGACGCGTCCCGCCAGTCGCCTGACCCATCGCAGCTCGGGCCCGCCGAGCGCTGGATCCGTTCACGCGCGGCGGGCGCCGTCGAGTCGGTCGACCGTGCGATGGCCGATCTCCAGTTCGCTGAAGTGACCCGGACGCTGTACGACGCGATCTGGTCGGAATTCTGCGATTGGGGGCTCGAGTTTGCGAAGGTCCGGCTGACCGACGAGTCCCTGGCGCCTGAGACGCGGGCAGCAACCTGGTGGACACTGGTCGAGGCGCTCGATACGTACCTGCGCCTCCTCCATCCGGTCATGCCCTTCGTGACCGAAGAGCTGTGGGCCGCTCTGCCGCACGCAGCCGATGATCCGTCACTCCTGATCGTGGCCGACTGGCCGTCGATGGGGGAGCGAGAGCCCCAGGTCGAGGCCGATGTTGACGCTGTGATCCAGCTGGTCGGTGCCCTCCGGAATGCGCGTTCGGAGGCGGGCGTGGAGGCCGGGCAGTGGCTCGCGGTCAGGGTCGCGGTGCCAGATGGTCTGGCACCCGCGTTCAGCCTGCTCGCACCCTCCGTCGGGCGGCTCGCGCGGGCCCGGCCGCTCGGGCAGGTGGCGTCGCCGGAAGAGCTGAACCAGGCCGCCGACGCGGGCCTGACCGTGGTGGTCGGTGATCTCGAAGCGCGAATCGATCTCTCGGCCGACGAGGATTCAGCGGACCGCGAGCGTCTCCGCCTCGAGAAGGAGCTCGCGGAAGCCGAGACCTTCCTTGTCACGGCACAGGCGCGCCTTGGCAACGACGCCTTCGTTCAGCGGGCACCCGCAGCGGTGGTAGCTGGTGCGCGGTCGCGAGCGGCCGAACTTGAAGAGACCATTGCGCGGCTGCGGGATCGCCTGGGGCGCTGAACCCGGACCGCTACTTGACCGAGCCGGCGAGCAACCCCTGCACGAAGTACCGCTGCAGGCTGAAGAAGACAATGATCGGAACGACCATGAGCAGGAACGCACCCGCGGCAAGGAGGTTCCACTCCGTGCCGTACTGGCTGAGCAGCGTGCTGATCTGCCGGGTCAGCGGCCAGTTGTGGGGCTCCTGGACGAACACGAGGGCCATCAGGAGGTCATTCCAAACCCACAGGAACTGGAAGATCCCGTAGGCAGCGATCGCCGGCACGGACAACGGCACGACGATGGTCCGGAAGATCCCGATCCGGGATGCCCCATCGATCCGTGCCGCCTCGATCAGGTCGCGCGGCAGGGTGATGAAGAAGTTCCTCAGGAGGAAGATTCCGAACGGCAGCGCGAACGCCGTGTGGGTGAGCCAGATGCCCATGAAGTTCTTGGTGAAGCCCAACTGTGCGAACAGCTGGAGGATCGGGATGAAGGCGACCTGCGCCGGAACCATCATCAGGGCGATCACCGTGAGGAACATCGTGTCCCGGAGCGGGAACTTGATCCACGAGAAGGCGTACGCCGCGAGTGAGGCGATCGCGAGCGGCAGGAGCGTGGATGGGACCGAGATGATGATGTTGTTGATGAACGCCTGGAACATGCCCTGCGCATTCAGCACCGACACGTAGTTTTCGGTCGTGAACCGAAGCGTGTTGAGCGTTTCCCACCAGCCGGTTGCCTGGATATCCGATCTGGGCCGGAAGGACGTCACGAGCAGGCCGATCGTCGGCGCCAGCCAGATGACCGCCACGATTCCGAGGGCGATGTGGATCGGCGTCCGATTCAAGGCCTGGACGATGCGCCCGCTCAGCGTTCGTGGACGCTCACTGCCGATAGATGGGCGAGGCAGGTCGGGCGCAATACTCACGTGACGGCGTCCGTCCGGAAGCGCCGCATGTTATAGAGCATCACCGGGATCATCATGATCAGCATCACGACGGCAACGGCGGCGCCCTTTCCGAACAGGCCGCCCGGGAATGACTCCTGGTACATCGTGAAGGCAATAACCCGGCTTGAGGTCCCCGGGCCGCCCGACGTCATGACGTAGATCAGGTCGAACAACTTGACGACGTTCACCGTCAGGGTGACCGCCAGGACGGAGATCGGCAGACTGACCATCGGCAGAATGATCCGCCGGAAGATCTGGGTCTCGTTCGCGCCGTCGACCCGGGCGGCCTCCATGATCTCGGACGAGATGCTCTTGATCGCGGCGGACAGGATCACGGTCGAGAAGCCGACGGAGCCCCAGATCCCGACCGCGATCAGCGACGCATTGACGAATCCCGGATTGCCGAGCCACGAGATGGGACCGACGTGAATCGCGTCGAGCAGTGCGTTCAGCAGGCCCGTCTTAGCGTCAGGTGCATAGACGAACTTCCAGATCACCGCCAGGGCGGTGGCCGCAATGGCCATTGGCAGGAAGACGATCGACTTGATGATCGACTCGTACCTGACGCGCGAGGCCATGACCGCGACGATCAGGCCAAGGAAAATGACCAGTGAGGTATAGAAGATCAGCCACAGGACGTTGTTGAAGAGTGCGCCGGCTGGCGGGAACTGCGACAGATCGAGGAATCTCGGGTCGTTGGTGAACAGGTTGACGTAGTTATGCAGGCCAACGAAGTTCGTGAATTCGCCCCGTCGGCCGCGATCGAAACTCAGGAGGATCGTGTAGATCGTGGGGTAGACGAGAAAGATCCCAAGGAGGAGTCCGGTCGGCAGGAGAAACAGAAGGGCCGACATCCAGCCCGATCTCTCGCTGCTGGATTCAGCATTCGAGCGCGGTGGCGTCGTCGGTGGCACGTTCTGAGCCGGACTGATGATTGCGGGCGCGGTCATCGGAGCATCCTCCTCCGAATGGTCGCCGGAGAGGGTCCGGATGGAGCCCTCTCCGGCGGATCGCTACTCGAGCTTGACGCTACTCGGCGTTCCAGGCTTCCTGGATCTGCGACTGGAACGAAGCCCAGTCAACCGTCTGGCCCTGGAGGGCCTTCTGCAGCTCCGCACCCAGATCGGGGCCACCGCCGGGAAGGAGGTCGGACCCGTCGAAGCGAACGGCGCTGGCGTTGGCGACCTGAGCCGCCTCACGCTTCACCTGGTCACTTGGATAGACATCGGCACTGACGCCCTTGACCGGTGAGATGATCGCGCCGGTGGCCGCCCAGACCGCGCCCGCTTCCGGCGTGGTCATGAATTCGAGGAACTCCTTCACGCCGGGGTTCGTCGTGAGGGCTGCGATCACGTCGCCACCGATTGTGACGCCGTCGCCGCCGTTGATCGCGGGGAAGGCGAACCAGTCGATGTCCGTGCCCATCGTGAGCGCGGTGTTGACCTGGCCCGTGGCAATCCCGCCGACGAACCCGCCCTCGTAGTACATGTCGGCCGTGGCCGTGGCGCTGAAGGCCTGGCCGATGCCGTCCACGAACCCACGGCCGAGGGCGGCATTGATCCCGCCATCGACGTACGTTTCGTTGAGGACGTCGGTCATCGCCTTGACAGCAGCCACCACCGATGCGTCGGACCAGTCGCCGTCCTTGGAGAAGAGCTTCGTGTACGCGTCAGGACCCGCCTGTCGCACGTAAATGCTCTCGAACCAGTCGGTCAGCGTCCAGCCGTCGGCCGCTCCGAGTCCGAGTGGCTTGCTGCCACCGGTCGCGAGTGTCTTGAGGGCCGCGGTGAACGCGTCCCAGTCCGCGGGGACGGCAACGCTAGCCGCGGAGAACTTGTCCGGTCGGTACCAGAATGTGCTCTTGCTGTTGAACTTGACCATGATCCCGTACAGATCGCCGCCGACCGTCCCGATGTCCAGGATGCCGGGGGCGTAGTTGCCCTCGATCGAGGCGCGGTCGATCCCGAGGTCGGCGACCTTGATGATCGATCCGTCATTTGCAAAGCGACGCAGGAACCCGATCCCAGGCATGATCGCCACGTCGGGGGGGTTGCCACCGGTGATGCGGGTCTGCAGGGCTGTCGCGTAGTCGTCGCGAACTGATTCGTAGTTCGCGGTGATACCCGTCTTCGCCGTGAAGGCGTCGAGCACTTTCTGGAACGATTCCTGTTCGCTCCCGCCCCACAGGGACGTCACCGTGATCGAGCCGGCCGGTACAGCCGTCGCCGCAGGCTCGCTGGCCGGTGCAGTGGTGGCGCCGGTCGACGGAGCTGTCGTGGCGCCTGAGCCGCAGGCGGTCGCGACGAGCGCACTCGTCAGGATGATGGATAGGAGGCCTAGTCGTCGGTTCATCGAACTCCTCCGAGATGCTCGGGTCAGTCGCCAACGGCGCTGAGACGGCAAATATCGCTACGATCCGTGCTCTGACTGGATGCCGTCCTCAGCGGCACATAGATGTGGCCACGCCGCTCGTCCATTGCGAGAGAACTTGCTCGAGACCGTGACTCGCTTGCCAGGGTCCGCGGCCCGGAATGACTGGCCGAGGATCGAACGGCACACAGCGATCTGGACCGACACTAGGCCCGGTCGACCGCTGTTGTCAATCGGGTTTCGGTTCATCGGAGGCGGATCGTGGCGATCTCCCAAGCCCCCATGGGAAGACGGAGCAGCGATTGGCTGCATGGCAGGGGACCCGTGTCTCGCCCGAGTAGATCGACAGCCCTCGCCTCGTGGAAACTGCCACGGACCGTTGCTTCGGTCTGCCCGTTTCCCTGGGCCACAAGCCGCAATTCGAGCCATTCGCCGCGGCGGCGCAATGCACTCAGAACGACGCCCGTTCCCCCGATTTCGAGCCCGCCAGCCTGGTCCGCGCCGCCGCTCGTCGTCTCCGGCGCACTACCGGCTGCGACAACGAAGGGGTGCTGATAGCGCTCCATCGCCTCGAGGACACCGGCCTCCGACCATCCCGCGGCGTGCGGGTAGACGGCGAAGGTGCAACGGACCGGTCCGATCCGCTGCCCCTCGGGCACGGGTATCTCGGGGCCGGCCGGATCATCGCGAAACGGATTGAGGTTGCGACTGACCAGGCCGAACGACCTGAGGACCGTCAAGGCGAGCTCTCGTCCCTCAACCAACTCGTACTCCGTGATCTGGTCGAAGAGGATCGTCACGCCTGCCGCGTGCACGAAGCCGGAGGCGGGAAAGGTCGCCAGGGGGACCTCCCCGTGGCCACCCTCCAGCGTGAGGCCGCGCTCGACGACCGCGAACTGGCCCTCCGCCGATGTGTGCGTGGCGGGCGAGGGGAGCGGCACGTGCCAGCGGACCCGATGATCCCGTGATCGATTGTCGAACTCGATCGCGACTCGCACGAACGGCTCACCGACCCTCAGCTCCACTCGCGAGGTCACCTCGGTCTCGACGACCTCGGGAGATCTGGCCGTGCCATCACGCTGGACCGCGACGGGCCAGGCGTACCGGCGGCGGACGACGAGCTCGCCGAGGAGAGGCCCTGAGGCGGACGCTTCGACCGAGACGCTCAGCGGCGCCTCGATGACGCTGTCATTTGCCGGGGGTCCGTAGTTGTAGCTGTCACCGAACTCGCCCCCATCGACCAGGCGTCCGACCCCGACGAGGTCCGTTCCACTGCCGGACAGGCGCAGCGTTCCGTCGTCATCCACGTCGAGGCGCACGAGTCCGTTCAACATCGTGCGTCCGGCGACCGAGACCGGCTCGTCGCTGGTCGTGGGCCCTGGGCCCCCCGGTTCAGCTCCGGCGGCATCCGCGGCGGTTCCCGGCGTGATGGCTGCCCATCCAAGTGGGGGGACGCACACCTGCGCGAGGATGGTTCGGCGGGCCGCCGCAAGGATGATCAGTTCCCAGCTTGTGTCGGGCGCCAGCGCCGTCGCGGCCGTGACGTCGCCGACCAGGGCGTCCATGTCGAGCACGGCCGGATTGGGCAGATCGTCGACGGTCAGCGTGATGATCGGGATCGCGCCGCCCGGATCGATGCGTACGCCATTCAGCTGCCTGCCAAAGAGCTCGCGACCGTGCAGGGTCCGTTGGAGGAACTCCGGTATCTGGGAACCGGTCAGGCGGAGCCTCCCGAGCTCACGATCGTTCTGAGCGATCTCCTGCGTCTCCAGCGGCCGTCCGGCGGCAAGGAACAGGCCGGGGTCGCTCCCCGGCGCCGCAGTGTCCAGGGTGACCAGGTCGACTCGTTCGACGGGTGACGGATTCACGGCGGCCCAGGATCCGGTCGCAATCCCGGCCCCGATCGCGCGCCCGGCCATCGAGACCACGCCCCTGGCGATCTGTTCCGCCTCGGCAAATCGGACGAGTACCTGGCGTCCAACGGCATCGTGCGAACAGCCGCAGATCGAGTCATGCGCGGAGTTGTCGACGACGCGCCGCCAGGCCAGGTCAAGGAGTCGCTCCGGCCACTGCGGCGCGTACAGGGCGGCGAGCGGTTCGGCGTAGCGGGCGAGTTGTCGCTCGGCCCGGGCGCAGGCCGCCTTGATGTCCGATCGAGCGGAACTGACACCCATCAGCATGTTCGCCCTCGCCCCGGACCGTAGTTCCCCGACCCAGCGGCGGATCGGTGGGTCACTCTGCTCTCGGCCGCCTGGCTCATGGCCCGTCATGTAGTCCGCCAGCGTCTCGAGGCGAACCTGGACACCGGAACTGACCTGGTTGAATTGAGCCACGAGGTCGGCCAGCTGCGGCGTCGGAACGGCGTGGTCGGTGCCATACATCGCCAGGATCGACCGATCCCCATAGAACGACTCGTTGGCCGTCCGGTAGGCCCCGAGCTTCGCGGCAAGGAGGTCAGGGGCATCGAATAGATGGGCGCCGTTGCCATAGCCACCGACCAGGTACTCCGCAGCAACCTCCGAGCCATCCGGCGCGGCCCACTGGAAGCGGTTCGCGTCGATCGCCATCGGCACGCCGCGCCAGACCACCGCACTGCCGATACCCGCCCGGCGCAGGATCTGTGGCATCTGCGCGACGTGGCCGAACATGTCGGGCAGATAGCCGATTGGCATCGCCCCGCCGAGCGCTTCGGCGCGAGCCCATCCGTATTCGAGGTTGCGGACGATGGTTTCCCCGGACACGAGAAACTCGTCCATCAGGATCTGCCACGGACCGATCGCCAGACGGCGTTCCGCGATCAGCCGGCGAATCAGTGGCTCGGCCTCGGGTCGAACCTCGAGGTAGTCGTCGATCGTCGCAGCCTGGCCATCGAGGGTGAATCGCATCCGCGGATCGGCATCCATCGTTCCGAGCAGCTGATCGATCAGCTCAACCAGCCGCATCCGGAATGTCTGGAATGGCTGATACCACTCGCGGTCCCAGTGAGTGTGCGGCACCAGGTGGACGATCGCCGGCTCGCTCAACGACCTACCTCGCCTGCAGAAATTGGAGGGACGGCGCGGGCCAGCCCGCGATCGTAGCGACCGCGGCAACGCGTTCTGCGCTCATCGCGCCGAAGTATACGGGTGCCTGAGCGGATCGATCGGGCGCCCGTCCACGCGGAAGTCTCCTGCTACGATGACCACTCGCGCCTGACTATCCCGGGGAGTCTCATCCGTGCCGCTCGAATTCCTTCGCCGAAAAGGCAAGACCTCCGCGCCGACTCCGGAAGCATCCGCGACGCCTGTCGCAGGGGCGCACGGAATGCCGGAGGAAGTCGTGGCCCAGGAGCACCAGCTCCGCCTCAATTACGCTGGCAAGACCAGCGAGGGTGTCCGGATCAAGAGCGGCGCCGCCGCGTTGTCCGACCTGCCGGCGATGCTCGAGGGCATTGCCCAGAGCGAGATCGAGGTCATCGATCCGCTGCCGATCGAGTTCAGCCAGGCGTCACCCACCATCTCCCGACCGTCCGAGGCGATGCAGTGGCTGAACGCTCACCACGCGTTGTCGCCGATCGGGCGCCATGCGCTCGTGGTGCTCGAGACGATCGATGCGGTGGACCTGGCGTTCGATACGTTCGTCTGCGGTCTGCTCGACGGCGAGATCGACACCTCGGGATATCCCCAGTACAACGCGATCGTGGGCGGCGTGGCTGCTCACTGGGACGAGGTCACCGGGGACATGATCGTCAGGGGGGTCGTCGGCTGGGGCGGCCGCGGCGTCCGTGGCGACTCCGATCGCATCGGATCACGGCTCCTGACCTCCATCCTGTCCAACATCCTCGCCAGCAAGTACTCATTGGGCCTGACCTCGGTCCAGCGCCCTGCGGTGGGGAGCGGTCATGGTGGTCTGGTCTGCGCGCATTGCGGATTCCAGTCGGCCCACGAGCGGGCGTTCTATTGCCCGAAGTGCGGCATGCGCCTCCGGCGTGGCTGACGGGCCCAGACCAGAACCGCCAGGACCCAATGCCGATCTACGACTACTCCTGCACGACTTGCCGGCACCTCGTCGAGGTGATCCACGGGATCCATGATCCGGGGCCGCGCTTCTGTCCGGCCTGTGGTGTAGAAGGCACCATGCGCAAAGGTTTCTCAACACCCGCGGTTCACTTCAAAGGCAGCGGGTGGGCGAAAAAGGACCGTTCCTCGTCGACCTCCTCGCGTAGCGGAGCAGGTTCGAAGACCCCTGCCGCGGACTCGAGCAGTTCATCGGCGGCCGCCGCAGATGGTTCCGCCGACTCCGGATCCGGGGCGTCCACGGAGGCCACGAAGAGCGCCGCCACGACCGCCACCGATGGAGGAGACTGAGCATGGCTGCCGCCACCGACTGGATCAGTCTTAACGAGGCGACCGAGATCCTGGCTGCAGCGAACGTCCACTTCAAGTCGTCAACGATCGGGAACTGGGCACGAACGGGCAAGCTCCAGAGCATCAAGCTCGGTGGGCGCCGGTTCGTCCGCCGTGGCGAAGTCAAGGCCCTCATCGCACCGCCCCGGCGGGTGTCGATTGACGCGCTGCAGCCGGGCCTGTTCGAGGATCTTCGGGACTGAACATGTCGCTGAGTGGCTGGTACAGGCGGATTTCCGCGTTTGTTGCTCGTCACGGGGGGCGTCACTTTCTCGACATCGTCGATCGCTATAACGCAGCCGGCGGGTCATTGCTGGCGGGCGGCCTGGCCTACAGCGCGCTCTTCGCCATCGTCCCGCTCGCCCTCCTCACGGCTGGCCTGACCGGACTGCTCGTCTCGGAGCCGGGCGTCCGGAGCCAGGTCGTCCTGACGATCGCCGACGTCCTGCCTCCGTTGCGCGGCCTCCTCGAAGTCATTCTCGAGGAAGCGGCCAGATCGGCCGCCGCGATCTCCGTCATCGGCGGGGCGACGCTCGCCTGGGGAGGAAGTCGCTTCGTCATTGCCTTCGAAGCAGCAGTCTCGCGGGTCGTGGGAGGGGCTCGAAAGCGGGGGGTTCTGCAGCGGAACCTGATCGGACTGGTGACCGCCGTCCTCCTTGTCGCGACCGTCATGCTGGGCGCCGTTCTCACCGGCGTGGGTGCATTCCTCGACGCTGCTGTGGCTGAGAATCAGATCATCGGGCTAACGTTGGTTGCTCGCGGCGCGCTCGAGGCGCTGCCGTTGATGCTCGCCGTCGGCGCGATCGCCCTGGTCTACCGGTTCGTCCCCGAGGAGCGTCCGTCGTGGGGCGCCACGTGGGTCCCGGCGGTCACCATCGGCGTGATCCTGTCGATCAGTGCTCGACTCTTCGTGTTCATCGCCCCGCGAATGATCGGCGCCGCGGCCACGCTCGGGTCACTTGCCACGGTATTTGCCGCACTTGCCTGGCTCGGACTGACATTCCAGGCCATTCTGTTCGGAGGTGCCTGGGTGGGTGACCGCCGGGCCGCACGGGTCGATCGGAATCGCCTTGCTGGGGGGTTCTGACGCGCGGGGGAAGCGTGCGCCGGCCGCTGGAGCTCGGAAGTCAGCCCTGAGGGGTCCCACAACGCCGGCAGAACCGGGCGGTGGCAGAGAGCGAGATACCGCAGTTGCTGCACGCCTGGACCGCCGCCGCCGGCGATGCCTGGGGCGCCGGCTGGAGAATCTCCTGACTGGAGGCGGCCCACATCGCATCACTCGAACCGCCTGAGATCAGGGCGGCCAGGTGATCGACCTGGGGTTCGGTCGGTGTCGGGGGAGGTGCCTCGCCAGAGGTCGTGTCGCGAGTCGTGGGCATCCCGGTCGGCCACCTGGCCCCGGTCGGCCACTGTGGGGGCGTCGACGGACGTCCCGGGTCCGGCGGCGCGGACGGCCAGACGGGTTGGGCGATCGTGTCGGCGCCAGGTGTCGCCACCTGCGGCAAGGCTTCAGGCTCGACGTCCTCGACGGGCTCGGGCGCAGATGCCGGTTCGACGAGCTCTGGCGCCCCGACGAGCTCGGGCGCCCCGACGAGCTCTGGCGCCCCGACGGGCTCGGGCGCCAAGACGGGTCCGACTGCCGCCTGCTCGGGCGGCTCAGCCTGGACTGGAGTGTCGTGTGCCGCCGCGACGTCGACCTCGAGTGACGCTTCGTAGGCGGCGAGCGCCGCATCGATGCTCTGCCCGGACGTGAGTCCGTCGACGCCGCCCGGTTCGTCCGCCGCCGGGAGTGCGGTACCGGCGGCCTCGTCGATGGTAGGAGCCGCTGCATCATCAGCAGGAGCGGGATCGGCTACCGGGGCCAGGCCGCCCGTGTACCGAAGCAGGCGGGCGGGATCGATCTCGTCGGGTGGCAGGGCCGGTTCGGTGACCGCCAGCGGGGAGCAAGTCAGGCAGTGGGCGTCCGCAGCGTTCCAGCAGTCGGCACATGTGTACTGCCGACACGACATGCAGAAGTTGAACGTGCGATGGAACGCATCGAGCTGATGGTTGGTGATGTGGCGCTCGGACTCGGAGCGCGCCGCTGCCATCGCCTCGTCAATGGACGAGCCATCGGACATCACGAAGTTCTTGAGACCGAGGCCGAGGACCTTCAGGCCGCCCAGCCGGCGCCGGCCGCCAGCGGCTGATTCGAACGTGTAGCGGGTGCCGCATCGCTCGCAGAAGGATTCGGTCAGGATCTCGGTCATCGTTCCCCGGTTCGACGATGCAAGGCCGGCGCGGATGGTCGGCTGCGGCCCGGAGTATAGCCCAGGCTTCTGCGCGATCCGATCGCCAGCAGGTACGCCGTCGTTCACCCAACGGTACTCCCGTGCGCACGCGGCGCTGCCCGTCCGCACGCGGCGCTGCCCGTCCGCACGCGGTACTCCCGTCCGCACGCGGCGCTGCCCGTCCGCACGCGGCGCTCTGGTAGGCTGCGGCGGATGCGACCGCCCCGACCGCTGCGACCGATGTCGGCCGTCGAACGCTTCCTTGAGCGCCTCCTCGAGCAGCCGAGCGCCCGGATCTTCCGGACCCGGGTCCAGCCCGTCCAGCTGGAGCACCGGATCGAGCGGGCCATGGAGCACGGTCGTCGGATCGACGGGCGCCGGACTCGCGTTCCTGATCGAATGACCATTCGAATGTCGCCGCTGGATCTCGCCGGCATCGAGAATCCTTCGGCATTGACCGTCGACCTCGCATCGCGGGCCCTTGGCTGGGCGCGTCATCGTGGTTACGAGCTGTCAGGCCGACCGAGCGTCGCGTTCGTGGCGGACCACGCCGTGGGGCCCGGCAACATGAGCGTTGACGCCGTCTTCGGCGATGGCGGGGCCGAGGATCACCCGCCCGGTGGTGCTGTCGACACCCGGACGCGGGTGTTCCAGCCCCCGGTCATCCGGTCGGTGCGGGCGACGATCCTCATCGCGGAGCCAGGCCAGCCACGTCGAACCATCAACGCCGGTGAGGCGCCCCTGACGATCGGCCGAGGCGCGCACAACGCGCTGGCTCTGGCGGATGAGCGGGTCTCGCGTCGGCATGCTCGACTGGCCGCCCGGGACGGGGCGCTGATCCTCACCGACCTCGAGTCCACGAACGGACTCCGGGTCAACGGGGCTCGCGTGCGCGAGATTGCCGTCGGGGCCGGCGACGTGATCGAGATCGGCGATGCGGTCCTCACGGTCGTCGACGTAGACGATGGTGACGGCGGGTTCTCGACGACCCACGACGGATCGGCGGGGACCTGAATGGACGGCACGGTCATTGCCATCTGGCTGCTGCGCCTGCTCTTCCTGGCAGGGCTCTACTTATTCCTGTGGAATGTCGTTCGCGTGCTGCTTCGCGACCTTCGTGCCGCAGCGCAGGAGCCCGGGATCGAGCTTGGTCGGCTGGTGGTGCTCTCATCGCCAACCGGAGAGCCAGAGATCGGAGCGACGTTCTCATTGGACGCCGTCACGACCCTCGGTCGAAATGTGAATGCCTCGATCGTGCTGGACGATGAATTCGTCTCGAATCTTCATGCCGCGCTGACCTATCGCGGGCGGATCTGGTACCTCGAGGACCTTGGATCGACGAACGGTTCGTACGTGAACGGGAGCGCGGTCGAGGGCATCGCCCCCCTGGTCTTCGGCGACGAGCTTCAGTTCGGCAATGTCCGCCTCCGTCTCGAGCGCACGCACCGGTGACACTCCGCGATCTCGCAGTGGGGCGGGGCCACCGCGGTCCGCTGGGGAGGCGGCGGGAATTCGGCCTCCTGCTGGTCGTGGCCGTGACGCTCGTGGCGGGCAGCGCTTCTCTGAGGGCGGGCAGCGCGTCGCTGGGGGCGAGCGGCGGGGCGGGACTCCCGGGCGGAAGCGCTGGAGCCTCGCCGGGAGCGATGTGGCTGGCCGACCCGGTGGCGCTCGCCTGGTTCATCGGTGGCCTGTTCAGCGCGCATCTGATCCTGGTCCTGTCGCGGCGCCGAACGGACCAGGTCCTCCTTCCGACCGTCGGGTTCCTCGGGGGGATCAGCCTCCTGCTGATGGAACGGCTGCCGCAGGATCTCGTGGGTGGCCTCGGCCTTGGCCGAACCCAGCTGGTCTGGCTGCTGTTGTCGATCGGCCTCGTGGCCGGGATCGGGGCAATCGTCCGCAGCGACGCCTGGCTGCGGCTGTACAAGTACAGTTGGGCGGCCGTCGGCATCGGGCTGCTCCTGCTGACGTTCCTGTTCGGCCACGACGTGAACGGCCAGCGCCTGACGCTGTCGATCGGCCCACTGAGTGGGCAGCCGTCAGAGCTGATCAAGATCATCCTCGTGGTCTTCCTGGCGGCCTACCTGTCCGAGAATCGTCCCCTTCTGATCGAGGAATCGACGCGCGTCGGCCCGCTGCGGCTTCCCCCGCTTCCGTATCTCGCACCAATGATCGCCATGTGGGCGATTGCCCTTGCGGTCGTCATCGTCCAGCGGGATCTTGGAGCGGCATTCCTGTTCTTCGCGGTCTTCCTGCTGCTCCTGTACGTGGCGACGGCCCGCACCTCGTTTGTCGTGCTCGGCTTCCTGGCCTTCGTCGCGGGTGGCGTTGTCCTGTACCAGTTGGTCCCGCACGTCCGGATCCGGGTTGACATCTGGCTGGACCCCTTCGCAACCGCCAGTGGGACGGGCTACCAGGTCGTCCAGGCGCTCCACGCCTTTGCCCGCGGCGGACTTCTTGGGACCGGGTTCGGTGCTGGTCTGCCGTTGGTGGGCGGGGTTCTGCCGATCCCGGCGCTCCACACTGACTTTCCATTTGCCGCGCTGGGCGAGGAGCTCGGGCTGGTCGGGATCCTCGGAATCCTCGGCCTCTACCTCGTGGTCATCGAACGCGGGTTCCGGATTGCCGCCTCGGCCGCTGATGATTTCCGGGCGTTGCTCGCAACCGGACTCAGCCTGATCATCGGAGTCCAGGCCTTCATCATCGCGGCCGGCAACCTGAAGCTGATCCCGCTGACCGGTATCACGCTGCCGTTCATCAGCTACGGGGGCTCGTCCCTCGTTACGAGTGGCGTGGTGATCGGGCTGCTCATCGCACTGTCGGACCGTGGTCCCGAGCTACCCGCGGCCGGCAATCGGCAGGAGCGTCCGCGCGTGCGTGAAGGTCTCGAGGCGCCGGCATGACGGATAGCCGTCCTCTCGGGGCCTCGACCGGGCGATCGGCATCCGGGCGGGGCGCACACCCGGGGATCGGCGCGATCCTGATGCGGGTGGCGTTGTCGCTGGCCGTGGCATTTGGAGGACTTGCCGCGGGGGCGGCGTACTGGCAGGTGTTCCGATCGGCCGAGCTGTCGTCCTCACCCGATGACGCTGCCGTGATCGCAGCAAGTCGCCGGGTGGTCCGGGGCGAGATCACCGATCGTGACGGTGTTCGACTCGCGTGGTCGGTCGTCGATGGCAACGGGGAGCCGTATCGGCGGTATGCGGGCGCCTGGATCTCGGGCGTGGTCGGTTACGCCTCACGATCCTTCGGGACCGCGGGTCTCGAACGTGCCTACGACGCCCAGCTGTCCGGGGTCACCGCGCCCGATCCGGTCCAGGATCTCGTCAAGAAGTTCCGCTCAAGTGCGCTGGAACCACAGGCGATCCGGACGACCCTCGTCGGGCGTCTCCAGCAGGCGGCGGTGAAGGCGCTCGGAGGGGACCGCGGCGCGGTTGTGATGCTGGATCCCCGGTCCGGTGAAGTGCTGGTCCTGGCCTCCACGCCGGCCTTCGATGCGTCAGCCATCGCCAATCCCGCGACGGGGACCGCGGCGTTCGCCCGACTCCAGGCGGACCCAGCCGTTCCGCTCCTGCCGCGAGCGACGCAGGGTCGCTACGTACCCGGCAGCGTGTTCAAGAT
>JBBQMH010000046.1:0-19024 GCA_038328755.1 Candidatus Limnocylindrales bacterium
CGCCCGGGACATCGATCGCGTACGACCAGCTCGAAGGCACCAAGTGGTTTGCCATTCAGGACCTGGCGACGGGCCTCTGGAAGCAGACGTACTACGACGACGCCACGACGCTCCGCACGAAGTACGGCCTCGCGACCACCCGGGGCCTCGCCGGCGTCGGGATGTGGACGCTCGGCTACGACCGGGGAACCAGCCTGTTCTGGGGCGCCATCGTCGGCGCCTTCGGAACGGTCAGGATCGCGGGAGCGGACCGCTATGCCACCACCGCGGCCGTTGCAGCGGATGCGTACGCGCCGGGCATCAGCGTCGCGTACATCGCCACCGGCGGCAAGTTCCCGGATGCGCTCGCGGCCGCCGCGGCCGCCGGGGCTGCCGGGGCTCCGGTCCTGCTGGTGACCCCCACCTCCATCCCGCCTGAAACGGCCGCCCAGCTCACGAGGCTGCTGCCGGGCCGCATCGTGGTCGTCGGTGGAACTGGCGCTGTGTCTGATGGCGTACTCGCCGATCTCGCAACCTTCGCCCCCGGTGGAGCCACCAGGGTCGCAGGGGCCGACCGCTTCTCGACGGCCGTGGCCCTGTCGGCGGCCACGTACCCGGCAGGCGCGCCGATCGTCTACGTCACCGGCGGCCTCGGTTTTGCCGACGCGGTATCGGCGGCTCCGGCCGCCGCCCGCGACGGAGGTCCGGTTCTCCTGACACCACCTGACGGGATCCCGGACGCCATCCTCGCTGAACTCCTGCGCCTCGCGCCGACGCAGATCGTCCTGGTCGGTGGAACCGGAATCGTCAGCGATGCTGCGGCCGCGACGATCGCGGCAGTGGTACCCGGGGCCACGATGACCCGACTCGCCGGAAGCGATCGATTCGCGACATCCGCGGCAGTGGCGGCGACCTTCGCGCCCGGTGTACCGGTGATCTACGCCGCCACGGGGCTCAACTTCCCCGACGCGCTGGCTGGCGCTGCGGCGGCCGCGGCGAGCCGATCGCCGATGGTCATCACGAACCCGTTGGCGCTGCCGCCATTGATCGGGGCCCAGATCCTTCGTCTCACACCCGGACGTGCAGTGATCGTCGGAGGGACGGCGGCGGTCTCGGATGCCGTCCTGGCCTCGATCCGGGCCGCCGTGGCAGCCCCAGGACCCTGAGGGAGTCCGGATCCACGGCGTTTGACAGGTTGACCCGACCTCCAGAGACTCAGGGGACACAGTTTTGTGACTCACCAGCGTCCCAGAGGAGTGCCATGACGATCCGTCGATTACTTGTTTCAGCCCTGACCCCGAAGACCACCGTCCGCGGCCACTGCGACCTCCCGTGCGGCGTCTACGATCCCGAGCAGGCCCGCATCGAAGCCGAGTCCTGCTACCGGATCGTCGAGAAGTACGGAGCCAACGAGGACATGGGGTTCCGGACCCGGGCCATCGCCATCAAGGAGGAGCGCGCCGATCTCGTCAAGCATCACCTTGACGTCCTGTGGCACGACTACTTCAAGCCTGAGCACCTCGAGACCGTCCCGAACCTGCACGACCTCTTCTGGCAGGCCACCAAGCAGGCCTCGAAGGTCAAGGCTTCGACCGATCTCGCCGACGCCAAGCGGTTGCTCGAATTGATCGACGAGGTCGATGCCGCCTGGAAGGCAACCGGCGGGCCGGCAAAGACGAGGGTCGCCGGCCGGCCCGGCTGACCTTCGACCAGACGCAGCTCAATGACGCCGGAGCCGGCCGATCCCGCTCCGGCGTCGGCACGTCCGGGGGCGGTCCGGGCAGCGGGGCTCCGGGAGCGGATCCGGGGCCCATGGCGAGTGATCGTGGCCGAGGCGTCGATGTTGCCGGCGATCGCTCCCGGCGACTGGCTCCTCGTCAACCCGACGATCCGACGCTGGCCAAAGGCCGGCAGCCTCGTGGTCTTCCGGGAGCCGGAAACGGACGAGCTCGCGATCAAGCGCGTCTACGCCACCGGCGGCGCCCGCGTCCCGTTCAACGGCGGCTACATCGTGATCCGCGAGGACGAGGCCTGGCTGACCGCCGATGCGACGCGCGAGGTGGCTGAGGCCGCCGGGTTTGGCCCGCCGATCGACTCGGACCGCTTCGGTCCGGTCCCCGTCGATCGCCTCGTCGGGAACGCCTGGTTCCGCTACGGCCCGCCTGGACGGATCGGTCGGATCGACTCGCCACCACCGCCCCGCTGAAGCCCGCCCGCTGAAGCGCTGATCGCTTCGGTCGTCGCTCGGTATGCTCCTCCCATGGATGACCATCGAACCAGCGCGTCTCAACCGCTCCCGCCGGCTCCGGACCGATGGGAGGGCTCGCCGATGCCCAGCGCCCGGGCAGGGGCGCCGTTTCACATGACCGAAATGATCGAGGCCGAACCCGTCCTCGCGGAGCGGATCCTGGCGCGCCTGGCTGAGCCCGATGGGCCGGTAGCCCGTCTCGCGGACGCCGTTCGAGCGGCCGCGCGCGACGGGAAACCCGTCCTCATCGTCGGCTGCGGTACCAGCGAGCACGGCGCGCTGGCCGTGGCCGAGATCCTGCGAGAGGCACATCGAGCGGCGGGGCTGCCCGCCACGCTCGGTCTGGGCGGCTCGCCACTGGCCGTCCAGGCTCTGGAGGGGTCGCTCGAACCAGTCCTGGGCGGACCGGGCGCCGTCGTCATCGGGGTCAGCCACGAAGGCGGGTCCTGGGCGACGAACCGGGCGCTGTCCGCCGCTCGCGACGCTGGGTCCACGGTCGCGCTCATCACGGCCGCCGCCGGCTCTCCGGGCGCCTCGGTCGCCGACATCGTCGTCTCGACCGAGGAGATGGACCAGAGCTGGTGCCACACGGTCGGCTACCTCTCACCCATCCTCGTGGCAGCGGCGATCGGAGCCAGGATCAGCGGCTTGGTGGTCGATCCCGTCGTGGCCTCTTCGCTCCTTGCGGCGAGCCTTTCGGCCCCGACGACGAAGGCGATCACGGCGATGGCCGATCACCTGCAGAGCGTCGACCGCCTGCTGGTCGTGGGCAGTGGGGCGGATCGCATTGCAGCCAGGGAGCTCACCCTCAAGGTCGAGGAGGGGGCCCACCTACCTGCGGCCATGCGAGATCTCGAGACCATGCTCCATGGGCACCTCGCGGGTGTCGACTCGGCCACGGGCCTGGTCCTGATCCTCACGGACGCCGCGGCCCGAGGACCGAGGACCGCCCGCGGGATCGGGGTCCTCCGGGCCTGCCGAGAACTCGGCCTCCGGGCCGGAATCATCACGACTCCGATCGTCGCCGAGGAAATCGATCCCGCGCTCAGCCCAGCGGGCAGGATCCTCGTCCCGGAGGCCCCGGAGCTCACCGACGCGATCGCCGCGCTCCTCGGGACGGCCATCCCGTTACAGCGGCTGACGGAACAGCTCGCCGTCGCCAGGGGCGTCAACCCCGATCCGATCCGGCGCGACGATCCCCGCTACCTGGCAGCTGCCGACGCGGCCGGCTGACACAGGCTCCTGACCATGCCCGCCACTCGCCTCTCGCCGGTCACCGTGGCTGCGGGCGATATCGAGGTCGAAGTCCTTCCGGCGATCGGGGCGCGACTCCATCGCCTGCGCGTCTTCGGGCACGACCTCTTGCGGACACCGCCTGATCCTGCTCTTCATCTGAGCCACCCATTCCTCTGGGGCGCCTACGTCATGGCTCCGTGGTGCAACCGGATTGCCGCGCTGCCGACGCAGGCCGGAAGCGGCGTCATCGACGTTGCGGCGGATCCGGGTGAGGCGACCGCCCTCCACGGGCAGGTCCACTCGTCGCCGTGGGCGGTCACCGCGGACGGCTCGTTCGTCGCCCGCGGCGGCATCAACGGGTGGCCGTGGTCGTACGAGACGACCTTGGGGCTCACGATCGACGGTGCGACTCTGCGAATCCGCCAGACGCTGACCAATCTCGGGGAGAGCCCGATGCCCGGCGGCCTCGGGATCCATCCGTGGTTCGTGGGTCCTGTCGAAGTCCGTATCGACTCATCGACGGTCCTGCCGTCGAACGTTGACCCAGGAGCACAGTTCGAGCCGGTGCGCGGTTCGCTGGACCTGCGCGAGGTGCGCCCGATGGCCATCGGGCTGGATGCCACCTGGCCGGATCCGGAGGGTGGCGAAGTCGGATTACGATGGCCGGAGCTCGGGATCGTGGCGACCCTCCGCGCAACATCGGATTCTGGCTTGTGCATCGTGGCCGCCAGCCCACGAGCGGACGGCATCGTAGCGGTGGAGCCTGAGACACACGCGCCGCAGGGCCTGCGACGCCTTCTCGGCGGAGAGCCATACGGCATGCGCTGGCTTGAGACGGGGGCCGCCATCCACCTCCGGACCGACCTGACGTTCCGGCGCGACGGCTGACCGCCGGCGACGTCAGCTCCGGCCGATCAGCTCCGCACCCATCAGGTCCACCATCTCGAGGTCCCGGGGCAGGAGATCCTGGAGCATCAGGCGCTCGACGCCGGCATCGGCGAAGCGGCCGACCATTGCCCTCGCCTCATCGGGTGTGCCGATGATCCACTCGTCCTTGCGGGCCTCGAACCAGGCACTGGAATCTTCGCCCGTGATCCCGAGCGCCGTCAGCTGGGCTTCGCGGCGCCTGGCCACGTCGGCCTCAGTGGCACCGATCACCGTCCCGACCATCACCGAGTGGACGATCGTTTCCGGATCTCGCCCCGCCACTCGGCAGGTCGCGTCGAGCTTGGCGAACTTCTCTCTCGCCTGCTCGGGCGAGGCCGAGTCCAGGTTGAACTCGTCCGCATAGCGCACGGCGAGGCGGAGTCCACGGGGTGACCCCTGGCCTCCCATGATGATTCGCGGCCGAACCGCACCATTTGGCGCCGTCGGCCGCCCCTCGGTGGCGACTGGCTTCGGCCGAAGGAAGCCGCCCTCCACCTTGACCTGGTGACCCGAAAACGTCCAGCCATCGGGCTCCGTCCAGAGGCCGTGCAGGAGCGCCAGCTGATCCTCCATCAGGTCCGCCCTGGTGGTGATGTCCGGGAACGAGAGTCCGAGTGGGAGGTGATCCTCTTCGTTCCAGCCGGCCCCCACGCCGACCTCGATCCGTCCGCCGCTCATCTCGTCCACGGTGGTGACAACCTTCACGAACGAGCCCGGATGACGGAACGTGACCGGGCTGACGAGCGTGCCGAGCATGATCCGCTCCGTTTCGCGGGCGAGACCGGCCAGTGCGGTCCATGCATCGGTCGTCGGAGCGTCGGACGGGCCCGGGAAACTCGCGTAATGGTCGCTTCGGAAGAACGCCTCGAACCCGGCCGACTCGGCTCGAAGGGCCACAGCCAGCTGGTCGGCATACGACAGGCCCTGCTGGCCCTCGATCATCAGTGCGAAACGCATGAGCTGCCTCCGTTTGCTGCCATCGAAACAGCCTGCTTGACCCGCTGGTCGTTGACTGCTAAATTATTTACTTCATGCAAACTATCGACTCGGACGCAACCAATCCAGGCGCCGGTACGAACACCGCCGACCTCGCGGCCGCGGTCCACGACATGATCGCGGGATTCCGCTGCGCCGGCACTGGCCGCCTCGTGAAGTCCGGCGTGAGCATGACGCACATGCACGTGTTGTGGCTGCTTGAGCACCACGGCGCGCTGCACATGAGCCATGTGGCTGACCTCCTCGACGTCTCGATGAGCAACGCAACCGGGATCGTCGGCCGGATGGACAAGCGTGGCCTCGTCGAACGTGAGCGGGTGGCCGATGACCGGCGCGTCGTGCTGGTCCATCTCGCCCCGGGCGGACGCCAGGCACTCGATGCCATGGAGGCGATCAAGCAGGACCGCCTGCAGAGCATTCTCCGGCACCTCGACCGACCACAGCTCGAGCGCGTCGCCGGGGCGCTCAATGACATCCGCGCGGCCGTTACGGCAGAACTCGGGCCCGATTTCGGGACCGGACATGATCATCCGCACGATGCGGAGCACGTTGGAAGGGAAACGCACTGATGGAGTCATTTCCGGTCGAGGTCACTGAGACCCCGACGGTCGCCGAGGATCCGGCGCTCGCCCTGAGTCATCGAGCGAAACTCGAGATTCTCGGGGCCGTCCTCCTGGGCCTGTTCCTCGTTGCCCTCGATCAGACGATCGTCGGGACGGCACTGCCTCGGATCGTCACCGATCTCGGTGGCAACGACCTGTACACCTGGGTCGTGACGATCTACCTCCTGACGAGCACGATCACGGTCCCGTTCTACGGCAAGCTGTCCGACATCTACGGTCGCCGGCCGATGCTGATGATCGGCATCTCGCTGTTCATGATCGGCTCTGCGCTCTCCGGTCTGAGCCAGGAGATGTGGCAGCTGATCCTGTTCCGCGGCATCCAGGGCCTCGGTGCCGGAGCACTGTTCCCGATCGCCCTCGCCGTCATCGGCGACCTCTTCACACCGGCCGAGCGTGGAAAATACCAGGGCCTCTTCGGTGCCGTTTTCGGGATCTCGTTCTTGATCGGCCCAGGCCTCGGCGGGTTCCTGACGGACAACGTCAGCTGGCACTGGATCTTCTTCGTCAACCTCCCGGTCGGGGTCATCAGCCTGGCCGTCATCTGGAAGCTGCTCCCGACGATCAAGCGATCCGACACCTCACGCCACCTCGACTACCTCGGGGCCGCCGTCTTCACCGTGGCGATCGGGTTCCTCCTCGTGGGCCTGACGAACAAGCAGTCCGGCGACTGGGGCGATGCGTTCGTCGGTGGCTTCATCGCGATCGGTCTGCTCCTCAGCTCCGTTTTCGTGTTCATCGAGTCGAAGGCGAAGCAGCCGATCGTGCCGCTCGACCTGTGGCGGAATCGGACCTACGTCTCATCGATCATGTCGACGTTCTTCGTGAGCTTCGGGTTCTTCGGGGCGATCATCTTCCTGCCCCGCTGGTTCCAGGTCGTCCGCAACGAGACGGCAACAGCCTCCGGCTACCTGATCTTCCCGATGCTGATCGGCCTCATCGGCAGCTCGATCATCGCCGGTGCGCTCGTCTCGAGGACGGGCAAGTACAAGGCCATCGTCCTGTCGGGCCTCATCGCCATGACGGTCGGGATCACCCTGATGACCCAACTCCGCGCCGATACGGAGTACCCGGCCCTGTTCCTGTGGATGTTCGTGGCGGGCCTCGGCATCGGACCGACCCTGTCGGTCTTCACGATCATCGTCCAGAACGCCGTCCCATTCGCGAAGCTCGGGGTGGCCACCAGCAACCTGACGTTCTTCCGCCAGATTGGTGGCTCCGTCGGCCTGGCGATCGCCGGTACGTTGTTCGGGCAGGGCCTGACCGACGAGCTACCCGCCCAGACGGACACGGTCTTCAAGTCGATGGCCGCCCAGGTTCCGGCTCAGGCCCAGCCATTCGTCCAGCAATTCCAGAGTGCCTTCAACGGGGCGCTCCAGAACGGCACCGGGCTGGATCTCAACAACCAGACGGGCGTCGGCCAGAGCTTTGGCCAGGCAATCCTCAAGGGTGCCCCGCCCGAGGCCCAGGGGTTCCTGGCGCCGTTCGTACCCCAGTTCGATCAGGCGTTCGCGAACGCGATGAGCCTGGCCATCGCCCACACCTTCTACCTGGCCGCCGGGGCAACCATCCTCGCCTTCCTGTTCGCCCTGTTCATGCACGAGATCCCGTTGCGCAAGACGATGGGCGATCACGCACCCGAGCCCGCGATCGCCATCTAGGGCTGTCCGCACTGGCTCCGGGGTCCGCTAACGTGGGCCCCGGCCGCCGTCCCGGGATCAAGGGCGCCCGCCGGCCGCTGCGGTACCCTCCGCTGGCATGACTCGCTCCCCAGTTCCCACGCCCGCACCATTCCCAACCCATCTCACCGCCCCGGGCGCGTCCGCCTCATCGTGGGCGCCGGCTCTCGCGGTTGCCGACCTGCTCCCCGGCGAGATGCGTCGGGTGACCTTCGGAGACGTCGATGTCCTCATCGCGCATACGAGCGTGGGGATCGTCGCCGTGGATGATCGCTGCCCGCACATGGCGGCGCCGCTCAGCCTGGGCGAACTCGACGGGTGCATCGTCGCCTGCCCGCTGCACGAGGGCCGGTTCGATCTGTCGACCGGTGACGTCGTTCAGATGCCGACGACGGGCGGGCTCGACGCCGACGGCGCAGACCATGCCAGCTGGACGCCCGGTGGCCGCGAGTCCAAACCGGATGTCCCGGGTCGAAAGGCGGAGGCACGCCGGCTCACGCGGGTCCGACGATTTCGCTACTACCCGGTCCGAATTGTCGATGGCCAGGTCGAGGTCGCGGTCCCCGGATAGGCGCGAGTCGGATCAGTCCGAGGTGTCGCCTGCTTGTCCGCGTGGGCGTGCGCTTCGGCGAATGATCTCGACTGCCTCGTTCGGGTCATCGGTGACTGCGATCAGATCGACGTCTCCCGGGCCGATCATTCCGTCGGCCACCAGGCGGCCCCGCAACCAGTCCAGCAGCCCACCGTAGAACTCGGTCCCGATGAGCACGATCGGGAAGTGCCGGATCTTGCCCGTCTGGATGAGCGTCAGCGCCTCGAACAGTTCGTCCATCGTGCCGAATCCACCGGGCAGAATGACGAAGCCGTCGGCGTACTTGACGAACATCGTCTTGCGGGCGAAGAAGTACCGGAACTCGACGCCGAGATCGACGTAGGGGTTGATGCTCTGCTCGTGGGGCAGTTCAATGTTGCAGCCGACGGACAGCCCGCCGCCCTCCTGGCAGCCACGATTGGCCGCCTCCATCGCGCCGGGCCCGCCGCCGGTGATCACGGTATAGCCTTCGATGGCCAGCAGGCGCCCGATCTCGCGGGCCGTGGCATAGACGGGCGAGTCGTGCCCGACCCGAGCAGAACCGAAGACGGTGATCGCGGGCCCGAGCGTGGCCAGAGCATCGAAGCCCTCGACGAATTCGGCCAGGATGCGCAGCGCTCGCCATGGATCCGTGTTCAGGAACGACGGACGCGCCGGGGGCTCCAGCAGCTTGCGGTCCGCGGTCATCGTCGGGTCGCCGGAATGCAGGCGCCCCGCGGCGCGAGGGCCGTATGTCAGCCGGCCGATGCGTCGATGGTCAGTGCTGGGTTCGTCAGGGTGCTCGCCGTTCGCCACGCGCTGGACCTCCTGCTGCTTTTCCCGCCCGCGGACGAGACGATGCATCCTACCCCGATGAGCGACCAACGAGACCCGATGGCCACGCGTAACGACCCAGGTTCCGACGGCTCCCCACTCGACCCGCGTCAGCCGGAGTTCCGGCCGCCAATTCGGCGGCGCTCACCGCTCCAGAGGACCCTCGGGATCGCCGTCGGTTTCTCGGGCCTGATCTGGATCCTGCAGGGCCTGGGACTCCTGACCGCCGGTAACAGTTTCATGATCGGCGATCCGAAATGGATCGTGATCGGCGCAGCGTTCGTGCTGCTGGGAGCCGCGCTCATCGTGCGCGGATCGACCCCCGCGCAGCGCTAGCCGCTCAGGAGCGCTGGCTGCTCAGGAGCGTTCGCCAGGCTCCTTCGTCGCGTCCAGCGGCGACGCCATTGCCGATTCGGACGAGCGGCAGGCGAAGGAGTCGCTGGTCGGCGAGGAGCCGGTCCGCCAACTCGGCCGGCTCCACCTTCAGGTAGCCGAGTCCGAGGTCTGCCCAGGGTCGACCGGTCGTGTCCGCCCGCGCCACCGGGCCGAGCCGGTCGACGAACCGGCGGAACTCGCCCGCGGCGATCGGCTTGTGGCGCAGGTCGATGAACTGGATGGTCAATCGCCGCTCCTTGAAGAACCGGAGCGCGGCCCTGGTGTCTGACGAATCCTCGCGGCCGAAGACCTGGATCACGGGGCCGGCAGCCGGCGGCCCATGCTGCGATGCCCCTCCGCCAGCGGGACTCATCCGGCCGCGAGCTGTCCGACCGCGGGCTCGAGCACGACGATCGGGATGTGATGCGACGCCTCGGCTCGATACAGGCGGTACCCGGGATAGACCAGGGCCGCCTGCTCGAAGACGGCCTCGTACGCCTCGTCGAAGATCTCGCGGGTCCGGACGCTCCGACGCTGACGGCGGACCTGGATCTCGGCGTCCGGGACGGCTTCGAGGTTCCGATACCAGCTGGGGATGCCGCCGCTCCCTCCGCGCGACCCGATGACGGCCCACGAATTCGCCGGTTCATCAACGGGAAAGGCAAACAGCGCCACGGTGCGTGGCTTTCCCGTTCGCCGCCCCCTCGTCGTCAGCAGCAGCATCTCGCAGCCCAGGACGCGACCCAGGACACCCCTCCCGCCGGTCAGTCGGTAGAGGAAGGGATGGAGCGATCGGTCGATCCGGGAAACCGAGAAACGGCCGATGATTCGGTAGGCAAGAGCCGGTAGGGACATCGGGGCGAAGCGTAGCGGGTCCGCTACCATCAGCGGAACAGGAGGTGTCCGTTGTCGGTCTGGTTCACGGTTCATCTGGACGATCGCCCGGGATCGCTCGCCCGGGTTGCGGCTGCCCTCGGAGAGCGATCGGTCAACATCACCGGGATCGTCGGCGTGGCCGAGGACACCGACGGGGCGCTGATGCTGACGACGTCGGACCCGGCGGCCACTCGCGAGGCGTTCAAGGCGCTCGATCAGCCATACGAGGAGCACGATGCCTCGGGCGGCACGGATCCGCACCAGATGAGCGTTTCCGACCTTCGGACCCGCTGACGGCTCGCGAGCCGCTCGCCATATGGCCCGACGCCCCAACCTTCCCACCACGGTCGCCGCGCGAGCGATCGTGGACGACCCGAGCGTGGCGATTCCCGCCCTGATCGAGCGGCTCGGCGCAGCCGGCGGGGTCCTGAGGACGCTGTCGACGGTCCGTCGCCTCGATGAGCCCGACGCGGCGCCGGAAGGCGCGGTCGAGATCGAGATCGAGGTTGAAGGCCTCGATGAGGAGCGTCTCGTCCGCGTGCTGCACGGAACATCAGGCGTTCGCGCCCATCGCCTGACGCGGTCGCTCGACCGGATCTTCGGCAAGCGGGTCATCGTCATCGGCGGTGGCGCACAGGTAGCGCAGGTCGCCCTCGGGGCCGTCAGCGAAGCCGACCGCCACAACCTCCGCGGCGAACGGATCTCGGTGGACACCATCGCCCTCGTCGGTGAGAAGGAGATCGCGGCGGCGGTCCGCGCGGTGGCCGATCTGCCGCGCGCCCGGCTCCTCGTCCTGGCCGGCGCGATCATGGGTGGCGACATCACCAACGCGGCCCGCGAGCTCCGCGAGCAGGGCATCCCGATCATCTGTCTCAACATGGTCGGCTCGACGGCCGCTGTCGCCGATCTCGTTGTCAGCGACCCGGTCCAGGCAGGAACGATGGCCGTGATGGCCGTCGCGGACACGGCCACGTTCGACCTTGCCCGGCAGCGCGGCCGGCGGTACTAGGCCCCACGCCCCATGCGGATCGCCACCTGGAACGTCAACTCCCTCAAGGCCAGGATGGACGCAGTCCAGAACTGGCTCGAGCGCGCGGAGCCTGACGTTCTGCTGCTCCAGGAGACGAAGCTGTCCGACGCCGATGCCCCGATCATGCCCTTCAGGATGCTGGGCTACGACCTGGTCCACCATGGCGAGGGACGCTGGAACGGGGTGGCCATCGCCACCCGGGTCGGCGCCGAGGACGTCATCACCAACTTCGGCGACGGTCAAGTCCGGGACAGTAGCTCCGGCGCGACCATCGCCACGACGGAGGACGACTTCGATCCGTTCGATGAGGCCCGGATGGTCTCCGCGGTCTGCGGCGGCGTTCGCGTCGCCTCACTCTATGCCCCGAACGGGCGGATCGTGGGATCGCCGTTCTACGAGGGCAAGCTGCGCTGGTTCGAGCGGCTGTCGCGCTGGCTCACCGAGACCCGCTCCCCCACCGAGCCGCTCGTGCTGGGAGGCGACTACAACGTCACCCCGTCGGACGACGATGTCTGGGACGCCGTGGCGGCCCATGGTGGGACGCACGTCTCCGCAGCCGAGCGGGCGGCCCTGGCACGGCTTCGGGAGTGGGGCCTCGTCGACGCCTACCGGCTCGTCCAGCCGGCCCTCGGTCGCTTCTCCTGGTGGGACTATCGGGCCGGCATGTTCCATCGGAACGAAGGGATGCGGATCGATCTGCTGTACGCGACCGGGCCGGTGGCCGATCGAGTCATCTGGGCCGAGGTCGATCGGGAGGCCCGCAAGGGGCCGCCAACGCCGTCGGATCACGCTCCGGTCACGATGGACCTGGATGCACCGGGTCGACCATTCGATCCGGGTTGGACGGGTACGATCGAACGAATCGCCGCCCGCACGAGGCCGCGCGGCCGCGGCTGATCGGCGCTAGCGCGCACGCGGACCCGCGGCCACCATCAGGTCTGGTGGATTCGCTCCAGATCCGTGATCAGGATCGTGGCGCCGCCGTGGCGGACGGTGGCGGCTCGCCAGTCCTCGAGGCGGTCGCGCAGACTCAGCGGCATTTCAAGCTCGCGGGCCTGTGAACTGCGCTCGAACGACGCGAGGACGTCGTCGAGGTGATCCTCGGCGACGGCCAGGACGAAGGTCGAGTTCGCCTCTTCGAGGTACCCACCAACGGAGGGGATCCGGGTGAAACGATGCCCGCTACTCCGCAGGTCCTCGGACACGGCCACGGCGTCGGCTTCCTGAACGAACGCGACAAGGAGCTTCATCAGGCGCTGAGTGTACCGGGATCGGTCCACCAGCGGCTATAGCGCGGCCCGCTGTCAGGCGAGTTCGTAGCGCTCGTGCCAGATCGGAACGTGGACATCGAACCCGAGGGCCGTGACCTTGGGCGCCAACGCCTGCTGGGCTTCCGGGTCACCGTGGACCAGGAAGATCTGGCGCGGAAATCCCGGCTCACCCTTCTTGAGACCCTCACCGAATCGACCGACCCAGGCGAGCAGGCCCGGCTCATCGGCATGCGCCGAGAAACCGTTGATGGACCGGATCCGGCAGCGTACCTGCCGAACCTGGCCATCCAGCTTGACCGTCTTCGCCCCGGCCTGGAGATGGCTCCCGAGCGTATTCCGGCCCTGGTACCCCACGAACAGGAGGGTCGCGGTCGGGTCATCGATCAGCTCGCGAAGGTGCCCCACGACCCTGCCACCGGTCAGCATGCCGTTGGAGGCAACGATCATGTACGGCCGCGGCGCCTTGGCAATGGCCTTGGAGTCCTCGAACCGATTGGTCACGATCTGGCCTGGGTAGTCGATCGGAGAATCGCCCGACCGGAACAGCTCCGCCGTCGCCTCGTCGTAGACCTCGGTGTGGCGTCGGTAGACATCGGAGGCCTTGGAGGCCATCGGCGAATCGAGATAGAGGGGCAGCTGGGGGATCTCCCCGGACTCGATCAGACGGTCCAGCTGCCAGACGATCTCCTGGGTTCGACCGATCGCAAACGATGGAATGAGCAGCACGCCGGCGCTCGCCTCCACCTCGCGGACGGCCTCGGCCAGGATCTTCAGCGCCTCCGCTGTCGGCTCGTGCTCGCGGCCACCATAGGTCGATTCGACACAGACGTAGTCGGCCCGGGTCAGGACCGAGGGATCCTTCAGGATCGGGGCCTCAGTCCGCCCCAGATCGCCCGAGAAGACGAGGATCCGCTCATCAGCCCCGGGCTTGTCCTGGACTCGCAGCCGGATGATCGCCGAGCCGAGAATGTGGCCCGCATCGAGGAACGTCGCGTGGATGCCCGGCGCCACCTCGATCTCGTCGTCGTATCCGACCTCCTGGAAGTGCGCAAGCACCGCCGCGGCATCGCGTTCGCCGTACAGCGGGGCGTCGAGATCGATGATCAGCTCCTGGTCGCCCAGCGCGACGTCGGTCGCGCTCGCCGCGGAGTCGTTCTTCCGTCCGTTGGCGGGCTCGATCGTGGTTTCGACGTGCTCGCCCGTTTGGACCGAGCCGGTCGCGAAGCGGAGCGGACGGGTCGGGTGCGTAGACGGGGCATCGGGGCCTTCACCGTCAGCGCCGTGACCGCCGGTGGCGTCCTGTTCCGCTGCGAGGTTCACGGCGTCGGCGTACTGCCGAGCCTCGACCCGATCCTCCTTGATCGCCTCATCCGGGTGGCGTGACTCCCAGCGAGTGCCACGTTTGGCGAACTCCTCCTGGAGCCGGCCGCTGTCCAGCAGGACGAGCTCAGCGAGTTCGGCCGTCGCGGGCGTGAGATGGATCGGTCCCTTGAAGCCCATCTTGACTGCCAGGGGGAGCAACCCACAGTGGTCGAGGTGGGCGTGGGTCACCAGGATCGCGTCGAGTTTCGAGGGATCGAAGCCCAGCGGAATACGGTTCCGGATCCGCTCGTCGGGAGATCCCTGGAACATCCCGCAGTCGATCAGGATGCTCGCTCGCTCGGTGGTCAGATGGAACCGCGAGCCCGTCACCGTGGCCGCGGCTCCGAGGAAGTGGAGGTGCATGGGCGGAGTGTGCCAGCACGCGGAGATTGGTGCGCCGGTTCGCTGGCTACGATATGACGATGCAGTTCACCGAGGATCCGCACTTCGCTCAGCTCGAGGACGTCTACACCGCGTTCCTCGAAGCCTGGGGCGCCTGGATGGTCGGCCATCACCGGGGAGTCAGCGACGACGATGACACGGCGCTCGAGGAGCGCCTGGTCGCGGCACGGCGTTCCCTGGCTCGAACCCTCGACGCCAATAACTGGTCGGACCTCGGCCCAGGAGACCGGGCGGCGTTCCAGAACCTCACGGCGAGCCTGCCGGAACTCGATGCCTGGGCAGAGCCGCTCGACGGCATCCACCTTGCCAACGAGGCCGCGGCAGCGGTCCTCGGGGATGCCGCTGGTTCGACCTCGATGCAGTCGCTTCGGCGGTCGACGTTCGAGGACTGGGGCGAGGCAATGGCGACGGTCGAAGTGGGCGACGAGCGGCTGGACCGCCTGACGATTTCGGGCCGACTTGCACGCGAGCTGGACCCAGCAGTCCGGCACCGGCTGTTCCTTGCGATGGACGGCGCGTGGCGCCGCCTCAACGCGGACGACGGCCCAACCAGCCCGTACCGCCGGCTCGTGGCTGAGTCTGCAGCGACGTGGCAGCGCGAGGGCTCGCCGATCGCGGCAAACGCCGCGGCACTCGGGCTGGACCCCGACGCGGTGGAACCGATGCTCCGACGGCTCCTCGGTGCCTACCGGACGCTGGCCCTCGGGTCGGGCCTCATCGAACCTTGGGACTACCGATTCGTCGTCGGTGGCCTGGCGCGACGACTCGACGCGGAGATCCCCGTCCCGCGGCTCAGATCCATCAACGACGCCCATCTGCAGTCCATCGGGGCGGATCCGGACCGCCTGCGGATCGGGTATGACATCTTCCCGCGACCAGGCCGGCCGCTGATCCCGACCGCGTTCACCGTGACGGAGGATGCGGCCAGCCGGCAGGGCGAGGCATGGGTAGCGGCCCGGCCGTGGGTGTTTGCCACCTACGCCGAGGGTGGCATCGGGAACCTCGAGGAGCTGCTCCACGAGAGCGGCCACGCCCTGCACTACGCGGCCATCCGGACCCGGCCAGCCCTGTTCGCCTGGCCACCCGACCAGACCGCCTTCGTCGAGGCCGTGGCGGACGTCGTCGGCTGGACCGTGCATGAGCCAGCCTTCCTGCGGGAGCACCTCGGGGTGGAGGTCTCAGTGCGCGACTCGGCGACCGCCCGCTTCGGGGGCGTGATGCTCGATGTGGCCTGGACCCTCTTCGAGATCGAGGTGCACCGTCATCCGGACCGATCTCCGAACGAAGCCTGGGCAGAAATCGTCGAGCGCGATCTCGGGATCCGGGGGCATCCCGAATGGTCCTGGTGGGCCGGGCGTGGCCAGCTCATCGATGGCCCCGGCTATCTGGCCAACTACGCGCTCGGGGCGATCATGGTTTCCGCCGTGCGCGCCCGGATTCGCGAGGTGCGTGGCGACTGGGCGGGCGGTGACCCCGGATGGTACGCATTCGTGTCCCGGAACCTGCTCGTGCATGGTGGGGCGCAGGCGCCGCGGGACCTTCTCCTCGCGTTTCTCGGCCGGCCGCTGTCAATTGAACCGATCCTGGCTGAGATCGAACTCGCGGGCTGAGGCCCGGTGCCGGATCAGCCGATCGGCAGGACCAGGACTGCGTCGACCGCGACCGCCACGAACAGCAGCGTCAGGTAGCTGATGGAGAAGCGGTACAGGCGGATTGCCTGGGCCGTGGATGCCTCAGCTGCCGAGCCCTGACGCCACAGGACGAATGCCCGCCACAGGAACATCGCGCCAAGGATCACGGCAGTCGCGAAGTAGATCGCACCCATCTGGGCGACGACGGCAAAGATCAGGGAGATCGCAACGAGGAGGATCGTGTAGAGCGCGATCTGGCGGCTGGTCTCCGCGATCCCATGGACCACCGGCAGCATCGGGACGCCTGCCGCCGCGTAGTCGCCCTTGATCCGCAGGGCCAGTGCCCAGAAATGCGGCGGGGTCCAGTAGAAGACCAGGAGGAACAGCATGATCGCCGGCAGGCCCACGCTGCCCGTTACGGCGGCCCAGCCGATGACCGGCGGCAGGGCCCCGGCGGCGCCGCCGATGACGATGTTCTGGGGCGTGTTGCGCTTCAGCATCATGGTGTAGACGACGACGTAGAACGCGATGGCGAGCAACGTCAGGAACGCCGCCAGCAGGTTCACGTAGAACGCCATCAGCGCAACCGAAACCACCGCCAGCACGATCCCGAAGACCATGGCTCGCTCCGGCGTCACATCGCCGGCCGGGAGGGGCCGCCGACGGGTACGAGCCATTCGCTCGTCGATATCACGATCCAGGTACTGGTTGATCGCATTGGCGGCACCGGCGGCAAGGGTGCCGCAGATCAGGGTCCAGACAGTGATCCGGAGCCAGTCGAGTGGCTGGATCCCCGGGACGTCGCGCGTCGCGAGGACCATCGCCGGGACGGTCGTCACCAGGAGGAGCTCGATGATGCGGGGCTTGGTCAGCGCGACGTAGGCGCGGATCGTCGCCCGGGTGCTCGAACTGCCCGGCGGGGGGGAGCTCGCAGCCGCCGTCGGCGCATCGTCGCTGTGCGCCGTTCCCCTGCCGGGGCCACCAGATCTTCCCGCGCCCGCAGGCTCCAGCCGCGCTCCGTAGTAGGCGGACACCGCCAGCGCGACCGCAGCGCCCCAGATGATGGCCCCGAGCGCCACGTGGAGCGTCTGCGACCAGGCGGACAGGAGGGTCAGGACCTGGAGCCCACCGATGACGACCTGGACCAGGTACAGAGCCAGGATGCCGGCTGCCAGAGCGGCTCGCCGGCCGTTGACGGGCTGGACGCGCCGCGCCGCGACCGCCACCGCCAGCAGCACGAAGAGGACGACCGCTGCGACGTACCGGTGGAGGGCGTGGGTGGTGTAGAGGGCGGCGACATCGGCGGGTGTGGTCGAGTCGAACGGGAAGAGTCCGCCGGACATGAGGGGCCAGTCGACGAACACCAGCCCGGCGTTGACCGCCGTGACGTTCGAGCCAAAGAGGAGGAGCGCGAAGGTGGCCGCCGCACCGAAGGCAGCCAGCAAGGTGAATCGCTGACTGCCGCCCCGGGCTGGCAGCCGCGCCGGGTAGCTCGATCGGATCAGGAGGTAGACCAGGACTCCGATCAGTGCCATCGCTGCCGCGAGGTGGGCCGTGACGCTCTCCCCCGAATTGCCGAGCCGGACCGTTTCTCGCCCGAGATACGCCTGGAACGCGACGAGCCCGACCGCGAACACGGACGGCCACAGAATCGACTTCCGGTCTCGATGGTCGAGCACCGCGAGGACGGCCATGCCGAGAATGAGAAAGCCGATGACGGCGGCAACCGTCCGGTGGATCCATTCCAGCCAGACGTGATAGTCGGCGTCGAGGCCCGGCAGGAACTGCCCGGGGAAACAGCCCGGCCAGGTGGGGCAGGCAATCCCGGATTGGGTTGCCCGGACGATGACACCAATCGTGACCAGGATGAGCGTGGTCAGGACCGTGGCGGCGGCGAGGCGCTGGAATCGGGTCACGGGACTCCCGGGTGAAAGGCGCTGACGGGCGGCGCCATTCTACGCGGCGCAGTATCCGGCGCGGATTCGGGCTTCGCCCTACGCTCTCGTCATGCGTTTCATTCCGCGCCACGTGGCCCTCGCCGTTGTCATCCCACTCCTCCTTTCGGCCTGTGGCGGCGGCGCAGCGACGCCACCCGCGGGCAGCCCGACCGCCACCGGGTCCGGACCGGCCACTTCCCCGGACACCGGCTGCGCCGCCGCGCCAGCACCACCCGCCAACCAGGAAGGCTGGTCGACCGCTCAGCAGGCGCCGTCGGTCTTCCCCGCAATCGTGAACAGTGCACTGTCCCTGACCTGCGGGG
Source organism: Candidatus Limnocylindrales bacterium (assembly GCA_038328755.1). Lineage (GTDB taxonomy): Bacteria > Chloroflexota > Limnocylindria > Limnocylindrales > CSP1-4 > UBA5189. The sequence goes on from JBBQMH010000046.1 coordinate 18,298, forward strand.
ACAACCGGATGCTGTTCACCTTCGTCGACGCCACGAATCGACCGGTCGCGAAACCGGATCGCACCGTGAGCGTCGCGCTCTTCGACCTCGGCCGCGATGGCTCAAAGCCGACCCAGACCGAGACGGCGACATTCGTCTGGGGAATCGAGAACGAGCGCGGCTTCTACTACGCCAACGTTCAGTTCCCGGAAGCCGGCACATGGGGCGCGGAATTCACGACGTCGGTCGCCGGGGCCACCCCCGAGACGATCCGGATGACGTTCGATGTCGCCACGAGCTCGCCGGTGAAGCGGGTCGGCGATCTGGCCCCTGCCTCGGACACGATGACGCTCGCGTCGGTTGGCGGCGACATCGCAAGGATCTCGACCGACACGAGTCCGGACCCCGCCTTCTACTCGACCTCGGTCAAGGACGCGCTAGCGGCGCACCAGCCGTTCGTCCTGGTCTTCGCAACACCGAAGTTCTGTGCGTCGGCTCAATGCGGGCCGACACTTGATCGGATCAAACCGCTGGCGGCTGACTTTCCGACCGTCGCCTTCATCGCGGTCGAACCCTATGAGCTCACCTTCCAGGACGGGTCGCTGACCCCGGTCCTCGACGCCAACGGCGATCTCCAGATCGTCCCGGCCGTGACCGACTGGGGTCTCCTCTCGGAGCCGTGGGTTTTCGTCGTCGACCGGCAGGGGGTCATCACCGCCTCGTTCGAGGGAATCCTCTCCGTGGACGA
>JBBQMH010000047.1:0-18059 GCA_038328755.1 Candidatus Limnocylindrales bacterium
AGCCGTGCACGACTAGGTCGCCGCCGGTTCGATCCCATCGTCCAGCGGGGCGCCAGGGGCATCGTAGCAAACGCCACCTAACGGACCCTTGGCCGATGCTCCGGCTCGGCCGTGGCGGACGAACCCTCTACTCACTGGCCCAATCGGAACTCAGCCCAGGCTGCCTCGACGAGGCCGGGATCCGCAAACAGCTCATAGGCCGTCTGAGCGACGAGCGTGGCCGCGAGCAGGGTCGTCTCGTCCGCTTCAGGCATGGCCGCCGCATCGCGGAAGAGGATCGAGTGCCCGGGAGTCGGGGTCGAGACGATCGCCAGGTCGGGATGGATGGCCGGTACCACCCAGGAGACATCAGCCATGTCCGTACTCCCCGTCGTCGGATCGTCGCCCTGGTCCACAATCCCGTACGCCGCAGCATTCGCCACCCAGCGATCCGCGAGCGCGCGGTTCGTCCGCATCGTGCGGGAGGCACCCGAAAAGACGACATCGACCGTGGTTTCGGTCGCCAGCGCGGCCGCATCGCAGAGGTCCCGGAAGCGACTCTTCATCCGCTCCAACTCCGCGTCGCGTTCGCTCCGGAGCATGAACCGGCCGACCGTGTGATCGGGGATCGAATTCGCGACATCGCCACCTTCCAGGATCACGCCATGGACACGGGCATCCGGTCGCAGGGCTTGGCGCCACAGTCCCACCGAAACGAAGAGCTGGATCAGCGCGTCGAGCGCATTGCGGCCATTCCACGGCTCCGAGGAGGCGTGCGACTGGAGCCCGTGAAACGTGACGTCCACGTCGACCGCCGCGAGGGGTGCGATATCGACATGGTTTCGATCGCAGGGGTGATAGAGGAGAGCCGCGTCGATGCCGTCGAACAGGCCATCCTCGATCATCGCGACCTTGCCGCTCCCTCGCTCCTCAGCCGGCGTCCCGAAGAAGACGATCTCGCCCGACAGTTCGTCGGCCAGCGCCGCGAGCGCGATGGCTGCACCGACACCTGAGGCAGCCATGGTGTTGTGGCCGCAGCCATGACCAAGACCCGGCAGTGCGTCGTACTCGGCAAGGATCCCGATCCGGGGGCCATCCCCGCCCCGGCCACCGACCAGCGTCGCCCGGATTGCGGTCGCCAGCCTCCCGGCCGGCAGCTCCACGCGGAAGCCGTGGCGGGCGAGGACCTCGGCGCACCACGCGGCCGCTTGATGCTCCTCGTAGGCGGGCTCGGGGGTGGCGTGAATGCGGTGCGAGAGATCGATGATCTCGTTCCTCGCCTCTTCGACCGCCGCCGCCAGGCGGCGCTTTGCCTCGATCCCGGGGGCTGCCGGAGTCAGTGTCTGCAATCGATTCATCGGACCCTCGTTCATCGTGTCAATGTCCTCCTCGCCATCGACATCGTGGACTCGGCAACGATGACCATGGCCAGGATGAAGAACGCCAGCTGCGGCTGAAACAGCGCTTCGAGCCGAAGCACCACGAAGAGCATCACCACGAGGCCAGCCCACAGACCCCGGCGAACCGCACGGATCCAGGCTCCACGGAAGGCGATCCGCCGGCCCCGCGCAAACGGCACCAACCAGAACACGGGGATGGTCGTCAGGGCGACGGCGCCGCCCATCGCAACGGCGCCGATGTAGCCAGCCACCTTCGAGAGCACGGGATCCAGCGTGAGCACGATTGCGCCCACGGCGACCCAGCTGACGAGAGCGGCGGCCAGGAAGGTCAGGTTCATCCGGCGGTCGCACGTCTCCATCCGCCGAGTCTAGGGCGTCGGATCGCCAAGCTGTGCGGACAGATCCGCCAGGCGCTCGATCTCGAGGTCAGGCCGGTGAGCATCGCTGGGGATCGACGTCGGCAGCGACGTGTCGCTCTGACGCCCGGTCAGGTACGCCGCGCGCCAGCCCGCCTCGAGTGACCCGACGACATCGGCCGCCCAGTCATCGCCGACGTGCAGGATCCTCGCCGGCGCTACGCCCATCGACGATGCGACGTGCTCGAAGATCGCCGGGTGGGGCTTGATGGTGCCGATGCGCTCGGAGACGTAGATCCCCCGGAGCTGACTGGTCCAGCCGGCCCGGGCGGCAAATTGATCGATCGTCGCCGCCAGCGGCCAGTTGGACAGGATCGCCAGGCGAAATCCGCGGCCGGCCAGCTCGGCGATCACGCGCCCGCTCTCGGCCGGGGCGGGGATCTGGTCGACGAAGGCTCGACTGTACGCATCGACGATGACATCGATCTCGTCATCCGTGGAACGCGTCGCGGCCGCGACGTCATCCCAGGGGTCCGTGGCCGCGGGCGGTGGCATGCCGCGCAGCCGGGCCATGACACGAACCGCCCGCCTGGGGAGCTCGACCTCCCGGAAACGCGGAACCTCTTCGCGGAACTGACGGTCACGCTCTTCCGACCATGCGTCCAGGAAGCCGAGGGTGTCCGCGACCCCGAGGTTACGACAGACGTCATTCGCGGCCTGCTCGACGACGAGGCGAAGCGCCGCACGGCTGACCGGAGCCAGCGTATTTCCGAAGTCGAAGGTGACGGCCTGGAGTCCGGTCAGCATGTCGCGATCGGCCGGTCCGATCCGGAACGTGCGGCGGAGGAAGAAGGCTCAGCGAGCCGCGCTTGATGGGCAGATCTCACGATACGGACAGTATGTGCACGCCATCGTGTCCGGGCGGGCCGCGTAGTCCCTCGCCCGGATCCCATCGGCCGCGGACTGGATGCGCGTCCGGGCGGCGGCAAGACGGGCCGGCTCCACCGCGGTGCGGCCGACCGTGGCCGAGTCAAGGAAATGAAGCTGCAGGGTATCCGGGAGACGGCCGGTGAGGGCCTCGTAGGCCATCGCGTAGATCTGCAGCTGAAGCGACTCGCGAGCGCGCCGCCGAGCTTTGACCAGGTCGGGAACGTCACTCGACTTGTAATCCGTGATCGTCACCTCCTCTCGACCGAGGAGCTCGAAGCTGGGCTCGATGACGTCGGCCGTGGCCGTTGCGGGCACCGATGGCACCTGGGGAACCGCCTTCCGTGAAACCCCGTCGGGCTGGGCGCGATGCGTGACGATGTCGACCCGATCGAACCGGCCACGGATCCGGTTGCCGCCCAGCGAGAACGTGAACTCGCGTTCGATCCATGCCGGCACGACGGCGCCTGCCGCCAGCTGCCCGATTCGGAAGGTCCGGAGTGCTGCTCGCGCGGCTGCGAGGCGGGCCTGCTCATGCTCGCGGGAGACGAAGCCGACATTCGTCCACGATCGATCGAGGACCGTGTCCAGCTCAGCCTCCGACATGATCTGGCCCCGGGTCTCGGCACGATGAAACTCCTGGATCGCCTGGTGCAGCGCGGAGCCATACACCAGCGAGTGATGCGGAGCCGTTGGGACGCGGAGGACCTGCGCGTATTGGTACTTCCTCGGACAGGTCAGGTAGGCGTCGATCGCGGAATGGCTGAGCGTCAGCGGGCCTTCGATCGGCTTGACCGGACGCTCCCGGGGCGGCGTGGCCAGGGGCGCGAAGGTGCCAAGTTGCTCGCGTGGATCGGCCAGGACCGAACCGGCGCCGGCCACCGCCGATGCCGGCAGATCCAGAGCCTCGATCACGAACGGGGAAAGACGGCGGACCCGGACGCCACGGTAGTCCGTGGCGTGGGTCAGGATCAGTTCGTCCCGGGCCCGCGTCATGGCAACGTAGAACAGGCGCCGCTCCTCCTGGAGGTGCGGGTCACCGGTCGTCACGCTCCCGCCCACAAGCTTGTCGGGCATGGCCAGCGGCTCGCGCCGCGCGGTCGATGGGAAGCGTCCCGCCACCAGGCCGGGCAACACCACGACCGGGAACTCGAGGCCCTTCGCCTTGTGGACCGTCATCACCGAAACGGCATCGACGTCCGGATCCGGGTCGGCGCCGGCAGGATCGTCGCCCGCCTCGATGAGCGTCCCGAGGTGTGGCGCCAGGAAGACCGCCCGATCATCGACGAGGAGAGCCGACCGGTTTCGGACGATCTCGAAGAACCGGGCGATGTTGCCCAGCGCCGCTTCGGCATCGGAGGTATCGGCGGCCGTCAGTCGTTCGAGCCAGCCGGACTGGCGAAGGAACGTATACAGCACCTCGCCGGCCGGCCGCCGCTGAGCAAGGTCGAGCAGCCGACGAAGATCTCCGACCAGGCGCCGGATGGCGGCCCTCGCCAGGGGCGAGGTCTCGCCGGCCCGCTCCCCCGCCTCGACGGCCTGCAGGACCTCCCACGGGGATCGGTTGGATCGTCGCGCCGTCGCCATGACCATTCCGAGATCCGGCGCCGGGATGGCGTAGGCCTCGCCGGCCGCGATCGAGAAGAGGTCCGGACCTGAGTCCGGGTCGGCAACGAACCGGAGGACCGACAGGAGGATCCGGACCTCCGGCTGCATGAACAGCCCGGAAGCACCCGTGAATCGCCACGGGATCCCCGCGACATTGAGGCTCCGCAGGATCGGGTCGGCGCTCGAGTTCGCCCGGACCAGCACCGCCAGGTCCCGAGGCCGAGCGCCCAGGTCCAACCGACGCCGGAACTCGGCCGCGATCCAGTCCGACTCGTCGGTACCGGTGGCAAAGCCGTGGAGCCGCACTGGCACGTCGGTGGTGCCGCGTCGCTGGGGGGCGAGCTCCTTCGATAGCCCGATGCGCGACTCGAGGCGATCCGGGTCGTTGAACCGGATGAGGCGATGGGCAGCCGCCAGGATTGGCGCAGTTGACCGGTAGTTGCGACGCAGGACGACCGTGCGTGCCTCGCTGAACCGCTCGCGAAAGTCAAGGATGTTGCTGATTGCCGCGCCCCGGAACCGGTAGATCGACTGGTCGTCGTCGCCGACGACCGTCAGGTTGCGATGGTGCTCCGCAATGAGGTCCACCAGCTTCGACTGGACCGGATTCGTGTCCTGGAACTCATCGACCAGGACATACCGGTAGCGGGCGCGGACGGTGGCCAGCGTCGCCGGCGATTCCCGAAACAGGCGAAGCGCCATCGCCACCTGATCACCAAAGTCGATGGAGCCGCTCGCAGCCAGGAGCTCCGTGTAACGGCGATAGGCGTCGGCGAGCTCGGCCTGACGATCGGCGATCTCGACGAGCGCCTCCCTGGCGGCGCGCTCAGCAGCTGACGTTGCCGGGCCGATCCGCTGTGCCGCCGCCGCGGCGATCAGTGCGCCGGCGTGCGTCTCGTAGTCCGCGGGGCTGACGTCCTCGTCACGGCATCGGCCGAACAGCGTCGCGAGGGCTCCCAGAAACCTCGTGGGATCACCGAGCGGCAGATAGGTATTGAGCCCCAGGTCGAACAGATGCTCTCGGAGGAGCACCACGATCTCGGCCCGGGACAGCACCCGAGCGTCCGGCGATACGCCGAGCTCGAACGCAAACTCGCGGATCAGTCGGTCGCCGAAGGCATGGAACGTGGAAACGGCGGTATCCGCGAACCCGTATGGCACCAGCTGGTCCACCCGGAGCTGCATCTCGCCAGCGGCCTTGTCCGTGAAGGTCAGCCCGAGGATCTCCGAAGGTCGAGCGCGTCGCGTGGCGATCAGCCAGGCAATCCGGCGAGTGATGACCTCCGTCTTTCCGGTTCCGGCACCGGCGACGACGAGCAGCGGCCCCGAGCCATGGGTCACGGCCCGGCGCTGCTCAGGGTTGAGCCCGGCCAGGAGCGCCGTCAATCCCTTGTCTTCGTCCGCCGGTGCGGTCATGCCACCAAGCCCATCCCAGACCGGAACCTGGGTGAGACGCCGAGGCTCTCGTCCGGGACGTGGTCGGGGACGTCGTCGAGCCCCTCGGGCCGGACTGGTTCGGGAGATGGCGATTGCTACTTCCTCGTTCATGACACGGAGGATCGAGGGTACTTGTGCCATCTCTCCTGTCACGTCGCCCGGGCTGAGCCGCCGTGATCCAGGATCCCGCTCAGCGCCCTCGCTCGAGGCTCGCCGGAGGTGCCATCGCGAGGCGCAGCGCCTCCGACTCCTCGGCACTGACCCCTACATCGGACTTGCCCGCGCTCACGCCTTTGGCATAGACGCGGGTCAGGTTTCGCGTGTGCAGGCTACTCACCACGAAACCGTCACCGTGCTCATCCAGGAGGGCGAGCGCAAAACTCTGGTTACCTCCCGTGTCCTCGAACGGGTTGTAGCGGACCAGTCCGACGCGAGAGAACGCTCGCTTCAGATCCCGCTCGAGCACGGTGGTCCGCGCCTCGATCTCGCCGACCTCGCGGGCGAGCTGGTGGACGCGCACGAGATGCGCCTCGAGGATCGCCTCGATGCTGCGTTCGTCGCTGCCCTGCGTGATGGCCATCAGGCGCCGGGTCAGGGCGCTCGTCCGCCGGGCCTGAATCACCATCGTGACGATGAGGACCAGTCCGACGACCCCGATGAGAAACACGATTGCCGCAAGATTGGCGTCGATGAAGGCCTTGGCGTCGATGGGTCTGCTCCTTGAAACCAGTGGTCCCCGAGTCTACCGCCGCGCTGATTCCAGGACCCGCCCGGGCCCCCGGTGTATCCTCCGCCGGCGGGATCAACCCGTCGCAGACACAACAGGAGAACCTCGCCCGATGGCGAAGCGCACGCGCTACCCAGGCCGCCCCGCCCCGCACCGGACGACCGCCAAAGGTGCATCGAGCAACACCGGCGCCCCTCGCCCGGTCGGGCTGACCAGCACCGAAGTCGCCCGCGCGGCTGAGCTCGAGGCTGAGTTGGTTGCGCGCGAGCGGGAGGCCATCAAGGACAACGCGCGAAGGCGCGCCCGCACGCGGAGCGGAATCGATCTGTCGATCGCCACGAATGCGGCGGAGCCGCTGTCGATTCGAGCGGCCCACGAATATGCGTACGTGGCTCGCGACGTCCGTCGGATCGTGATCACCGCGATCTTCATGTTCTCGATTCTCGCCGTGCTATGGCTGCTCGTGAACGTCGGCGGGTTCAACATCTTCTGATCAACTCCGGGCCCGCGTAGACTCACGGACATGCCCGCCCGCCGGCCCAGCGCACGATTGACAGGGGCCCGCCCCGAAGCGCTCTTTCAGCCGCCCCAGGATCGCCAGCCATTGGCCGCCCGCATGCGACCACGCTCCCTAGACGAGTTCGTCGGCCAGGAACACCTCGTCGGCGAGCAGGGCCCACTGCGCCGATCGGTCGCCCGTGGCCACCTGACCTCGCTTCTCCTGTGGGGTCCGCCCGGGACAGGTAAGACATCACTGGCCCGCCTCCTCGCGAACGAGATCGGGGCCGAGTTCACGACGCTTTCCGCGGTCATGTCCGGCGTCGCCGATGTCCGAGTTGCCCTGGCCGCGGCCCAGGAGCGGCTGACGCTGCATGGCTCGCGGACGGTCCTCTTCATCGACGAGATCCATCGCTTCAACAAGTCGCAGCAGGATGCCCTGCTCCCACATGTCGAGGATGGGACGGTCACGCTCATTGGCGCGACAACTGAAAACCCGTATTTCGAGGTCAACGCAGCCCTGCTCTCGAGGCTCAGAGTCTGGCGCCTCGAGCCGCTCGTGGATGCCGACATCGAGACCGTCGTCCGACGCGCCCTCGCCGACGCCGAACGCGGGCTCGCCGGGGCGCTTGGCCCGACCGGGGGCGTGTTCCTCGAGGACGAGGCACGCGGGCACCTGGTGTCGATGGCCGGGGGAGACGCCCGATCCGCCCTGAACGTGCTCGAAGGTGCCGTTGCCCTCGCAGACGATGCCGGCCGGCGAGATGATGCGGGCAGGATCACGCCGATCCTGGCGGACGTCGAGGCTGCCGCGCAGCAGCGGGTCCTCGCCTACGATCGAGCGGGCGACGGTCACTACGACACCGTTTCGGCGTTCATCAAGAGTCTCCGCGGCAATGACCCTGATGCCGCGATGTACTGGCTGGCGGCCATGATCGCGGCCGGCGAGGATCCCAAGTTCATCGCCCGGCGCCTCATCATCAGCGCCAGCGAGGACGTCGGGAACGCGGATCCACGAGCGCTGCAGGTGGCAATTGCCGCCGCCCAGGCCCTCGATTGGATCGGGCTGCCCGAGGCCCGCTACGCCCTCGCGCAGGCGACCGCCTATGTCGCGACGGCCCCGAAATCGAACCGCTCCGGCCTGGCCTTTGCAGCGGCGTCCGGCGCACTCGAAGAGCACGGGGCATTACCCGTCCCGCTCCACCTCCGAAACGCGGCGAACCCGAGGATGAAGCATCACGGGATCGGCGTCGGGTACCGCTACCCACACGACTACGAGGGCGCCGACGTCGAGCAACGCTACCTGCCCGAGGAGCTCGGCGCAGCGCAGTACTACCTGCCGTCCGATCAAGGCTACGAGGTCACGATCTCCGCACGAATGGAGGCCCGCGTGCAGGCCCGTGGCGACGGTCCCCGCCGAAAGAGTCGCCCCGACACCCCCGCAGCGGCGATGGGTGATGCGACTAAATCAACCATGGAGAGCCGCAGGAAGCTGGCCGAGACACAGAAGCGGGACGCCGGGGATTAGTCGCGGAGCCGGATCACGTCAGAACATGGCCCGCCTGCGCCGCGCCGCCGAGCATGCGAGGATCCTTCCTGTAGTCCTGACCCGCCCGTGGAGATTCGCCCCGTGACCCGCTTCGAGCCCAACCTCCGAATTCCAGGACCCACTGCCCTGCCGCCAAGCGTCCGTGACGCGGGTGGACGGCAGATGATCAACCACCGCGGACCGGAATTCGCGGCGATGCTTCAGCGCGTTCAGGACGGGATGAAGCCGTACTTCGGAACGACGAGCGACATCGCGATCGTGTCGAGCGCCGGGACCGGGGGGCTGGAAGCCGCGGTCGTGAACGTCCTCTCCCCGGGCGACCGGGTCCTCGGCGTGTCGATCGGGTCATTCGGGGATCGCTTCGCCAAGATTGCCGAGACCTACGGCGCGGACGTCGACCGGGTCAGCGCCGAGTGGGGCTGGGCGGCTGATCCCGCGGAGCTCCGTGAGCGGCTGCCGGCCGCGGACTATCGGGCCGTCCTGTTGACCCACAACGAGACATCCACCGGCGTCATGAACCCGATCCCGGCGCTGGCGGCCGCGATCCGCGAAACGTCACCGGACACCCTGATCCTGGTCGACAGCGTGTCGGGCCTGGGGGCCGTCCCGTTCGAGATGGATGCCTGGGGTTGCGACCTGGTCGTGACAGGATCGCAGAAGGCGTGGATGGCGGCCCCCGGGCTGGCCATGATCGCGGCGTCTGAGCGTGGCTGGGCCGCCATGGAGACCGCCCGCATGCCGCGCTTCTACTTCGATCTCCTGAAGCATCGAGCCAGTGCGCGGACCGGCGAGACCCCGTGGACGCCGGCGATCGCCGTCGTCTACCAGGTTGACGAGGGCCTGCGGCTGATGGCGGCCGAGGGCGCGCCGGCGATCTTCGCGCGACACGAGGCGTGCGCGGCGGCGACGCAGGCCGGCCTCACGGCGCTCGGATTCGAGCTCTTCGCGGACCGGGCCCATCGGTCGAAAACCGTGACCGCTGCCCGGATCCCGGACGGCCTCGACTGGAAGGCCTTCAACGGTGACGTCAAACGACGCGGTCTGGTCATGGCGGGCGGCCAGGGCCAGCTGCAGGGCAAGGTCTTCCGGGTCGGCCACCTCGGATCGGTGGTCGTCGACGAGATCCTGGGGGCCATGGGGACCCTTGAGGAAGCGCTCCTGGCAGCCAGACGACCAGTTGACGTTGGCGCTGGCGTCGCCGCTGCTCAGCGAGCCGCCGTCGCGACGCAGCAGGCCAGCGCACCGGCATGAGGATCCTGGTCGCCGAGCAGGTCGCCGCAGAGGGAGTGGATCGCCTGCGGGCAGCCCACGACGTCGACCTGCGGCCCGGCCTCGATCCGGCGGCACTGCGGGCGATCGTCGGCGAGTACGACGCCCTCATCGTTCGAAGCCAGGTCCAGGTGGATGCGGCCCTCATCGCGGCAGGGAGCCGGCTCCAGGTCATCGGACGGGCCGGTGTCGGCGTGGACAACGTCGACCTCGACGCGGCCACGCGGGCCGGGATCACGGTGGTCAACGCGCCGACCGGCAACACGATCGCGGCCGCTGAGCACACGTTTGCACTGCTGATGGGCCTCGCTCGCAAGGTGGCCGCGGCCGACGCTTCAGTCCGTCACGGCGAGTGGAAGCGCTCGCAGTTCCAGGGTGTCGAACTCCGCGGGCGAACGCTCGGGATCGTCGGCCTCGGGAAGATCGGGATGGCCATCGCCGACCGCGCCCGGGGCTTCGAGATGCGGGTCCTGGGCGTGGATCCGTACGTCACCGCGGAGCAGGCGGCGCTGCATGGCGTCGAGCTCGTCGATTTCGATGAACTCCTCGCGCGCTCGGACGCGATAACCGTGCACGTGCCGCTGAATCGGGCGACGCGCGGCCTCATCGGACCGAAAGCCATCGCCAGGATGCGACCCGGCGCGTTCGTCCTCAACGTCGCCCGCGGCGGGATCATCGACGAAACAGCCGTGGCCAGCGCGCTGCGTGCCGGTCACCTCGGAGGGGCCGGAGTTGACGTCTTCGAAACCGAGCCGCCAGCGGACTCGCCGCTCCTGAACGCACCGAACACGTTGCTCACGCCGCACCTCGGTGCGTCGACGGCCGAGGCCCAGGTTGCCGTGTCCGAGGAAATTGCCGACCAGGTGATCGACGTCCTGGCCGGGCGGGCGGCGCGGTATGCGGTCAACGCGCCTCTCCTGCCCCCAGAGGCGGCCAGCGCAATCGGGCCGTACCTGCCACTCGCGGAGATCCTGGGCCGGTTCTTCGTCCAGTTCGCGGGGACCGGAGTCGAGACCCTGACCCTCGACGTTGCAGGCGAGCCCGCGGCGTTTGACGCCTCCCCCATCACCGCGGCACTGCTGCGCGGGCTGCTCGAGCGGGTCACGACCGAGCGAGTGAACCTCGTCAACGCGGCCCTCCTCGCCAGGGCGCGAGGGATCAGCGTGGTCGAGCGTCGGAGCCGCGATGCAGGATCGTTCAGTGCGCTGATCACCGTCTCGGGCACGGTCAACCGCCGGGCCGTCGCGGTTGGCGGGACTGTGGCCAACGGGGAACCGCGGATCGTCCTCCTGAACGACTACCGACTCGACATGGCGCCCGCCGACGTGATGCTGATCACGAGGCACCACGATCAGCCGGGCACCATCGGGCGGATCGGCGGTCTCCTCGGGGCTGCCGACGTGAACATCTCGGCGATGCATCTCGCGAGATCCGCTCCGCGCGCGGACGCGCTGATGATCCTCGCGCTCGACGACGACATCCCCGAGGGTCTGGCAGATTCGATCCGCGACCACGAAGCTCTGATCGATCTGTGGACCATCCGGCTGGGAGTCGAACGCTGAACGAGGAACGCCCGATTCCGGCCCGCGAACCCGTTGTTCCTGCCGGGCTCGAGGCAACGATCGTGCTGCTCCGTCATGGCGAATCGGCCTGGGTCGCCGAGGGCCGGTTCCAGGGCCAGGGGGACTCGGAGCTGTCGCCGGAGGGCCTTCGCCAGGCAGCGCTCGCCGGATCGCGTCTCGCGGACCCGGGCCTTGTCCCGGCCCTCCCGATTCCGTCGGGCCCACCGCTCGAGATCCGCCACTCTCCGCTGGCCCGTACCACCCAGACGGCGGCCGCGGTCGCCGCTGCATATTCGACGAGGAGCGCGAGTCCGACCGAGGTCCCCATCGTTCCGGATGCCGGACTCCTCGAGATCGGCCAGGGCCTGTGGGAAGGTCGCTTCGCCGCTGAGATCGAGGAACGCTGGGGCGACGTCCTCGCCGGCTGGCGCCAGGACCCGCTTGTCACCTGGGCGCCCGAGGGCGAACCACTCCCTGCCGTCGATCAGCGCGTGCGCGCATCGCTCGCCGCGACCCTCGGGGACCTCGCGACGCGCATGCCGCCCTCAGCCGGACAGCGCTCACAGGTGCTCGGCTATGGCGCTACGCCCGGAGACGAGCCGTGGCTGGTCCTGGTCGGCCACGATGGCGTCTTCAGGATCGTCCTGCTGGCCCTGCTGGATCTGCCGCTGACGCGGTTCTGGTCCTTTCCCTTCGCTCTGTGCGGGATCAGCGTGATCGAGATCCGGGCTGGACGAGCGCGCCTGCGGGCCCACAACCTGACCGAGCACCTCGCGCCGCTCGAGACCGAGCGCCCGCGTCAGTTGGACGAAGCTCGAGGTCGCTCCGGTGCACTCTGAGGGCTCGGCCTAGCGTCCCCGTCCCCGCCCCCGGGCCCCGCGGCGGCGGAACGCAAGGCGGAGGAGTCCCAGCCGGAGCCGGCGGTGAGCCATCGCGACACGACGCAGGCGATCTTCACCGAGGTCCCGGCGCCCATAGGCAACCTCGACCTTGGCCTCGGCCACCGTCGACAGCTCGGGACGCATCAACGGCACCTCGTCCCCGAGGCTGCCGGCAAACTCGAAGACCGTCTGAGACGGTCGCGGTGCAAACCCGAACCGGGCCGCCCAGCGGGCGACCGACCCCCATGCCGAGTCGGGTGCCATCGGACGACCGCCACGACGCCAGGCAACCGAGGCAAGGGCGAGGCCGCCAATGGCCAGGAGCAGGGCAATCGCAATGAACGGCCCACTCGAGCGGCCACCCCCGAATACACCCCCAGGATCACCCTGGTCATCTGGCCCGACACCCCCGGGCACCCCGAACCCGCTGCTCCGAGGGCCGCCAGTCGAGATGTCGAGCGACGGCACCGGGGTTAGGCTGGCGGGCGCGCCAGACGGAATGACGACCGGCGCGCCGACGCCGCCGCCGGTCGGGTCGAAGTCAACCCAGCCGTAGCCCGGGAACAGAACTTCAACCCAGGCGTGAGCACCGCTGTTGCGGACCACTTCGGTACCCGAAGTTGACCGATCGCCCGGCAGGAAGCCCTGCGCGAAGCGGGCCGGCACGCCCGCTTCGCGCAGCAGGATGGTCATCGTGCTGGCGTAGTACTGGCAGTAGCCGGCGCGGATGCGAGCGAAGCACTCGACGGTCGAGAGCCCGGAGCACTGGGCCTGCACCTCATCCTGGACATCGGTGTCGTAGCGGAAGTTCGCCGGATCGAGAAGATAGGTCTGGAGGGCGAGGGCCAGGTCGTACGGGTTGTCCGGCGCGCTTGCCCTGACCTTGTCGAGGATGGCCATCGAAGCCGGCCCGAGGGAACCAGCGGGTACGTCCAGGTAGAGCCGCTGAACGTCCGCCGTGTAGATCCGACTCGCTACACGGAGCCGGTTCTCGGTGATGCCGCCCGGCGCGTCACCGACCACGGGAACCAGGGCCGTCAGCTTGTAGTCACGAGCGCCGCCGATGTCAACCGAGGCGAACCAGGACTGGCTCCCCGTGACGAGGACCGTGGATGGCCGGTCCACCTGCTCGACGGTCTGCGGGCTGACGAGATACCCCTGGGCGAGGGTGTCCGGCACGATCCCGACCTGGACCTCCCGGCGACCGGCCAGCGCGGCCGGGTCGTCGGCCAGCGACTTCAGCAGTACCTCCCCTGGCGACCGATCGATCGACACCGTGTCGCCCCAGCTCCAGGCGTTCAGTTCGAACTTCGCATAGGCACCCACCCGCCACCGGAACCGCTCCGTTTCGCCGGGCAGCACGTGAGCCGTGAAGGCGATCCCATCGTTCTGGATCCAGGAACCGATGATCGGAGACTGAGCACCGAAGACGACGACTCCCGGGTCTCGCGATTCGCCACCGAGCGGGAGATAGCGCTGGAGCGACTGAGACATCCGGATCAGGGTGGCCGGAACGTCTTTCCAGACTCCCTGGAGCGGCGCTGACGACGCGGTCGCGGTCAGGACCAGCGAGCCGAGAATGGCAGCACCCACGAATACGGCACCGCTGCGCAGGTACATGCCTCCGACGAGGTCCGGGTCGCCGATCCGGCGTCGGATCCAGGCGGCTCCCGCCGCGGCCGAATGCGATCGGGCGAGGAGGGTGAGCGCACCCAGGGAGAACAGGACGATCAGGTGCAACTGGTCGTTTCGCGTCAGGGTCATGTTCGCCAGGAGCAGGAGGCCCGATGGCACGATCGCATCGAGCGGCCGGCGATGACCGAAGACCGCGTATGAGGCGTGCTGTCCGGCGGCCCACACGATTGCGCCGAAGGCGATGAAGTAGTGCCCGTATTGGGACGTGAGCGAGAGACCGCGGATAGCAAGGTCGATCCAGACCTGGGTGACGACCTCCGCGGACGCATGGAATCGAGCGGCAAGGGCAGCCGGCAGGTACCCCGTCACGGTATCGCCGAGGATGATCCCGCCGGCGACGACGGGGAGGATCAGGGCCGCGAACGCGGCACCGAACAGGTGGGTCGTCCAGCGGCCCCAGCCCAGCTTGGCGCCGATGAAACCCACCGCGATCCCGGCGAAACCGACGCTGGGCAGGAAGTCCGTCAGCGACCCGACGCCGCGCACCCACTTCGCGTCGTCGATGGACCATGCCAGAGCCACGATCATGATCGCCACCGCGCCGAGCGTCGACCAACCCTCGGCGGGCCCGCGGAGCAGCCGTCGCAGGCGGCTTTCCTCCGGCCGCGGGAGCCACACGTCCGTCGTCATTGAGCTCGACCCAGGAGGTCGCCAAGCGGAACGCCGGGGACCAGCGTGTGAACGACGACACCGAACTCGGCGAGCGCATGCCGGAGATCACGGGATCGGCGCCGCGCAGCGTCGTCCTCGTCCTCGCTGGCAGCCGACTCCGTCGCCCGTCCCGCGCGCAGCTGTTCATCCCAGGCCCAGCGGGCGAAGGCCACTGTGTCGAAGGTGACCGCGACGCAGGCAATGCCACGGGTCCTCAGCGCCGCCAGGGGCCGGACCCAGTCGGTGTTCAGCGATGGGGTGATGATCACGGCCGTCGTACCGCGTCGAATCCGCGGAATCGTCGAGATCAGGCCCTCAGCCAGCGACGAGGCTCCGTCGCCTTCGACGGCCGCCAGGAGCTGCATGACCTTGAGCCGTTGGCGCGATCCGCGGTCCGGCGGTACGTGCCCAAGGCGGTGAGCATTGACCGTGATCCCGACCGAGCGATTCTCCCGGAGTGCCTTGTCGGCCACGGAAGCCGCGGCGCGGACGGCGACTTCGACCGTCGACTCGTCTCCGCGGCCGAGCTGCCCCGTGCGCTCGAGATCGAGCACGATCCAGGCGTCGGCGGTCTGCTCCAGATCGAATTCCTTGACGTGGATCTCGCCGTGGCGGGCAGTCGACTTCCAGTGGATCCGGTTGAAGGCATCGCCCGGCGCCCACGGACGCACGGTCGTGGCCAGGGGTGACGTCTGGAGCGTCCGTTCGGGCGCGGCCCGGCTGCCATCGACGTTGGCCGGCGGCAGGACCCACAGCGGCAACGGCTCAACGCGGGGGTAGACGACCGCGGTGGCGCCCGCCCCGACGGCTGCTGACGACTGGAAGAGGCCGAAAGGATCGCCCGTCCGGATCTGGAGTGGCTCGATCCGGAAATGGCCGCGCCGGGTGAGCGGCGTCCTGACCGCCCAGGAGCGCTCGGTCCGGCCCGACAGCCCGAATGCGCGCCCGGGGAGGCCCGCCGGAAGCGAGGTGGGGTTGTGGATCTCGAGCCACGGTTTCGGCAGGCGACTCGTACTTCGCACCGTGTAGGTGATCCGCAGCCGATCGCCCACGTGGCCCGAGAGCTGATTCACGGCGTACCCGGCCTCCAGGTCCGTGAGACCGAGCCGGACCAGGACGTATGAGCCGCCGACCACGATGATCCCCAGGTAGACCAGGTAGAACAGGAATGGCAGTCCGGTCGAGAACGCAGCGACCACCAGCACCGCCGAGATCAGCAGTAGTTGCAGGCGACGGAGATTCCGCCTCATGGTGGTCAGTCCGATCCGGTCACGCCTCGGAGGCGGTCAGGCGGGCCGAAATCTCGACGGGGCGGGAATGGGTTCCACTCGGACCGGCCGGCCTGATCCCCTCGATCGGCGTGGTCTCCAGGAGCTCCGCGACGATATGGCTGGCCTGGATATCGTGGACCGTGGAGCTCGTCTTGATGATCAATCGGTGCGCGAGGGCGGATTCCGCGAGGGACTTGACGTCATCCGGCAGGACGTAGTCACGGCCGAGCAGCCCCGCGAGTGCCTGGCCGGCCCGGTACAGGGCGATCGATCCGCGCGGTGAGGCGCCGAGATACACGTCGGGATGGCTCCGAGTTGCGGTGACCAGTCGCACGATGTAGGCCGCGACGGAGGGGTCGACGTAGACATCGCGGACAGCGGCCTGCATCTCCCGAAGCTCCTCGCCGGACAGGACCTCATCGAGTTCGTCGATCGGGTGCTGCCGGCGCTGCTGGTCGAGCACCCTGATCTCTTCACTCGGCTGCGGATAACCGAGGCGAATCCGGAGCATGAAGCGATCGAGCTGGGCCTCCGGCAGTGCGAACGTTCCCTCGTACTCGATCGGATTCTGGGTGGCGATGACCAGGAATGGGTCCGGCATCGGCCAGGTGATGCCATCCACCGTCGCCTGGCGCTCCTCCATGCACTCAAGAAGCGATGACTGGGTCTTCGGGGTCGCCCGGTTGATCTCATCAGCCAGGACGATCTGGCTGATGATCGGGCCCGGCCGGAACTCGAATTCCTGGGTCTTCTGGTTGTAGATCGACATGCCGGTCACATCGGACGGCAGGAGATCGGGGGTGAACTGGATCCGGCGGAAGGAGCAGCCCAGGCTCTTGGCGATGGCCTTGGCGAGGACGGTCTTGCCCGTCCCGGGAACGTCCTCGATGAGCAGGTGGCCGCGACAGAGAAGGGCCACCAGGGCCATCCGGACCTCGTCATGCTTGCCGATGATCACCCGCTCGACATTCGCGATGACCTTGTCGCCGGATTCCTGGATCGTCGTCATCCGTCCCCCCGATCTTGCCTGCCGGGCTGCGTTCCTGGCGCACGGTGTTGCCGGATGGTACGACGAAGGGGCCCGAAAGGTTCCCGGCAAGTCACCCCTGGGCGAGGGTCCTGATCCCGGCCCACACCGTCATCGAGGCACCGACTGCCGCCATCACGGCGAGAATTGGCTCGCCACCCACCCACGAAGCGACCGCCATGATCGCGAAGACGCCCGCCAGGAACAACGCGACGGCGGCCAGACCAATTCGCTCGATCCACGGCCGGCGGGGGGTCGGTTCGGTCACAGCCCCGCCCACGCCTTCCAGGCGGCCAGCAGCGTGCCGGCGATGGGCGCGGCCCGATCGGAGCCGTGACCGCCCTGCTCCACCACGACGGCGATCGCAATCTGCGGCGCCTCGGCCGGGGCGAATCCGATGAACCACGAGTTCGGCGCATCCGGTCCACCGAGCTGGGCGGTGCCGGTCTTCCCGGCCACGGTCATCCCCTTGACCCTGGCTCCGGCCGTGAACTGGCGGCCGAGACGTCCCTCGACCGCCTGGGTCATGGCGGCCCTGATGGCTTCGGCAAGATCAGGCGCCAGGACCCGTTGCCAGACATCGGGGCTGACCTCCACGGTTCCCGACGTGCCAGTGAACGCCTGGACCAGGTGCGGACGCATCAGCACTCCGCCATCGGCGATGGTTCCCGCCACGAGGGCCATCTGGAGCGGCGTTACGACCGTCTCGGCCTGGCCGTAGGCCGCGTTCGCCAACTCGACCTCGTCGCTGAACCCACCGCCGAACCCGCCACCCCCGTTGGTCACCTGCGATGTCGCGGTCCGGAGATCGAACGGGATCGGCGCACCAAATCCGAGCTTCGTGGCCCAGGATGCGAGAGCGTCGCCTCCCGTTTCGAGGCCCGCCAGCGCGTACCAGATATTGCACGACACTTCGGTCGCCCCGATCAGGTCGAGTGCCGTCGATCCGGTCGACAGGTGATGAGCATCCTTCACCCGGTACCCGGCGATCAGCAGGCCGCCCTTCTCCGCACCGGGCTGTTGCGGGAAGGTCGTCGCAGGGGTGACCGAACCCGATCCCAGCGCGGCGATGGCCGTCACGATCTTGAACACGCTGCCGGGTACGTAGCGACCCTGCGTCGCTCGCGGCAGGAGCGGAACGGCTGGGTCCGCCTGGAGTCGGGCGAACGCCGCGGTCCCCGTCGCGGGATTGGCGATGGCTGACGCATCGAAGGCCGGCGTG
>JBBQMH010000048.1:0-17573 GCA_038328755.1 Candidatus Limnocylindrales bacterium
CGCCCGGATGGATGTCACGGGCTTCGAACGGATGGAGTACATGCTCACACCCGAGGCGATCGAACTCGGGCTCGATGCCGCCCTGCCGGCCGTCTACGAGCTCCGAAGCGATTTCGGTGAGTTTGGTCGGGGCGAGAGGAGTAGAACCACCAGTTCCCACCACTCAGATCGTAGTTCCCCAGTACATCGCACACGCGCTCCGTGAGGTCGCGTGAGGCACCGGCGGCAGGGCCATCACCGCGGTAGCCGCCCATCGTGCCGTGCCGAGGCGAGCTGGAGGATCGCAGCAGTCCCAACGTCTCTACTCCAGCGGCGGCGGCTTTGTAGCGTCGGGATTCGGGTCGACGTCAAGATTGTTGCTTAGCTTCGGATCGGGAACAAAATCGAACGGTTGATCGGTGTACGAAGTGACGAGCCACACGCTCCCGGCCCTTTCGAGTTGATAGGTGAACACATTGGTATAGGTTCCGCCGACCGTGGCAGTCTCGCCGTCCGGGAGGCTCCAAGCGGACTGCTCATCCATCACGTATCGCCCCGAGATTGTCGCGGAATTCCCATACATGATGGATTCGTCCATAAGGACCTTCAGCAGTTGGAAGGCAACCGAGTGCGACTCGGCGGAAGATGTCGCAATGCGGTCCGCCCAGCGCAGCTGATTGGTCAAGATATTCGTAAGCGCCGTCCCACCAAAATGGCCAATGAGATTCGATCGAATATGGGACTTTGCCGCCTCACGATCAGCGGCGGAGAAGAGACCGGGCCTCACTCCCGCCGGAAGCATGGAACCCGTGTTGAGGGCCGTGATAGCCCCCGTGACTGCGGCCGTGCGGTCGCCAACGTCTGCTCCACTTGTTCGGGGGGATGTAGCCAAGTTCGCGAGCGCAAGACCCACGGCGCCGACCAACAATGCGGCTATCGGCGCGACCCGCCTTCGTCGCGATGCGCTCACCCTCAAGGGAGAACTCATTTTTGCTTCCCTCGCCTTGCTCAGTTCGTCGAGTAGATGTGAACTTGTAGAATTCTGACCGACGCCCGCTGCGATGAAGTCAGTTGATAGTAGGCGTTCCAGAAGTCCCTATGTCGCGGAGGCGTGTGCTGATTCGCCCAGTCTCCGGTCGCCCAGTAGGAGTAGTTGTAGGCTGGCTGATAGCCGGTCGACGTGGGGGTTCCGTATCCGACTTCCATTCGCACATGATCGATCGAGCCGTTGTCCTCCCAATCGAAGAAGAGGAGGTCGCCCTTGCTGAGGACGTTGTATTTGTCTGAGGCGAGGGCCCCCTTTGTGTTCTTGGCGATGTATCCGCCAGGGTTGCCGTTGATGCCTGGATCCTCATCGACTAAGTTAGTGTCCCCTCGCGTTTGCCGCTCCGGATCGAGGTTAGCGGGGCTGAGCGCTGGTTCCGAACATCGACCGCCTGATGGTCCTTGGAGCGAACATCGTGATCAATTGCTCGGCAATCCCAGCCGGATTAACCGCGACTCAAGGCCGTGGAGTCGCATGCCCGTAGACGTGAAACCCGACCTCGTCCGCGAGCACGAGCCCGCCAAGTTCGCCGACTACCTCCCAAGCGGGATGCGATTCGGCTGCAAGCACCGCCAACGCAAGGTGAAGTCGAGCCTCCTGGATCTGGGCTGCAGGAAACGCGACCACGAGGTCGAGCAGATCCCCGTCTGCTGTGACGATGAGGCGCGCCGGTAACTCGCGTCCGAGGACGCCAATGGCCTCCTCACCAGGCGACTTGACACCAAGCCGCACCAGCTCGTCACTATGGAGCGCCCGCCGCCTCCCGCTGCTGAACGAGAGGAGGATGCTCCCACGGCGGAAAGATCCATCATCCTATTAGCGTTGAAGAGCACCGAGGATGTGGACCTCGATGCTCGCGAACCCATTCGTTCCCTTCGCTTCGACCTTCCAGCATCCTTCCGTGGGGAACGTGAGAAGGACCGGGATCGGACCTGGGTGTCGCTCCATCTCATCGCGCGTGAACTCGGCCATCCCGGTCGAAACGCCGTCGGTTCGTCCGACCGAGACCGTCGGTCGGCGGGTGTCGAACGTGTAGATGCCGACCTTCATGTGGAACGCGCCGTCGTATTGCGTGACGTTCTCGCCCCACTGTCGCCCGCGACCCCCCATGAAGAACGTGTCGCCATTGCCGATCAGAACACCATTGGGGTCGGCGGCCTGCGGCAGGCCTTCGCCGATGAGATCATCGCAAACGGCGGAGCTCAAGGAGGGCTCAGGCGAAGGGTAAGGCGGACCCTGCTCGCCACACGCGTTGATGGCAACCATGCTGGCCATGGCCAGGGCGGCGAGGCCTCGGGGAACGCTACGCACCCGCCATCGTGCCCTTCAAGGCGACGATAACCATTGCGGCCATCGCCGCGATGCCAAGCGATTGAACAGGGACCAGGGACGACATGAAACGTCCCAGCAAGCGGCCCGCTGGGAGGAATAGCATGACGAGCAGCGGCACCCCGAAGAAGAGCCCGTACACAGTTCCGACCCACGGCGGCGCGATGCCGGTTGCCGCCGACAGCAGCATGACCCACGAGGCGAAGGACACTCTGTACGTCGTCCAGATGAGGCCTGCGTCGAAACCCCAGACGAGTGGCGTTATCCAGGCATGCTCTCCGATGTGCAGGAGCGTCTTCGGCGTTTGCCGACTGATGCCAGCCGACAGGCGTCTCTTCCGGATCGCCCGGATGTCGACGAGGACGCCGGCCGATGCCACTGCGGCGAGAAGCAGGAGTAGGGCGGATTGCGGTAGCAGGGCCGCCACAGAAACTGACACCTCCGTCAAGATGAGCGTCATCAACGATGCTGCAGTGACGAACGCAGCGATGAGGGCGATTGCGAACTGGACGCCGCCACCTCGGCGCAGAGGTCGTGGCCCTTGCACGAAGGGCCGGATCGTTCCCACGAAAGACTGCCCTCAGGGGCTGAAGAGCTGGGCGAATCCGGCTATTGCACCAAGGGCGAGCGCAGCTGAGATGCCAAGCGACTCGTGCATGGTCGACCTCCAAGACCGGATGAATCCGTCACTAACAACCGGGGCCTTGCTGCTGGAACCAGACCGAGCAATACCATGGGCCGCTATGGCAGTCGGTGCCGTACGAGCACTCGCCGCATACGTACCACTTCCCGCCCGTGTAGCAGTTCCAGCAGGTCTGGTGATAGCCTGGCGGGCAGTACCAACCGCCACACTGCAGGAAGTTGCATCGGGTGCAGCTCGCAAGATCGCAGCATGGTGAACCTTGACAGTCAGCGGCCGCGGCCTTGGGCGATGAGAGGGTCGCGATTGCGGCGATGAACGCTGACCCAACCCGGAGAATTGATCGGCGGCTAACGGGGTCCACCACGGATGCCTGGCGATCTTCAATGTCCATCATCTGCGGATCCTCCCGGAGCGAGAAGCACCGACTCCTTCGGAGCCAGCCAGTCGTCAAGTACGCGGCGCATCTCACGAACCGATGGCACGGCTTTCGCGGCCGCCAGGACCCCACCATTGAATAGAAGAGCGGATGGGAAGGTCCGAATGAGCAGTCGTTCGGCAATCTCCCCGTTGATGTCGTCGAGGATACGCTCTCCTCTCAGGCCCACCCGATCTCGGAACCCGGCGCACTGAGCTTCACTACCTGTGATGATCACCCATGCTCCTCCCGGGGCCTTCCCCCGGAAACCCTCCGCGACCGTATAACAGCTCGCACACTTTGTTGAGAAGAGGAGGCCGACAACGCGCTGCTCCATCATGAACGGCACCGGAAGACCTGCGTCAGAGGCGCGGATCCCGCGGGGGGAAACATCGAGGTCCGCGGCCGCGTCCTTCAGGCCCAGGTGCTCGCGGATCTGGAGCAGTCCTTTGTATTGGTCGACGAGCGCCATGAGGCAGAGGATCTGAACTACCAGGACAATCCCGAGGCCGATCGCCAGCAGCGTCATCCCTCAGCCCCCTGGAATGGCGAGCCGTTGCACGCGATGCTCGAGGTACAAAGGCATGAGCCGCGAGGCAGCGAGTACGGCGACCATGGCGAGGACAGCCAGCGTCACGGCGACTCGCTCGTCGGCGAGCGTGGGAGGCACCGCGAGAACGGAGACCGCGATAGCGAGCCAGACTGGCATCAGGGCCAGCTGGCGCCAGCCGAGGGGTGCTGCTCCATGGGAACCGAAGCAGGCGCATTCGACGTGTAGGCCACGAACAAGGGCGAGAAGCCCGGCCAAGCCGAACATACATGCGAGCCCACCAAGCAAGAGCGCTGTGACTGGATGTCCGGGAAGAAGGAGTAGCCCCAAGCCAACGCTGACCTCGGCCACACCGAGCGCGGACGCTATCGCGCGGGGCCGCCCGAAACCTAAGGCTGAGATCGTCGCGCGGACGGGGTTGGCCTGTGCGATTTTCGCAGTTCCGGCCCACACAAATAGAGCCGCCGTCAGGGCTTGTGCGATCATGACCAGCGCTCGTGACGCCTCGTTCATCGACGATCCAAACGTAGCGGCCACGCTAGAGCCGCCGGACGGCGAGGACTTGGCGTTCGGCGAGTGTCGTGCTAAGCGTGGCGATCTTCACTTTCTCACCACGGGCGGCGGCTTCAATGACGCCTTGTGAAGGAATTAGCCGGACCTTTCCCACACGAACCGTGTTTCCGTCGATCGTGGGAGTCCCGAGGTGCCAACGTGTCAACGGGTGGGCCGTCGGAGGCGACTCCTTCGTCGTGCTCGTCTCTGACACGTCGCCTGCTAGCTCGGGGGCGCACAATGGCCGGATGGTCCGCGTATCGACGGCCACGAGATCTCCGGCTCTGGGGGCAAAGCCCGCGGGGAATCCGACCAACTCCGCCGAGACAACCCGCGCGTCAGGCATCCGAGCCGTCACATAGCCGCCCGCGACGCCTTCGACGACAGCGACGCCGTCAGCCCCAACCTCACTCGCATCGTCCGGCCGACCCAGTTCGTCGGTTGCCAGCACCTCCCCAAATCCGAGGGCAGAAGCGGCAAGACCGCCCAAACTGACGAGCCCTGCCCTAAGCGCTGTGCGCCGGGAGATCAGCGCCTTACCGCTCGGAGTTGGCATGACGACCTCCGCTTCGAGACCCTGAACATACCGGGGTGTAGTCCCGGCGTCAACTACGTGTACTCGTTCGGTACGTCCGTTACACATCGATGCCCACGGAGGCCAAGTATTCGGCTGGGGTGAGGCAGCTCAGCGCCCTGGGCCGTCGGAGCCACACTCACGTTGATGGCGGTCGCCACCGTGTTCGCCAGCAGCGAAACCGTCTTTTCCCACTGAGCGGGGCCGTAAGCGGCCACTCGTAGTACCACGGTGATCCGCGTCCTTGCTCGCCCGAGGGCGCGGATCACGTTATCCGGGTATCTCGTGGGGCCGAAACCGCGATTCACGATGAGGTCGCCCCGTACGATCCGGCGATGGTGTCCTTCCTGTATCTCATCGTCCGAGCGTTCGCGCGGCTCCTCGTCACAGCTGGCCGAGATGACGCCTCCAAGGACCTCGAGATCCTGGTCCTCCGCCATCAGCTCCGAACCCGCGCAACTGGCGATCCTGATGATCATCGATACGCCTCGGGTGCCACCCAGGTCGATCGATGGGTTCGAGGCGATCCAAGAGGTGTACGCAAACCTCCGGCTGGTGCTCAGCCGCGACCCGTACCTCGCGGTGATCTGATCGTCCGCGTCCGCAAGCCCGCCGGTCGCGGCACGGGCGGGTGGCAGCTGTCCGACGTCCTCGGCAGTGGGGCGGTGGTGCGTCGTCGTCGTACTCCAGGAGAACGACGGCAAGCGCCTCGATCGCGCCAAGCTCACGACCCGCAAGCGCGTCCGGCACCAGCGCCGGATCGTGGCGACGAAGGTCGGCGGGCTGCTGGTCGACGCCGTCGATCTCGACGGCATCGCCAACGCGAAGGTCCCCGAGGCGGACGTCCTCCAGGCCGTCGAGGCCACCCGGGCGCGACGTTCGCGGAACTCGGCGAGGTCCTCAAGGTCTCCAAGAACACCGCCAAGCGGTACGTCACCAAGCTCGGCGAGCGTGTCGAGGTCGTCTCGATGGGGGCGCGGCGCGAGTTCCGCGTGTACCTCGTCGACGAGGGCGAGGCTGACCTCAGCACCGCGCCGCCTGGAGCGCCGTCCTGGAGGTGCGCCTCGACAGCGCGCGCGCCTTGGGGCAATCAGCGGCGCCGTGTATGTAGGAGATCTCCGGGTCTCGCCGAGATTCAGCCGTACACAATCATGTACACGTCGAGGGTTCCCCCAGGCGGCCGTTGACCGTAGGATCGAGGCTCGGTGGCTGACGCCTCGGTCGGTCGCCCGAGACCGTCTCGGCGGGCTAAAGCAGCGGACGCTGCGGTCTGCCGCGTCGATCGTGTCAGGAGTCACGCTCCGGCGGTCGCTGACAGCGCTCGGGTCGACGAGCGGGGCGTCCGCGTCGCGACTGCTCCGATGGAGCGGGTCCGGATCGGGTTGGTCGTCCCAGGCGTGACGGTTCCCGAGACGGATCGCTCCAGCGGCGAGGAACGTGGCCAGTCGTCGAAGAACAGGTACGCACGGTCCCTACTTGAGGTCGCCCTCGGCATGGTTCATCCGCACCACCAGCAGCAGAGCGTCAGCAGTTCGTCCGGCCGCCGTGCGGCGGAACCGACGCGGCCCGCGATCAGGGGTTCGGGACCCGGATCCCTGCCCTCCGTTTTTCGTGCGCGGCGAGCGCCGTTCTCGGCCGCGTCCCCTGACAGATCCATGATCGGTCCCCTGACCGCTGCCTCCGCACCTCCCGCCGCGGGGCAGCGTCAACCACGCCGCCCGCCCCGTCCCGGTGTCCCGTGCCGCCGTCCTCGCTCGCACCGGCCACGTCGAACGCGCCATCCGCGCCCAGGACCCGCGGTCGTTCGTCGTTGTCCTCGGCGATTCGGATCGTGGCCGTCGCCTCGCCCACGGTCCGTTCGCGCGTTCGCAGGGCGGCTCGCATCTGCACCATCGCCTCCGACCCCGGCTACAGGATCCGAGGACTCGTCGACGTCGCGATCGACGCTGTC
Source organism: Candidatus Limnocylindrales bacterium (assembly GCA_038328755.1). Taxonomy (GTDB): domain Bacteria; phylum Chloroflexota; class Limnocylindria; order Limnocylindrales; family CSP1-4; genus UBA5189. Next base: position 7,039 of record JBBQMH010000048.1, read on the forward strand.
TCCCGAGCCGGTCAGGCGGCGGTCGCGATGGGGGCTTGGGTCTGCGCCAGATCAGTCGCCAGGTCGAGTCTTCCGGACCGGATCGGTGCCCCGGTCGGCGAGCGTGATCGCGCAGCCTGAGCCGCGGGACCCCATACCGTGATCGGGACGTTCCGGTCTGCTCCTCGACCCGATCGCCGGATGGTCCACGATGTCGGGTTCCTCGGCAGCCGTGATCGAGCGGCCCTGCGGATCCTCAATCGGGCCGATGTCGCGACCACCAGCCAGCTCGTGACCCTCGTCTACCACCGTCGCCAGACGGCCCAGGAACATCTGTCTGCCCTCTATCGCGCCGGCTGGATCGAACGGGCCGTCCTGCCTCCCGCAACCCGGGGCGGTGCTCCGCTCGCCTTCCGCCTCTCCCCTCGCACCCGTCGACGGCTCGGCTACGGTCCGCTCACCCGCTCCCGGGCCGGCACCCAGCTCCGTCACTCGCTCAACATCGTCGAGACCGTCGCCGCCCTCACCCGCCTCGCGGTCGAACTCCCCGATCGCCACCCGGTCCAGGCCTGGCTCACCGAATCGATCGCCGCCGACGCGAGGCTCCCGCACGTCTACCCCGACAGCGTCGTCGCCCTCCAGCTCGGCGGGGGGTCAGGGGTCCTGTGCCTCGAGATCGACCAGTCGACCGAGCACGCCCCCGAGATCCGCGACAAGCTCGCCCGCTACGAGCCGGCCCTTCGGGCCCGCGCGGGCTGGCACGTCCTGTTCGTCGTCGAGACCGCCACCCGGGCCGCCTTCCTCGCCCGGGTCACCCGAGCGCCCGCCTATGCAGGGCTGGCCGGTCGGGCCTGGGCGATCGTCCTCGCCGACCTCACGGCCGAGGGCGTCGCGGCGCGGGCCGTCTCGCTCACCCCCGGTCGCGGGCCCGGGACCCTGACCTCGATCCTCGATGACCCGCGGCCGCGCCGCTGTGAGACCCCGGTCGGCAGCGACGACTGGCTCGAGCTCCTGGCCTCCGGCGGCGGCGAGGACCTGCGCGAGGCCCTGACGTGACCTATGGACCGCAGCCCGATCTGGCGCGGCGCCTCGAAGACACTGCTGCGGCCCGCGGGCACGCCGCGCCCGAGCCGGCCGGTCGGCTCGTCGTCGTCCTCGCCGAGGGCCTCCGCCGCATTGACGACCGGGATCTCGAGGCATGGCGACCGCTGTTCGAGGCCGCGTTCGGTGGACGCATCCGTGCCGTTGACCACTCCTGCCCGGCGGTGGCGCTCGAGCGACGAGGTACACTTCCGGTCAGGTACGCACAGACGAAAGGACGGCCCCGTGCCAGGACGCACGACACGCCGACGGATCGGCGTACCCGACACCCAGCATGACCCCGAGGCTGGCGGAGATCCTCGCAGCGATGGTCACGCTGGTCCTCGACGCCGAGCGGACCTCCGCGGACAGAGCGGTCGGACGCAACGACTCGCATCCTGGAGCAGGCCGTGAGCCTGGCACGCGCGATCGATCTCCGGCCCGAGGACCTCGCTGGCAGGAGTTGGGCGGGCTATCTCCGGGAGTCGACGCGGGGCCAGGCCGACCGCTACGGTCCCGACCTGCAGCGAGCGGAACAGCGCCGGTTCGCCGAGCGTCACGGACTCCTCCCGACCGGCCGGGAGTACGTCGACCTCGTGTCGGGCAAGGACACCCTCCGGCGGACTGACTTCGCCCGGATGCTCGCGGACGCGGAAGAGGGCGCCTTCGAGGTCCTGCTCTGCTATGACACGAGCCGCTTCGCCCGCAACGTCGGCGATGCCTGGCAGTACCGCGATCGGCTCGCCCGGGCCGGGGTGGTCGTGGTGTTCTGCGCCGACGGTCTCATCTCGGGCAATGTCGACACGTACGAGCTCGAGGGGCTCAAGACGGTGTCCGATGCGGCCTACATCCGGCGGCTGTCGCGGAATGTCGCGCGAGGCTACGAGCAGAAATGGCGGCTGTTCGACGATCCGGGTGGCCATCCCCCACTGGGCTTCGCCCGGCTCGGCGAGCGGCAGCTCCTGGGCCCGGTGGAGGGTCCGGACCTCGCCAAGGTCCGGCGGGCCTTCGCGCTGTACGCGGCCGGCGGCTGGAGCGATGCCGCCCTCGCCGATGAGCTGGGACTGACCGAGGCCGGGCTGGCCGAGATCCTGACCAACCCGCTGTACGCCGGTCGGGTCATCCGGCACAAGGGCAAGCCCGACGAAGAGGAGCGGCCAGCCCGCTTTCCGGCTCCGATCGAGCCGGAGCTCTTCGAACGGATCCAGGTCATCCGGACGGAGCGGCGGACCCGCCATCCAGGTGGGGTCGTCCACCGCCGGCCCTATCCGCTCGCCCGACTGATACGCTGCATCGGTTGCGGGAGCACCTACCACGGCGATGCGAACAACGATCGGCGGCGCATCCGCCACGCCCGGCGGCCCGCCTGCGGCCCATCGGCGACCTACCGGGCGGAGCGCTACGAGGAACAGCTCGCCACGCTCTTTGACCGGGTCCGACTCTCGGATGCCGACATCGACCAGGTGCTCCGAGCGATGCGCGGGTCGACAGCCGTACCAGCAGCCCCCGATCCCGGCGTGGTCGCTGCCGGTCGGGCCGAGCTCCAGGCACGGCTGGCCGCAGGGGCGATCTCACTCGAAGCCTTTAGCCGCGCCTGGCGGCAGCTCGATCGGCCCCGGACGGCCGAGCCGACTCCACCGGATGAGCTACGCCTCCGCCGAGCACGCCGACAGCTCTCGGAGTTCGGCACCCTCTGGCGCAACCCGGCGGCGCCGGATCAGCTCCGCGAGGATGCTCTCCGCGAGATCCTCGGCCAGGTCGACGTCGATGGTCCCCAGATCGTCGCGGTCCACCCCGCGCCGAACGAGAACGCCTGGTTGCTGGGGCTCGTGGCGGTGCGCGAGGAACGGTTGACGACGCAACGAGAGGTGGGACTGGTCGGGGCGAGAGGAGTCAGGGCGACGCTTTACGGGTCAGGGTACGAGTCGTTGCGATCGCGCAGCCGATGCTCAGGCGTGAAGCCTGTTGAAATCCGACCACCCGGGGAGCACGGTCGCCACGTTACTCCACCCGGCGGCCCGCGACGGGTACCGGACGAGGTCGAGCGCCACGACCTCGGGTGTCGCGACACGCATCCGGCCCGATGGCGTCGTGCGCAGCTCGACGGGCGCCTCGCTCGCCATCCGTCGCACCACGAATTCGACCACCAGGCGCCCCGCGCGCACGGGCCGGCGCGCGCGCGGCACGAGCACCTGCACGACCTGCGCCGCCTGGCCCGAAGCTCCGTGGATGGCGGCTGCCGTGAGCAGGCCGACGTAGTACGGGAGCCCGAGATGGACCATGAGGGGATCGAGGAAGAGCCGCCAGGACGGTGTGCCCGTCCCGCGGTCCTCGAGCGGGAGCACGACGTGGAACCCTCGGACCGGCGACGCGATGACGCGATCCGCCTCCGCACGATGGAGTGCGGCCGCGACAGCGGCGACCGATGAACCTTCACTGGCGGCACGTGCCTCGGCGGTGGTGAAGGTGAACCGCCCTTGCGACGGCAGCGCGAGGATCCAGTCACGCAGCGTGCTCATGCGCACAACTCTACGCCATGTGTCGAGTTGTGCAAACGGATCTGTGCGATCCACGGCGCGACCACCCACCGCGGAAAACGTCACGCAGCGGCCCCAGATCCGGACAGGCTCGACCTCAAGGCACTCGTCGGTGAGCGAGTGTCCTGGCTCGAAGATCTCCGGCTCCGGCCCGCGAGAGCCAACTGGGTTCCGCACCGGCGAGCATCGCGAGCGTTGCCTGCCGGTGCGAGCCTCGGTCAAGTCGCTCAGCAGGTCACGTTCCGCTTGGGGCCTTCGATCCAGACGCTCCAGTTCCCAGCGCCATGCGCGTGTCAATCGATGTGGGAGAGCTTGGCAAGGCGGAGCGGACTGGGAGCCTACACGCACCCGAGCGGTTCCAGGGCTCTTGGCCACCGCTCGACACCTGTCGGCGAGACGACGTACGCGGCCGCGTCGTCGGGGGTCAGCCACAACTCAAGTTCCCCGCTGCGGTAGCCGGTGAATGTCGCTTCGCGGGGCAGGGACACCGCTCGCCCAAGGGTCGTGACCAGGGATCCGGCGGGGAGTAGCGAAAGCGGGTCGCGCACGTACTGCCGTGGCTCGCCGTCCCGGACGAGATCGAGAAACCGAATGCTCTGCCAGGCACAGTGGGCGTTCCCGGGAATCTCGAGCAGCACCGCCCCGCTGCTCGCCTGTCGCCACTCTCGCTGCCCGTCGACAACCCCTAAGCCGAGTTCGCCCGGCTCGCAGGCCCGGACCTCGTCGACGGTGAACCGCCTCCCCACGACGGCTCCCAGGCGAGTCGATACGAGCACGGCCACCTTGACCTTGCCCCAGACGGGAAAGACATATAGCGCCCGCGCCTCGTCGGCCCAGCCCAGCACGTAACCCTTCCGCGGCAGCGCAAACGGGTGCCGGTCGAGCCACTGCCCGAATGCCGCGTCCGCCGTTTCCGCTCCGCCCGTTGGCCCGAAGTCCTCTGCCAGGCCTCCGACGGAGGAAGGTGCTCCGTCGCATTCCAGAAGGGAGATGATGGCCGAGCCCGCGTGCCCGGGGTTCGTGGGTGGTGCTGACCGAGGTTCGATGAAGGGCGTCGGCGATGGCGAACTGGCCGGCGGCGCGGAGGGGCTCGCCACTGGCGCCGAAGGTGGAGCGCCAGCAACGCATGCCGTCACGAGGCATCCGACCAGAGCGACGAGGTAGGCCCTGTGCATTGGGGCTCGAGTCAGCCCGAGATTCGTCGGAGTTCGTCGACCAATCCGTCGAAGGTCTGCGACTGCAGGGTCCCAAGCCAGTCGCTCTCGGCCCCGACCGGGAGCAGGACGCGACCCGCGTCGCGGAAGTACGAGGAGTTCAAGACTGCAAACGAGTACGTCTTGGGGTTGTCTGGAGTGTGGATTAGGAAGAATACGGCGCGTTCGGACGCAGGTGCCGCAGCAGCGACTTGGAGGAAGCGGGTCGGAACCGGCACGAACAGCTCAAGTACAATGGGTCCTCGAGTATCGGCCGGATCTTTCGCCGAGACGACTTCCTCGACTCTCAGTTCGGTCATGGCATACAGCGCGACGCCATCGGCGCCAAGAGACGGATGGACGACCCAAGACCGAGACTCCTGAAGACTCGTTACGCTTCCCACGACGATCAAGTCTGACCGACGTGCGAGGTCATCGAGACTGCTGGCTTCTTCGCTGACGCCATTCAGGTAGAAGTTCCCCCGGAAGGCATCCGTATCCCTGTCCGCTGTTGTAGATGGCGAACTCAGCAACGGCATCAAGCCCACTCCTGCGCCGACCAGCAAGCCAACGAGCCATTGCCGAGCAACACGGGTCTTCATTGGAGCCTCACGGGTAGTGGGCATTGACCTGCCCGCGGTCGTGAGTGGTGGTTGTCCGAGCAACGCCACCCGTGGTCGGCGGGTTCTTCATGCAAGAAGTTGACTCAGAACTGTGTCGAAGGCCTACTGTGTGGCCAAGCTCATGGCAAGCGATGGCTTCCTTCTGAGCCTGAGTGCTGTAATTCGATTCATAGTACAGATTCCAGTGCAGGAGTTGCGGCTTGCACCAATTGTGCCCGTGGGAGTGGCCGTCCGCCGGACGCGAGCCGGCGTAGGACGGGGGATCCTGACAGGCCCCCCAGGCCCAAGCATTATTGGCGCCATAGTTGGCCCTGTACACGCGAACATCGTTCGTGTTCGACAGCCCCTCAGTGATTATGCTCATGGCGGTCACAGACGAATAGTCACTGATGGCGTAGTTCATGGCGTTCGCGTACGCGGTCGTGAGGCTGGCGTCGTACCAGACTCGGTGCGTGTAGTTCTCCGCTACGCACTGGCTGGACAGGTTCCCGTCGCAATGCGCTGTGCTGTCCTTTGGCCCACCGAAGTTGGACGCAGCAGCGAAGGCGGGCGCGAAAGCCGTCACGAGTGGCCACCCGACAAGAACCGCGACGAGGGGACCGGGCGCAATGCGCTCCACGTGGCGAGAGAGTGCCCTCACTTGGTTACCCCTTCTAGCCCGATCTGGATCAGATGACCGCGATTGCGCGCTTCGACGCCAGCCCCTGTTATCGGGGTCCCTGCCGATCGTGGACAAGCCCATGAGTCTCCCCATTCGGCCTCCTGGTTCCGCGAGCCAGAGTCCACGACTAAGATCGGGAGCGCCGCCGACCTCCCATTCCCTGAGAGTCCCGCTCCTGGATCTCCCGGATCCTCTTGAGCCGTCTCAGAAACCTACACCCGGTGTCAAGTTACGATCACCTTTCCTATTGTTGCTCAGTGAATCTGTCAGTGCCAACTGCTCAGTGACTTTGTCAGTCTCCACCGATGCGGGAGACGATCACGATGACGACCAGCGACGCGCGATGGTGCACACGAATGTGCTCGTGGGCGAGATCACGACCGGCGAGGCAGCGGCCCTCCTCGGGCTGTCGGAGCGCCAGGCGTGGTGGCTGCGGCGGGCCTTCGAGCGTGACGGCCCGGCGGGACTGGTCCATGGCAACTGGGGCCGGCCATCGACACGATGGCTGGATCCCGCGATCGCGGGACGTATCGTCACCCTGGCCCGGACCACATACGACGGGGCCAACCACTGCCACCTCGTCGAGCGGCTGGCCGAACACGAGGGCATCGAGATCGGCTGCTCATCGCTGCGCCGGCTCCTCGGCGACGCCAGCCGGCCGAGCCCGCGGCGTCGCCGGGCCCCCCGGCACGGCAGCCGCCGGGACCGGATGCCCCAGGAGGGGATGCTGCTCCAGGCTGACGGATCCGGGCACGACTGGCTCGAGGGACGGGGACCGCGCCTGACCCTCGTCGGCGCGATCGACGACGCGGCCGGGCGGATAACCGGGGCCACGTTCCGCGACCAGGAGGATGTCGCGGGCTACCTCCTGGTGCTGCGGGACACGAGCACCACGGACTCGCAGCGTGATCGAATCGGGGTTTTCGACCATCACGGGCTACGACGAGGTTCGGGTTCGACCGAATCGACCGTACGCAATCTCGTACACACGTGGTATTGAACCTCGAAGGCGGACCCGATACGTTGGTGGCGCGGTCCAACGGCTCGCTCTCGAACGGATCCCGGCGCCAGCGGCGCGGGTGACTCGGAGGCGCGCCGGGGCATCGATCAAGGTGACGTCGGTCGTTCGTACCACGTGGCCCCGATCGAACCCGAGTGACCGCGTCCATCTCGAAGGAGCACCGCCATGACGACGCCAACCTATGCCATCGACATCGCTCGACCGACCCTCGTCCAGCGACCCCGACCGGGCTGAACCAGCACGGCTCGGGCCGAACGGCGGCCTGGGCTGACGGCCGGCGGAAGCTCCGGCGTCCGCGGCCGTCCCGGGATCGCTTCCTGGACGGCGCTGCCGGAGCGCGACCGGAGCCTGCTGCTGTGGCTGGTGCACGGCGACGTCGTCACGGCCGAGCTGGCCGCCCTCCTCGCCTACGGCCACCGGCGGATCGCCCAGCGGCGGCTGGCTCGTCTCGCCGAGTACGGACTCGTGACCGGATTCTGGGCCGCCAACCGGCAGCGACCGCGGGGCCGCCATGCCTATGGCTTGACCCGCCCGACCCGCCTGGCTCTGGAGCACATGATCTGGCCGAAGGGCCGTAAGCGGCTGTACAACGGTGCACCCGAGTCGGTCTCACCGGTCATCCACGGCCTGGCCAGCCATGACGTGTTCGCGGCTTTCCTTCGGGCAAGCGATCCCGAGGCCGGCGTCGGGCTTTCCGCGTGGGTGTCGGAACGGCCGCTCATCCGATTGGTCTGGCACGCGGGCCTGCGGCCCGATGGGCTGGCCGTCATCCGCGTGCGTGAGGCCTCGATCGTCCTCGCGATCGAGCGCGACCTCGGCACGGAACGCGGACCGATCCTCGCCGGCAAGGTCGAGTCGTACCAGAGCGCCTATGACCGGAAGGAGCGCTCGGCGCCGGTCCACGTGGGGTTCGTCGTCGACTCTCCCCGTCGAGCGGCGTCGGTCCGAGCACGTCTCGGTGGCACCGCGCTCGACGGCTCGGTCGTCACCGTCTGGGTGGCCACGGAGTCGGCGCTGCGCGATGACCCGTACCACGCGGTCTGGACCGCACCCGACGGGACGGAGGCTCGGACGGTCGACTTCGCTCCGCATTGGAGCGGCAACCCGTGGGGCTATCTGCGGCCGGGCGATCTGGCTGACCCCACGACCCTCGAATTCCTCGACGACCGGGTGATCGGCTGGATCCCCCTCCTGGCCAGTGCCCGCTCGTATTAGGGCCGCGTCGGTCGCGCCCCTCGTCGCGTCCGTGGCGTCCCCGTCGTCACGAGCCGCGACCGGCGCACGACCGACTCGTGACGACCGACGCGACACCCCATCCGTGCGTAATCGTCGGAGCGGCCGTAACTGCGACATCACTACAGTGATTCCATCACCTGCGCGTGAGCCCACCCGATCGCGCACGGGATCGCGCAGAACCATCACTCGACAACGGCCGACCCGACGACACAGACGCCCGGTACCGGTCCAGGACCCAACTCCGACAACCCTCCAAGACACGACGATCCGACTGCGCATCAAGGCAACATCCTCAACTCCGCTGGCTGATCGTCCGCAGCTGCGCGACAATCACGCGATGGATCCCGTGGTCATCGCCCTCGCGCAACTCGTCCGCGATCGCTGGGCCAATGAGCAACGCGACCGCAGCACCCAGCAAGTCGGACTCCGGATCATCGCGAAGGACCACGAATGAGCCGCCTGCCGAACACGATCGAGGATCTCGCCGGGCGACGCGCGGCCCGCTGGATCCGCGAGAGCACGGCCGGCCAGTTCGACCGCTATGGCCCCGAGGCCCAGGCCGAGCTGCAAGACCGCGCGATCGCCCGACTCGGGCTTGCCGACTCCGGCCTCGCCTGGCGGGCGGCCCACTCCGGCCGAACCGTGTATCGCTCGGCCGAGATGACGGACATGCTGGCGGCGGCGCAGCGCGGCGACTTCGACGTCCTCCTCGTCGCGTACGTCTCGCGCTGGCAGCGCAATCTTCGGCGGACGCTCGAACTGCTGGAGGACACCCTCCATCCGGCCGGCGTCCCCGTCTACTTCTGCGACGAGGAGATCCTGAGCTCGGCGGACCGTCACTGGGATCAACTCGTCGACGAGGCCAAGGACGCCGAGCGCTACAGCCGCCGCCTGTCGCGCCGGATCAAGGAGGGCTACGCCTCCAAGCTCGCGAAGCAGCGCGATCCTGGCGGTCGTCCGCCGTTCGGTTTCCGCCGTACTGCCGACAAGCTCCTGGAACCCGATCCCGAGCGAGTGCCGATCGTTCGCCGGATCTTCGAGCTGGCGGCGGCCGGGTGCACGGATCGCGACGTCGCCCGGGAGGTCGAGCTGCCGCTGTTCACGGTGCGCGGTGTCCTGACCTCGCCGCTCTATGTCGGGCGCTTGCGCGATGGTGCCTCGGCCCGGTGGAGCCCGCTCATCTCAGAAGCAACCTGGAGCGCCGCCCGCGACGTCCGCTCGCGACGGGCGACGAACTCAGGACGACCCGCCGATCCCCGTCGGCCGTACACCCTCGACATGCTCCATTGCGCCGGCTGTGGCAGGAAGCTCACCGGCGACACCGGCTACTACCGCCATCGCGAACCGTGTCCCTCGTTCGTGGCGGCACGACCCGTGCATCGTGGTCGTGGCCAGTCACCCGGTCACGCCTACCGACGAGAGTTGTACGAGGAGATCGTCGAGAGTCTGCTCGCCGAGGCATCCATCGGAGCCGGGGCGATTGCGGGTCTGGTCCAGGAGGTCTCCCGGACGGAACCAACCCTGGACACAGTTGCGCTCGACCGGATCACTCGAGCACGCGAGCGGGCGATGGCGCGCTACCTTCGCGATCGCGACTCGGCGACCCTCGAACGGACGATGGCGGACCTCGACCGAGAGCAGGTGGCAGCCGAATCTCGTCCCGCTCCAGAGGGGGTTCCGGCCGAAGTCGCCGTGCGCTACGTCAGAGAGCTGCCGGAGACGTGGCGGAGGGCCGACGGCGGGAAGGGTCGCCAACTGCTGGCCAGCACGCTCTTCGACCGGATCGATGTGCTGGGGATGCAGGAGGCGACAGTTCACCTCAGCGCGCATGCCGTCCGACATGGTCTGGCGGCGGCATTGCCGGCGGAGATGGGAATACTCGTAAATGGTCGGGGCGAGAGGGCTCGGGCCTCCGGTACCCGGCAGATCCGCGGCTGCGCGGTGTCGATGGGTGGGCGCCAAGGGCCGGTCGACCTCATCCTGACGGCCTGACCCCCGCTGTTCCGCCAAGATCAGGGGACACGGGCGTACCCGAGGTCGCAACGGGCAGGGGAGCCCGGGAGCCGGTGTGGATCAGACCAGCGCGCCGTCATGCCCTGTAGCGTGCGGGTGGCGGGTCGCGGTGGCTACTTGGCCGTTTGGGCCATGCCTACGGGTTGCCGGCGGTGGGTACCCTACGCTGGGAGTGCCCGAACCCCGTCACCA
>JBBQMH010000049.1:0-17565 GCA_038328755.1 Candidatus Limnocylindrales bacterium
CGGCGCACGCTCGATGCGATGGCTGATGGGGGAATCCACGACCAGCTGGGCGGGGGATTCCACCGCTACGCAACCGATGCGAACTGGCTCGTGCCGCACTTCGAGGAGATGCTGTATGACAACGCGCAGCTCGCTCGCGCCTACATTCGCGCCTGGGTCATCGCCGACGAGCCCACCTATCGCGAGGTTGCGATGGGCACGCTCGAGGCAATCCTCCGCGACTTCACCACATCGGATGGCGCCTTCGCCGCAAGCCTGGATGCCGACACCGACGGGGAGGAGGGGAGTACCTACACCTGGACTGCGCCCGAAGTCAGGGAGATCCTCGGTGCTACGGCCGTCCTGTTCGCCACGGCGTATGGCGTCACGGACGGTGGTAACTGGGAGGGCCGCACGATCCTCTCGAGGGTCCGGGGTGACCGCGAGCTCGGAGCGCAATACGGCATGAGCGAGGCCGACGTTCGAACGACCCTCGCGTCATCCCGGTCGCGCCTGCTGGATGCTCGGGCCGCGCGCCCGCAGCCGGCGCGGGATGACAAGGCACTGGCCGCCTGGAACGGGCTGGCGATCGGTGCCCTGGCCGAGGCGGCGCGCGCCCTCGGCGTCCGATCCGACGCTCCGTTCCGCGATGACGGCGTTCGATACGCGACGATGGCCACTCGAGCCGCCGAGACGGTCCTCGCGGGTCTCTTTCGTGATGGCCGGCTGCGCCGATCCTGGAAAGACGATCGGGCGACGGGCGACGGCGTTCTCGAGGACTACGCCTGCCTGGCCGAGGGTCTCCTGGCGCTGTACGAGGCCACCTTCGAGGAACGCTGGTTCGTGGCGGCACGTCGGCTGGCGGATCAGATCCTCGACCGATTCGCTGACCCGGACGGCGGGTTCTTCGATACCGCCTCGGATCACGAGCGCCTCGTTGCCCGCCCAAAGGACATCCAGGACAACGCCACGCCGTCGGGCAACGCGACCGCCACGCTGGTGCTCCTGCGCCTCGCATCGCTGACTGGCGACGAACGCTATCGGGCCGCGGCAGACGGAGCGATCCGGACCGTTCTGCCATTCCTGGCCCGCCACCCCACGGCCTTCGCGAAGTGGCTGGCGGCCATCGACCTGGCGCTCGGCCCTGTCGCCGAGATCGCGATCGTCGGCGACCCGAGCGGTCCCGACACGCGCGAGCTGCTCGCCGCGTTGCTCACCCGGGGAAGCCCGGCTCATGTCGTGGCCCTGTCGCCCGAGCCGGAGAACAGCGCCGTGCCGCTCCTCGCGGGGCGTACGCGGCTGCGTGGACGTGCCACCGCCTACGTCTGCTCGGGTTTTGCCTGCCAGGTACCGGTCACTGACGCGGATGCGCTCGCCGAGCAGCTCCGGGAGTTGCGGGCAGCGGTGTGACGGGCCACCGAACTCCGGACGCGGGATTCCCCGCTGATCGCAGTGCGGTGGCTGCGGTTCGGGCTGGCCATGCGACGGCCCGGGATGGGACCGCTGCTCCCGTTCCAGCCGCGGCCGTCGTCCTGATCCGAGCCGGCCAGGGCGGATTCGAGGTCCTGCTCACGCGGCGGCCGCCCACGATGGCCTTCGCGGCCGGCATCCACGTCTTTCCGGGTGGTCGCGTCGATGCCGCCGACCAGCGTGCCGATCACGAGCTTGCCGACGGGCTCACCGCCGAGGAAGCGGCGCATCGCCTGGGAAACACGCTCGCCGCGCCGGCGGCCCTCGCCCATCACGTCGCGGCCGTCCGCGAGACACGCGAGGAGACCGGCATCACCGTGGCGGCCGTCGAACTCGTCCACCTGACCCGCTGGGTGACGCCGCCCGGACTTTCCAGGCGGTTCGATGCCCGATTCTTCGCGGCGCTCGTCCCACCCGGGACCGAGGTCGTGGATGTCTCGCCCGAGATCGATCAGGCCGAGTGGATCGGGCCCGAGGAGGCCCTTGCCGCCGCCGCCTCGGGGCGGCTTGCGTTGCTCCTGCCCAGCATCGTCACCCTTCAGCAGCTGCTGCCAGTCCGGGATCGCCGCGACATCGAGGCGGCATTCCGTCCCGGCCCGGCGCTCAGCCGACCGTCAGTCGGCCCGTTCGTCGACGGACTCGCTGAGATTGATCAAGGCTGGGCCGCCGGCATTCCCGGTCGTCGCGCCACCGGCTGGCTCGTCGGGACGAAGGATCTGGTCCTCGTCGACCCCGCCGATCCGACCGGTGAGACGGCGGAGGTCGTAGATGCAGCGGTAGCGGCTCGCGGGGCCCGCATCGTCGGCATTGCGCTGACAGGCCCGGAACCGAAGTGCGCGGCTGGGGTCGAGATCTACGCTGCTGGTCGCGGCCTCCCGGTCGTCGCGGGAACTGGCGGTGACACGTTCGCCCCGTACCCGGTGCAGATCCTGGGCTCTGGCGACCGTGTCCCATTCGGGGACGAGCCGCTTACCGTCGCCCCGCCGCCCGGCGGAAGGCCCGCGGGTCTACGCGACCTGGGTGCTGCCTATCGCCTTCGAGATGGGCGCGTCCTGCCGGATTTCGCCGGTCGACCACGCGCCTGACGCTCGGCCCGTGATACCGCGACGGCCGGGCGACCGGTCACACGGGACGCTCGCCAGGACGCAATGAGCACGAACCAGCGGCGCATCCGAAGGAGCAGGACCGCGGCCACTGCGTGTGCAACTCCGAGGAGCGTCGCGACCGGTTGCCCGAACGCCGCGAAGTAGACGATTGCGAACAGACCCGCCAGGTTCACGGCGGCGAGCCAGCCCCGCCCGGTCCTGATGGCAATCCCGAGGAGCGCCGAGGCCAGATAGAGCAGAGCCGCCACCGCAACGATGGGACCCTTGGCGGGCAGTCGGCCGGTGATGACGAAGTCGCCGATCAGGAGCTGGGCGATCCCGAACAGGCCCCCTAAGACGAGGAGCGCGGCCACCGCATCGAGAGCGGCTGGGCGGGATGGCGGAAGGCCCTCGACGACTGGACCGGGCGGATCACCGCCCGGAGTGCTCACTGCTGATCCGGGTCCGCTGGGTCGTCCTGGCCGATCTTCATGGAATTCACCTCATCACGGGCACCCTTCACGCCGCGGCCCAGTACCCGTCCGAGCTGCGGCAGCGTCTTCGGTCCGCGCAAGACAAGAACGACGATGAGCACGATGACGAGGATGACGGCGGTATCGGTCACGGGGCGATGGTACCCGACGCCGGACCCAGCCGATCGGCCAGGGGGATGACGAGCCGGAGGGCGGTATGGGTCGCGCTGAACGAGGCGACCTTGTTGTCGACGAGTCCGGCAGCCCGCGCGGCAGCCATGATCTCAGTGTCACGGATGGTGGCGCCACGGCCCTTGCGCGAGACGACCCAGATCGCCCCGGCGGGACGCAGTTGTGCGCAAAGCCTCGCGAGGATCGACAACTCGGCAGGCGCATCGACCCCCAGGAGGATGAGGTCGGTGTCCGGCAGCGGCCAGCCCTCGGTGACGTCGGTCGTTCGGCTTGCCAGGAGCGCACGAATATCCAGGTCGTCGGTCGCGATGATCGCGACGCGGGCATCGGGTCGGACTCCGAGTTTGTCCAGAAGCGGCGTCGTGTACGTCCGTTCCATCGGGCTATCGTGCCACCCGGAGCGAAGATCGGTGCACCCAGGCACGGAACAGCCCGGGCACGGCCCGGGCTGTTCGGAGTTGCGGGGGTGGCTGGACCTACGTTGTCGAGTGTGTTCCGACCTTGGCTCGCCACGGGGTGCCGAGCTTCGGGAGGAGGTAGCGGTCGACGCCGTAGTAGCCGGCAACGCGCCAGGCGAGGATCAGGCCGATCGCGAAGGTGAACAGGACCGGGTTGGTCGACGCGGAGCCGGCCAGCAGGAAGGACATGTTCATCAGCGCTCCGAAGAACGCGGCCACGCCGACGAGGGCGCCCACCACGAGCCCGATGCCGACCGCCAGCTCGCCGAAGGCGATGAGCGGGGCGAACCAAGTCTGTGCGTCGTTGCTGAGGAGGAAGTTGATGAAGTCGCGGTACCACTCGAAGGAGATCGGTGGGCGTCCGCCATCCGGGATGGCAACGGCGCCAGTCCAGTAGCCCTTCAGTGCTGCGCCACCATCAAGCCAGCCCACTCCTCCGTCTGCGATCTTGTGCCAGCCGGCCTCAATCCAGGAGAAGCCAAGGAACAGGCGGATCGGCAGCCAGAAGAGGCCGGCTCGCGTGTTGCTGAACAGGAACCGCGTGAAGGCGGGACCCTCGACCTCGACGACTTCGGCGCCTGGCGCCTTGCGGTCGGTGAAGAAGAGCGCCACCACCACGATCGCGAGGATCCAGAAGACCACGGTCACGATGCTGCGGAGCGAGTCGCCGCCGAGCGTCTCGGGCCGGACCTCGGTGATCGGGATCTCCATCCAGATGACAAGCGCCGCTGCCAGTAGCGCCAGCGGTGTCGCCCACTTCCTGAAACTCATCATTGGGTCTGTATCCCTTCCCTCTGCCGCCTTGGACCAGTATCAGCGGCCATTGCCTATTGGTGAATCGGGCTGGTCCTTGTTCGGAGATTAGCATCGGTCCCCAGCCGCGACGGACGCAAGGGCCCCTTGGCACCCCCAACGGGAGCCGAACGGGAAGTGCGGCCCTGCCGTACGGCCCGCGCGGTTCGCCTGCGCCGGTGCGTCCGGGTGTCAGCCACGGGCTAGACTTCGAGGTCCCGTGAAGACCGTGCCAGCATCCCGCCCGTCCTCAGGATCGGACCCACTCGCGCCGTTCTCGGCGCATGTCCGCGCCTGGTTTGAGAGCGCGTTCGAAGCCCCCACTCCCGCCCAGGCCGGTGGTTGGGCGTCGATCGCGGCGGGACGACACACGCTGATCCACGCCCCGACGGGGAGCGGCAAGACGCTCGCGGCATTCCTCTGGTGCCTGGATCGGCTGGCGCGGGACCCATCGCTCCCGCCATCGAAGGGTGCACCCGGCAGCGTCCGTGTCCTGTATGTCTCGCCGCTCAAGGCGCTCACCTACGACATCGAGCGCAATCTTCGCTCCCCGCTCCATGGGATCGGTCTGGCGGCAGAGCGGCTCGGCGAACCGCCACCCAGCATCTCGATTGCCTCACGCACCGGGGATACGCCACAGGACGAGCGGCGTCGACTCGTGAAGTCCCCGCCGGACATCCTCGTCACGACGCCGGAGAGCCTCTACCTTCTCCTCACCTCGGGCGCGCGGGAGATCCTTCGGGGCGTCGAGACGATCATCATCGACGAAGTCCACGCAATTGCCGGCACGAAGCGTGGCGCCCACCTCGCCCTGTCCATGGAGCGCCTGGAGCATCTGCGCCCGGCCGATGGTCCGTCCCTCCAACGGATCGGCCTGTCGGCCACGCAACGGCCGCTGTCCACGATCGCCCGATTTCTCGGCGGGGTCGGGCCTGGTCGCGAGGTGTCGATCGTCGATGCCGGCTCGCGCAAGCCGCTCGAGCTCCAGGTCGTTGTTCCGGTCGAGGACATGAGCCGGCCCGGCGACACCGTGACCTCAACAGCGGCGACCCTGAGCGTGGACGGACCAGCCTGGCGCGACGATCTTCGAACCAGCATCTGGCCGGCCATCCACCCGCGGATCCTGGAGCTCATTCGAAGTCATCACAGCACGATCATCTTCACCAACAGCCGGCGCATGGCCGAGCGACTGGCGCACCGCCTCAACGAGCTGGCTGGCGAGGACCTCGTCCGCGCTCACCACGGGAGCATCGCCCGGGAGCAGCGGCTCGAGATCGAGGAAGCGCTCAAGGCCGGCCGGCTTCCGGCCATTGTCGCCACCAGCAGCCTCGAGCTCGGGATCGACATGGGCGCCGTGGACCTGGTCGTGCTGGTTGAGTCACCGACCAGCGTCGCCTCCGGGCTCCAGCGCGTCGGCCGCGCGGGCCACCACGTTGGGGAGCCGTCGAAGGGCGTCCTCTTCCCGAAATACCGTGGCGATCTCCTGGAGGCTGCCGTCGTGGTCGGCCGGATGCACGAAGGAGCCATCGAGACGACCGTCCTGCCGCGCAACCCGCTCGACGTACTCGCCCAGCAGATCGTGGCCATGACCGTGCTCGAGCCATGGTCCGTGGCGGCGCTCCTCGAGACCGTGACCCGGGCGGCTCCGTTCGAGACGCTGACACGCGAAGCGCTCGAGGCCGTGCTCGGGATGCTGGCCGGCGCTTATCCATCCGACGAGTTCGCCGAGCTCAAGGCGCGCCTGGTCTGGGATCGCGTGACGGATATGGTCGAGGGCCGCCGTGACGCGCGCGTCCTGGCCGTGACCTCGGGCGGGACCATCCCGGATCGCGGTCTGTTCGGTGTCTTCCTGGCTGGCGAGGTCGGGACACCCGGGCGCCGCGTCGGCGAACTCGACGAGGAGATGGTCTACGAGCTTCGCGCGGGGATGCATGGCGACGTCATCGTCCTCGGCGCGAGCAGTTGGCGGATCCTGGACATCACGCCGGAGCGGGTCATCGTGGAGCCGGCGCCCGGCATCCCGGGCAAGCTGCCCTTCTGGAAGGGCGATGCCGTCGGTCGTCCGATCGAGCTTGGGCGAGCGATCGGCGCCTTCGTTCGGGAGGCCGAAGCGGATCTCGCCCGAGGTGCGCCGGGTCGGGCCATCGCCGAGGCGCGGTTCCGATCAACTCACGACCTCGATGAACTGGCCGCTGCGAACCTCCTCGCCTACCTGGATGAGGAGCGCGAGGTCGCCGGAGCCCTGCCAACAGATCGACGGATCGTCGTGCAGCGCTTCCGTGACGAGCTGGGTGACTGGCGCCTCGTCCTCCTCAGCCCGTTCGGCGGGCGCGTCCATGCACCGTGGACCCTGGCCATCGAGGCGCGGCTGCGGGAGCGACTCGGCATCGAGGTGCAGACGATCTGGTCCGATGACGGGATCGCGGTCCGGCTGCCCGAAGGGGAGGCGGACGGGGGAGCGACCCGCCTCGCCGAGATCGAGTCACTCCTGTTCCCGACCCCCGAGGACATCGAGGACCTCGTCGTCGAGTCGGTCGGCGGCTCGGCGCTTTTTGCCTCGCGGTTCCGGGAGAATGCCGGGCGTGCCCTGCTCCTGCCGCGCCGACGGCCGGGTACGCGGACGCCGCTCTGGCAGCAGCGCCAGCGGGCCGCGGACCTGCTGGCGGTCGCCTCGCGCTACGGGAGCTTTCCGATCCTCGTCGAAACGTATCGCGAGTGCCTGTCCGACGTCTTCGACCTCGATGCCCTGCGCGAGGTCCTCGCCGGGGTCGAGCGGCGCGAAATCCGCATTCACGCCGTGGAGACGGTCAAGGCCTCGCCGTTCGCCGCATCACTCCTGTTCGATTACGTCGCCGCCTACATGTACGAAGGTGATACGCCACTGGCCGAGCGCCGGGCGGGAGCGCTCGCACTGGACCGCGATCTCCTTCGCGAGCTGCTCGGCCAGGAGGAACTCCGTGAGCTCCTTGACGGCGACGCGCTGGCTGACCTCGAGCTGTCGCTTCAGTCACTCAGCGATGACCGTCGGGCGGGCACGCTGGACCAGGTTCACGACCTGCTCCGACGGCTCGGCGACCTGTCGCCGGATGAAGTCGCCGCGCGGGTCGACGGCGGAGGCACCGTTGCGGACCCGTGGCTCCGGGAGCTGCTTGCCGCCAGGCGAGCGCTGACGCTTCGAATCGGCGGTGCGCCGCGCTGGATCGCGATCGAGGACGTCGCGCGCTATCGGGACGGCGTGGGTGCACAGGCCCCGGCCGGAGTCCCGGATGCCTTCCTGGGTCCGGTGGCCGGCGCCCTCGATGGGCTGCTGGCCCGCTGGGCCAGGACACACGGCCCGTTCCTGTCCCCGGAACCGGCCGCCCGCTGGGGGTTGCCGATCGGGGTCGTCGATGACGCCCTGGTCCGGTTGGCTGCTGCCGGAACGCTCGTTCGGGGCGAGTTTCGTCCGGATGGAACGGAGCGCGAGTGGTGCGACCCGGAGGTGCTCCGGATGCTCCGTCGGCGCTCGCTGGCGCGGTTGCGGCGGGACGTTGAGCCGGTTGAGGCCGCGGCCCTGGCCCGCTTCCTGCCCGCCTGGCAGGGCGTCGCCGGATCCGGGCCGCCCCCGTCTCCGCTCCGGGGCACGGCTGCCCTCGAGCGCCTGGCCGAGGTCGTGGATCAGCTGGCCGGCGTGGCGATCCCCGCGTCGGTGCTCGAGCGCGATGTGCTGCCCGCCCGAGTGCCGGGCTATCAGCCACGGCTTCTCGACGAGCTCGGATCCCTTGGCGAGGTTGCCTGGGTGGGGCGCGGGACCCTTGGTCGCGACGACGGACGCCTGGTGCTGTTCCGCCCGGGGCGTGAGTTGCTTCGACCGTCGCGCGATCCGGCGACGGATGCCGGCCCCGCCGGTTCGCGCCACGATGCCATCCGGAGCCATCTCGGGACCCGTGGCGCGTCGTTCTATCGAGAGATCCTTGCCGCCGCCGGCGGGGGGCCGGATCGTGCGGTACTCGATGCGCTGTGGGACCTCGTCTGGGCCGCGGAGGTCACCAATGACACCTTCGCGCCGCTGCGGGCACTCCGCTGGAAGCGACCGACCCGATCGACGGCCCGGCCGCGCGCCGGCCGCCTGACATCCCTCGGGCCACCCGAGGCGGCAGGCCGATGGTCCCTCGTGGCTGCGGATCCGCAGCCGGTCTCGCCGACCGAGCGCCTGCACGCTGTCGCGCTGGCCCTGCTCGACCGCCACGGCGTCCTCGTCAGAGAGGCCGTCATGACCGAGGAACTCGCCGGCGGATTCTCAGGCGTCTACCCGATCCTCCGGGCACTGGAGGACACGGGTCGCGTTCGGCGCGGCTACTTCATCGAGGGGCTCGGCGCTGCCCAATTCGCCCTCCCCGGCGCCATCGATCGACTCCGCGCCGTCAGGGAGCCCGATAGCGGCAAGGCGCGATCGTCGTCCTACCTGCTGGCGGTCACGGACCCAGCGAACCCATACGGCGCTGCCCTGTCGTGGCCGCGTCGGGGAGACGCGGATCGCCGACCCCTGCCTCGCGCGGCCGGCGCCTACGTCGCCATCGTCGATGGAGCGGCCGTCCTGTATGTCGAACGGGGTGGCCGGTCGCTCCAGACGCTGTCCGCATTTGATGATCCGGCGGCTCGGTCCGAGGCGCTGCGCGCCGTCCGGGCGCTGGTCGGACCGGGCCGGGAGCGAGAACTCCTCGTGACCAGGATCGATGGCGTTCCAATCGCCGACTCGCCCTACCGCGAGGCGCTCCTGGCGGCCGGTTTCACCCCCGGGTATCGCGGTCTGGCACTGCGCGCAACCTCCTGAGGTCGATCTGCCGGGTGCTCCGGACTGATCAGCGCGATCTGCGCCGACTGCGCCTGACAGGAGCCCGCAGTGGCTCCACGCGGTGGCCCGCTCGCTCGACGGCGCGCCGAAGTCGTGTCGCGCGTGCCTTCGCGGCGCGCTGGGAGCTGCCGTCGAGCATTTCGGCCAGGGCCACGCGGTCCGCGAGCATTCCCAACCGATCGCCATCCAGCCAATCGACGCCATCCCAGGCGTGAACGCCGATCTCGGGAGCGACGAAGGGATCGCCCAGCCAGGCCGCGAGGCGGGCGCGTGTGCCGGTCGGCGCCGAGGCAGCCGCAGCGAGGGCACGACCGCCCGAGCCGAGGCCGCGGGCACCGTCTGGATCGAGGTTCCAGCGCCGGACCATCGACACCTCGAGCGGTCCCTCGAGTCGGAGTTCGTCGACGATGCCCGGCCCGAACGTGGTCATGAGTGGGGCAAGCACGAGCCAGCTCCCGAGGCGGGCCGATGTCATCGCGTCGCGATCGAGGCCCTCGAGCGCCCGCTGGCGTGCCGTCGCGGACCCTGTTTCCGTCGCGATCGACCTTGCCGTCGGCGGTGTCCGGGCGGGCATGGCACCGATGGCGGCCAACAAGTCCGGCAGCCGCCTCGTGTCCGCAATGGCGGCTTCGAGCGCATGGTGGATCGGCCGCAACTCGAAGTCCTGAAGGGCCTCATCGAGGCTCGGCACGCCACCGTCGGCGAGCTCGGCGGCCAGACGACTCCACGGCGACCCAGGCCCGTCGCGCACCTCGCGAAAGCCGGCCAGGATCCGTGTCTCGTAGGCGCGGAGCGCCAGCCGCAGACCTCGATCGTGGAAGATCGGCGCGGGCATGAGGTACTCGAGGCCGGAGCGCTCGTCGCGGTAGCGGATCATGACCGACGGGTCGGGCGGAATGTCGAGAGCCTCCGCCAATGAGCGCGTGACCAGCGATTTCGCACCGTCGGGTGCCTTGATCGCAAACGGCACGGAACGGCGGATCCTGCCGGTTGTTTCAGCGAAGGTGTTGTGGTAGACGACCAGGGTTCGATTCGCGCCGTCTCCATTCGAGTACGCGAACACGTTCTCGTCCACCGTCCCGTCATCGCGGACGACGTCGTAGAGGAGGAACTGGCTGGAACCCGCGAACGCGCCGCGGCGATGGACCAGGGGGAAGAGGTGGCCTTCATGCCGGGCAACGAGTGCGTCGTCGGGGCGCTCGTCGAGGCGAGGCCGCCGGAACTCCATGCCGTACTTCTCGGTGAATCCCTCCACCTGCCCGTGCCCGAACATCGGCAGACCGGGCAGCGTGACCAGGAGCGTCGCGACGCCCAGGTACTTGTCGCCGGAGCCGAACTGCTCGAGCGCCGTCTCCTCGTCCGGGTTGCTCATGAAGTTCACGTAGCGCTCGAGGATCGCGGGGTCGAACTCGAGGGTTTCGCGGATGACCTTGCGATAGCCGGCGTTGTCCTCGTCGCGGAGCATGTGCATGAACGCGCTGTTGTAGACGCGGTGCATCCCGAGCGTCCGGACGAAATAGCCCTCCATCAGCCAGAACGCCTCAGCCAGAAGGAGCGTATCCGGGACCTCGACCGCCACGCGATCGACGACGTCCCGCCAGAATTCGGTCGGCATGAGGCGATCGAAGGCGGCCTTTCGCATCGCATGCTCGGCCCGGGAGGGGATACCGTCTCCGGCACCGGGCAGGGGCCACCAGAGCCGCTCCACGTGCTTGCGTGCAAGCACCATTGCCGCATCGAATCGAATGATCGGGAATCGGCGGGCGACAGCGAGGATCGTCTGGATGACCTGCTCCCGGACTTCGGCCTTGATGAAGTCGAGCTGGGCCGTGTCGTTCCAGGGGAAGCTCGTGCCGTCATTGCCGTGGTAGATGTAGCGGCTGATTCCGGACGCGTGATCGTGGTGCTTGAAGACGACTGCCGCATCGGTCGCGTCCCAGTAGTGGTCTTCGAGGACGATGGAGACGCGATCGTCCGGGGAGAGGTCGGGCCCGTTGAAGCTGTAGGCCGGATACGGAGGCTCCGCCACGGACAGGAACCAATCGGGATGGTCGACCACCCAGCGGGAGTCGATGCCCATGTGGTTGGGGACCATGTCGCTGGCCAGGCGGATGCCCCGGGCCCAGGCACGGTCGCGGAGATCCGCATGGGCGGCCTCTCCGCCGAGGTCGTCCGCAATCCGGTAGTCGTCGAGTGAATAGGCAGACGCCACGGCGTCTGGATTGCCGCGGCGTCGCTTGATCGTCTCCGAGGCGACGGATCGCTGCCACAGACCGATCAGCCACAGGCCGGTGATGCCCCAGTCGCGCAGGCGGTCCAGTTCCGAATCGGGGATCGCGTCCAGCGTGCTGATGTCCCGCTCGTGACGCTTCGACAGCTGGTCGAGCCAGACATAGGTCGCCTTGGCCATGAGGACGAGGCGAGGCATCCATGCCGAGTCACTGCTGAATCGTTCGACCTCGGTCTCCTGGCCGGCGAATTCCGGCCCCTCGTGGTGCACGCCGGCCTCGGGCCCCGGACCGCCCCCGAAGCGGCGATGGAGACCGACCTCCTCCTCGGCCAGGACACCGATCGTGACCTCGAGGCGGTCGAGCAACCCTCCCAGGTCGTCGCCCAGCAAAGCCGTCCAGTGATCGCGGACATAACGGAGCTGGCCGGCCAGCGACGTCGGAGCGTGCCTCGCTGGTGCACGCAGGACCTCGAGCAGACTCTCGCCCATGTCCCCACCGGCGAATGTCGCGTCGTCGCCCTCCCCGGCTCCCTGGAAGAAGGTTTCGAGCTCCTCGAGCGCCCGACGGTAGGGAACTTCGGCCGCGAGCGGACGGTCGTCGAACAGCTCGCGGAGCGGCGTTGCTGCGGGGTTCTCATTGGCCAGCCGGGTGAGCAGCAGCTCCCCGACCACGCTCGCCGGATCGTCCGGAATGGGCGCTCGGCTCGGGAACTCCTCCGTGAAGCGGCGCAGGACGGCCTCGCCGTCAGCGCCGAGCTGTGACTTGATCCGGTCGGCGGCACGCGACCGCGCGGCGGGCTTGACCGCGGTTTCGTAGCGTTCGACGAGGAGGTGAGAGATCTCGTGCAGGAGGCTGAGCGCGGACAGGTCGCCGGGGACGACGTACGGACCGCCGGCGGGCCGGACCGCGTTCATGCGGGCCGCAACGGCCCGCGCGGTCGCGCCATCTGCCAGTCCGACATCACCGCGCCGGCCGGTGGGGGCGCTTTCAATTCCGTAGCGGGCCTCGGCAGCCCGCGCGATGCGGACGGCCGCAGGATCGGGCCTCGCGCTCATCCGCCGAGGAGCTGGAGGATCCCGCGGATCGGGATCCTGACCCAGTCCGGTCGATTGTTCAACTCATAGGCGAGTTCGTAGCAGGCCTTCTCCAGCATGAACGCCCGGAGCAACGTCGCCCATTCGGCATCATCCGCGGGCAGGAACGTCGCTCCGCCCGCTGCCTCCTGGTAACCCGCCAGGAATGCCGCATCGACCCAGCGGTTCCAGGTCATGACCCAGCCATCGAGTTGCTCGGTATCCTCGGCCCGGATGGCCGGTCCCATCTCCGGTCGCAGGAGGGATCCGTAGCTGGCGTAGTGGAATGAGCGAAGCATGCCGGCCACGTCGCGCAGGGCGGACCGCTTGAGTCGTCGCTCGCTCAGGGGTCGTGTCGGCTCACCTTCGAAGTCGATGATCACCAGGTCGCGCCCGGTGTACAGGATCTGCTCGGCATGGAGGTCGCCATGCGTCCTGATCCGCATGCCGCCGAATTTGTGGCTGAGCAGGACCCGGAGGTGGGAGTCGATGGACCCGCGCCGCCCGAGCA
Organism: Candidatus Limnocylindrales bacterium; assembly: GCA_038328755.1. Lineage (GTDB taxonomy): Bacteria > Chloroflexota > Limnocylindria > Limnocylindrales > CSP1-4 > UBA5189. Next base: position 13,099 of record JBBQMH010000049.1, read on the forward strand.
CCTCGGCAGCCTCGTCCCGGGCGTCGTCAGGAAGGGTCGAGATGCGGCGCGCCAGGAGGTCGAGCGACCGGCGCGTCGAGCCGCCGATCGACTGGAAGAGCGAGCGCTGGTAGAGCTCGCTGAACGGCTCGGGCGTGAAGGCGCCGTCGTCCGTGACGCCCGCCAGGGCGCAATGCATCTCGCCGGTCCGGGTGCCAGCCAGGCGCGCTGTTTCCAGGTACGTGTCGATCATCTCGTAGATCGCGACGGGCGGGTCAAGCCTGGCGGCCGCGAGGAGCTGGACCGGGTCCAGATCCCGCAGGTCGGCCGCATGCGGATTGGCGGCCGCTCGCTCGAAGAACCCGCCGAGCTCCACGAGCGTGTGGACGAACAGGTTGCTCTGGTTCGGGACGAAAGCGTTCACCAGGACGGCCGTCATGGAGGCACCGCTATCGGGGCGGTACTCGATGGATCCGGCGATGGCCGGCGTCTGCTCGAAACCTCGGGCCGTGAGCATTGCTCCGACCTCGAGGTCCGGGTTGGTGCCGGCCTGGGTAACTCGGTAGAGCTTGAGAATCGCTCGATCCCCGAAGACGGTCGAGCTGTTGCTCTGTTCGCCCCGGATCGCGGTCGGGACCAGGGCGTCAGCCTTCGTTCCGACGATGGATCGAAACGCCTTGTCGGGTCGCCCGCTCAGCTCGCCCGCCCGGCCGCGAAGTCGCCGCCGGCCACCGATGACATCGAGGAGCGACGTCATGAAAGCTGGGTCGAGTGTCGCGTCGACGAGCAATCGTTCCGGACCACCTGACGCGCCCGCACCGAGGCGCGCCACGGCGGCATGCGGGCTCAATTCGCGGATGGGTTCGGCCTGGGCGTCGGTGAGGATCGTAAAGGGCATCAGGTAGAGCTCCGGATCCCCGTCGGCATACGTGATCTCGGCCAGCACGACGGCCGCGTCGCGTCCGCTGCCCGGGACCGGAATGACATCCCGGATCTGGATGGCCTTGATGTGCCGTGTCCGGCTGCGGAACCATCGCCGCTCACGGATCCAGGTGCGGAGGACCGGCAGGACTGCCGAGACCCGGGCGGGTGCGAACAGGTCGGCCAGCGATCCCGGGGTCGCGACGAGCGGCAGCTCGGCCGGACTGCCGTCCGATCCAGGCCCGTTCTCGCCGGTCGGCGGTTCGAGCACGAACCACATGAAGGAATGCGGGCCAAGAGCGAGTGGGTACCCGGCATCCGTGATGGCCGGGAACTCGACGCGCCCCATCAACTCGACCGGAACCCGTCCGGCGAAGGCGGCCAGGTCAAGCGAAACTGGCTGGACGAACCGTGACAGGTTGGCAACCACGAGGACCGTCTCGCCATCGAATTCGCGCAGGAACGCCAGAATCCGATGGTTGTCCGGGTGCAGGAATGCCAGGGTCCCGCGACTGAAGGCCGGGTGATCCTTGCGAAGGGTGATCAGCCGCTTCATCCACCACAGCATTGACTGCGGGTTGGCCTGCTGGACCTCGACGTTGACAGCCTCGTAGTGATATTCGGGATCGACGATGACCGGCAGATAGAGCTGCTGACGATTGGCGCTCGAGAATCCGGCGTTTCGGTCACCGCTCCACTGCATCGGGGTGCGCACCCCGTTACGGTCCCCGACGAAGACGTTGTCGCCCATGCCGATCTCGTCCCCGTAGTAGAGGACGGGCGTTCCCGGCAGCGAGAAGAGCAGCCCGTTCATCAGCTCGATCCGGCGCCGGTTGCTGCCGAGCAGGGGGCTGAGCCGGCGGCGAATGCCGACGTTGATCCGCATCTGCGGGTCATGGGCGTAGGCGCGGTACATGTAGTCCCGTTCCTCGTCGGTGACCATTTCGAGCGTCAGCTCGTCGTGATTTCGGAGGAACATCGCCCACTGGGCGTTGGCCGGGATCGCTGGCGTCTGCTCCATGATGTCGACGATCGGCAGCCGGTCTTCCATCCGGACCGCCATGAACATCCGCGGCATGACCGGGAAGTGGAAGGCCATGTTGCATTCGTCCCCGTCGCCGAAGTACTCGACCGAGTCCTCCGGCCACTGGTTCGCTTCGGCCAGGAGCATCCGCCCCGGAAACGTCTCGTCGACGTGGACCCGCAGCTTCTTCAGGAACGCGTGCGTCTCCGGGAGGTTCTCGCAATTCGTGCCCTCCCGCTCGTAGAGGTACGGGATCGCGTCCAGGCGGAGGCCATCGACGCCCATCTCGAGCCAGAAGTCCATCGCCTTGAAGATCGCGGCGTGCACCGCAGGGTTGTCGAAGTTCAGATCCGGTTGGTGCGAGAAGAAGCGGTGCCAGTAATAGGCGCCCGCTTCCGCATCCCACGTCCAGTTCGAGGTCTCAGTATCCGTGAAGATGATCCGCGCGTCGGCATACCGGTCCGGCGTATCGCTCCAGACGTAGAAGTCACGGGCCGAGGATCCGGGCTTGGCCCGCCGGGCCCGCTGGAACCAGGCGTGCTGGTCCGAGGTGTGGTTGCAGACGAGTTCCGTGATCACCCGAAGGTTGCGCTTGTGGGCTTCCCGGATGAGCTTCTTGACGTCGCGCAGTGTCCCGTAGCTCGGGTGAACGGCGGTGAAGTCGGCGATGTCGTAGCCGTCGTCGCGCAGTGGGCTGGGGTAGAACGGCAGGATCCAGATTGCCGTGACCCCGAGGTCGCGAATGTAGTCCAGCTTCTCGATCAGCCCGCTGAAATCGCCGATGCCGTCGCCATTGCCGTCCCGGTAAGCGCGAACAGGCACCTCGTAGATGACGGCATCCTTGTACCAGAGGGCCTCATCGCCGACGACCTGACTGGCGGCAGCCCGGGATCGCGACTCAATCGCGGCCGCTGCCGGGCCCGTCGCAGCCCGGGCCTCCTTCGTCCCCGGGCGCCCCTTCGTCGCCATCAGGCTTGCGCCCGCAGGTGGAACACGCGGGCTGGCAGGACGGCCGAATCGATCTCGATGGCGATACGTCGCCCCTTCCAGATCTCGACCTTGCCGCTGACCAGGTCTTCGGCTTCGATCGGGCGCTCCGGGTCAAGCCAGAGGTCAGCCGTGTCAAGCTCGAGGGTCCCTCGCCGGACTTCTCCGGGCGCCAGGCTGACGATGGTCAGGATTCGGTCCGAACGATCCTCGGTTCGCTTGGAGTAGGCAATCAGCTGGTCGTCGTCGATGGGGTGGAACGTGAGGCCGCCGTGCGATTGCAGCGCGCGATGCTCCCGCCGAATGCGATTGATCCGCCCGATCAGCGGGGCGATGCTGGCGGGGTCGTCCAGCTTCCACGTCCGTTGCTGGTACTTCTCGGAGTCCAGGTACTCCTCGCTGCCCGGCTCCCGCGGCACGTTCTCGCCCAGTTCGTAGGCAGGCCCGTAGATCCCGATGCTCGAAGCCAGCGTTGCAGCCAGCACATAACGCGCCTGGAACATCGCCCGTCCGCCCTCCTGGAGGCTGGCATGGAGGATATCGGGCGTGTTGGGCCAGACGCAGGGACCGAAAAATTCGGACACGGGTGGCCGCGACAGTTCGGTGAAGTACTCGGTGAGTTCCTGCTTCTTCGTTCGCCACGTGAAGTAGGTGTAGGACTGGCTGAAGCCCACCTTCGCCAGCCGGTACATGACGCGTGGGCGCGTGAACGCCTCGGCCAGGAAGAGCACGTCCGGGTGATCGGCCTTGATCCGGGCGATCACCCACTCCCAGAAGGGGAACGCCTTGGTGTGCGGGTTGTCCACCCGGAAGACGTGAATGCCCTGCTCGATCCAGTGCCGGAATATGCCCTCCAGGTAGGCCCACAGCTCACGCCAGTCCTCCGACTCGAAGTCGAACGGATAGATGTCCTGGTATTTCTTGGGCGGGTTCTCGGCGTACTGGACGGTCCCGTCGGGTCGCTGGCGGAACCAGGTCGGGTGGCTGGTCACGGCTGGATGATCAGGTGAGGCCTGGAAGGCGATGTCCAGCGCAACGGCAATGCCCTTCGCCGCGGCCGCCGCGACGAGCGCGCGCAGATCGGCGAGCGTTCCCAGCTGTGCGTGGACGGCATCGTGCCCGCCCTCGGCCGACCCGATCGCCCACGGTACGCCGGGATCGGCGGGACCGGCCTCGGTGACGTTGTTGGGGCCCTTGCGAAAGCTCGTCCCGATCGGATGGATCGGCGGCAGGTAGAGGATGTCGAACCCGAGCCCGGCGATGTACGGCAGGCGGCCGATCACGTCCTGCAGCGTCCCGTGGCGGCCGGGATCAGGGGATGCGGATCGCGGAAACAACTCATACCAGGTCGAGAAGCTGGCTCGCTCCGGATCGACGATCAGCTCGAGCGCCGGCTCGTGAACGGTCTGGTGCTCGCGGTCAGCGTTTCGCGCCATCAGGGTGTCGAGCGTATCGTCGAGGGCGCGAGCTGCCCGGGCGGCCGCTGCGGTGGTCGCGCTGATCTCGGCGTTCCAGGTCTCCAGGGCGGCCGCGTCGGTCGTGTTGCCGGCATCGCG
>JBBQMH010000050.1:0-17404 GCA_038328755.1 Candidatus Limnocylindrales bacterium
ACCTGCGCGTTGCGGTAGCCGTGCTTCTCGCCGAGGGCGAGTGCCTCGTCGAAGACGACGCGGGCTGCCGCCTGGACGTCGTCCGGGACCCCGGGGCTCGGAATCTGATAGGACGCGTCGCGGTGCTTGCGGATGACTCGCAGGAATGGCGCCCGGTTCTCGTCGTACGTGACGAACGGACCGCCGTGGTCGCGGGCGATGACGCTCGACTGGCGGTACGCCTCGCCGTGCATGATCGCGGTCAGCGCAGCGGCGAAGTTGCGGCCATCGTCCGAGTCGTAGGCCAGGCCACGGCTCATGAGCAGGGCACCGAGGTTCGCGTAGCCGAGGCCGAGAGGCCGGAACCGGTGCGAGTTCTCCTCGATCCTGGGGGTCGGGTAGGACGCGTTGTCGACCAGGATCTCCTGGGCGGTCAGTGTGAGGCGAGCCGCGTAGCGGTAGTCCTCGACGTCGAACTCGCCATCGGGCCTGACGAACTTCATCAGGTTGAGGCTGGCAAGGTTGCAGGCCGTGTCGTCCAGGAACATGTACTCGGAGCACGGGTTGGACGCATAGATCCGGTCCGTGTTCGCCGACGTGTGCCAGTCATTGATGGTCGTGTCGTACTGGATGCCCGGGTCGCCGCACAGGTGCGCAGCATCGGCCATGCGGCGGAAGATGTCCTTCGCCTTGTACGTGCCCATCGGCGAGCCGTCGACGACCGCATGGGTCGTCCATTCGCCGTCAGTCTCGACCGCCCGCATGAAGTCGTCGGTGACGCGGACGGAGTGATTGGCATTCTGGAAGAAGACGCTGCCGTAGGCCTCGCCGGTGAAGCTCGGGTCGTAGCCCATCTCGATGAGCGCCCAGGCCTTCTTCTCCTCGAGCATCTTGCTGTCGATGAAGTCGAGGACATCCGGGTGATCGGCGTCCAGGATGACCATCTTGGCCGCTCGCCGGGTCTTGCCGCCCGAGTTGTGAGAGACGATGCCGTTCGAGACGAACGCGTGGACGTCCGGAACGGTGAAGTCGTACGTCAGGGCCTCGCCGGCATCTTCGACCGTCACGACTTCGTCCCACAGGAACTGGTCATCGAGGACCGTCGCCAGCGTCGTTCCGAGGCCCGGATCGAGCCGCCGGACCTTCGACACAAGCTCCGGTACGGCGTGGGCGCGGTTGTAGGAGAGGTTGGATCCGGACCGATTGAAAATGCCGAAGCCGGTCCGGACGAGCTCGCCGGCTGAAGACTGGAACCAGCCGTTCCCGCCCACGGCCAGGGCCCGCAGGGCCGGAACGAGGCCCGGGATCACGTCGACATTTGTGTTCCGACGGGACGGATCGATCTCGACAAGCGTCGATGCCGCAGCCTGCTTCCGCGGCGTGACGAGATACGGGTGCAGGAGCCTGGCGAGGCGCGCCGCATCCTCGCCGAGGAAGGCAAGGCGCTCATAGCCGCGCACGCTGAAGCGGCGCCCGGCGACTCCGAGATTCAGCGCCAGCAGCTGGATCTCGCGAAGCAGCTCCTGAGACGCCGACGCGAGCTCGATTCGATTCTGGCCGATATGGGCGTCGCCCTCGCAGTACGCCGCGAGGAATTCCAGCACGAGCGAGCGGGGTGACCGGCGGATGGCGATGGGAACGGCCTTGGCCGCCGAGAGGCCGGCCGGGAGCCCGCAGTACTCCAGGAACTGGAGTGCGCCCTTCCAGCTCAGCTCGACGTACTCGGTTCGAACGCCCGTCCCCGGGTGAACGCGAGCGCGTACCTGGCGACTCGGATCCACACCGAAGGCCGCTTCGACGCATCGGCAGTAGTCCGCCATGATCTCGGGGTCTGCCGAGCTGAAGCGGAACCGTTCTCGCTCAATCGATCCCTCGGCGACGAGGTAGCCGAGCAGTCGAGCGAGCTCCGGAGTCATCTCGGTCGGGTAGCGGAGCGGCTGCCGTTCGACGACGATCTCGGGCACGAACTGGTCGAGTAACGGAGTCCGCGTCGGCCACAGCTCACGGCGCCGCTCGACGGCCACGCGATCGCCCGGGCGCAGGTCGGCCAGCTTCGTCCATCGGAGCTCGAACGGCTTGCCGAGCGTGAGGACGGGGTGTTCCTCGGTGCCGGTGAGTTCGAGGCCGGTCCGGAGCTTCGCCCGTCGGATCGGCGACATCGGGCTCCGGTAGATGTGCGAGATGCGGGTCGGTCCGTCTGGCGTATTGAGGGTCAGCGCGTCGCTCTCCTCGAAGCCGACCGGACCGTCCGTTTCGATCGCCTCGTCAATGCGCAGGAGCCCGCCGCCGGTCGTGATGTACGTATCGGCGGTCAGGCATTTGACGACGCCGGCAAACGCGTCGTAGCCCTTCATGAAGCTGACCGGGCCGGATGCCGTTCCACCGCCCGTCATCTTCTCGCGGGCGGAGCGAATGGGGGACAGGTTGCTGCCCGCACCGGAGCCGAACTTGAAGAGCATCGCCTCTGTCTTGGCGAGGTCCATGATCGAGGACATCGAGTCCTGAACGGAGTTGATGAAGCAGGCCGAACACTGCGGCTTCGGCTCGACGCCGACGTTGAACCAGACCGGCGAGTTGAAGGCCATCTTCTGGTTCACGAGCAGGTGCGTCAGCTCGGCCTTGAACGCCGCGAGGTCCTCGTCGGTGGCGAAGTAGTGCTGCGTCTCGGCCCAGGCCGCGATCGTGTTGACGACCCGGTCGATGAGCTGGCGGACGCTGGACTCCCGTTCAGGTGTGCCCACGTGCCCGCGGAAGTACTTGCTGACGACGACGTTGGTGGCGAGCTGGCTCCAGGCCTTCGGGACTTCGACGTCCTTCTGCTCGAAGACGCTCTTGCCGCTTTCGCTGGAGATGCCGGCGGTGCGCATCTCCCACTCGATCTCGTCGTACGGGTGGATGCCAGGCGTGGTGTGGCGGCGGGGCCAGGTGAGGCCCTTCGCTCCGGTCCCGTCGAACGATGCTCCCCAAGGCCCCGCGAGGCTTCTCACCCTGGCGGCCCCACCGCCCCGCTTCACCGCTCGCGACGTGCCGCCGGCAGTGCCGGCAACCGTGGACCCGCTGGACATAACGGGAACGGGCGCGTTTTCGGCTCGGGCCATCGTGTTCTCTCCTCCATCCCCGCCGACGGTCCGGCCGTCGATGCGGTTCGCCTTCTCCGCTCGTGGTGCCGACCCTTCGGTGGCGTCGCGGCGGGATCCGCTTCCTCCGGGACCTCTCTGACCCCGGTTGCTGCAGTGGACCGTCAGGACCGTGGGCGGTTACCTGACGGCAATCTGCCGACACTCATCCAGAGATCTGTCGCCGTGCCATCGGCCGCCCGCTGAGCGGTACCGGTGGGTAGCTGCGAACGAATCCCCTGCGTTCGGTCGCGTCGTGGGCCCGGGTCCGATGGGGGACACCATCAGGGGCCTGGTCCGAGGACCTGGTGACCCGTCTGGCGGCCGGACGGAGGCTGGACGGCGACGATCGAGCGACCCACGAACTTTACGCCGCTCGGATACCGCGGTCAAGCCCAAAACCACAAGATGTAGCGATTGCCCAGTGCCATGCACCACTACATGTTGTGGCACGCTAATGTCACGCCCTGCGCCAGACGGGCTCCGAATGGTCCACCAACCGGGCGGTTTCGTCCACGATCGCGGGTCCATCGTCCACGATCTGGGCACGCCTTATCCACGCCCGGAAGGTCGGTTGTGCACCAGGCGACCGCCGCCCGGGGGTCGATCCGCCCCGAAGTATATCGAACGGACGTTCAGTTCTGGTCCTGGCGCTCCGGGGCTTCTCGGCGCAAGCCCCGGGTCGTGCCCTCGCTCAGTTGGTGCGGAGCGCCCGCCACAGCGTCCGTGGCGTTGGCCGCTGCCCGTACATCAGGACGCCGGAGCGGTAGAGTCGGGCGGCGACCCACAGGGCCAGTGGGACCGATGCGGCCAGAATCCCGATGGCGAGGAGCACTTCAGGTGGCCCCGCGGTGTTCAGGCTGAGCCGCGTCAGCATGAGATATGGGCTGAAGAACGGGATGTACGACATCACCACCACGAGTGGCGAGTCGATCGGGATGAGGCCCGTCCCTGCATACGTGGCAACCATGTAGCCAGCGACGGACACGATCGTCAGGGGCGCCACGATCTGGTTGACATCCTCCTGGCGACTGACCAATGACGCCGCACCGGCGTAGAGGACGGCGTAGAGCGCGAATCCAAGGACGAACATGACCCCGAACACGCCCAGGAGGCCGAGCGACAGGCCCTTCGGGAGGTCCACCGTGGTCGCCTCGCCGAAGACGAGGCTCGCGATCCGATCCTGGAGCAGGATCGCCGCAGCCGCGGGCACGAGCACGAGGATGTACTGGACCAGGGCCAGCCCGCCAACCCCGACGACCTTCCCGCTGAGCAGCTGGAACGGGGTCGCAGCGGCGAGGACGATCTCCATCACCCGGCTGTTCTTCTCCTCGGCAACGCTGAACGCCACCCACTGGCCGTACAGGATGATGGCCATGAAGAGGACGATCGCCAGCACGAAACTGATGGCGAATGAACCGATGAAGGCATCGGCCGAATCGAGCCCGGATTGCTTGGAATTCAGGTCGGCCGGCACGTAGGCAAAGGCGGGGGGCGTGAAGAGTGACGCCTGCTCCGGGGGCGACAGTCCAGCCCGGCCGAGGCGATCCTGGATCGCGATCGAACTCGCGGCCTGCTGGATCAGCTGCGAGGTGCGGGAAATGATCGGATCCTTGGAGTAGAGGGTGAAACTGAGATCCCCACTCGCCGTGCGGTCGAGGGCCAGGACGGCCACGCTCGAGCCTTCGACGACATGTGCCCGCGCCTCATCGGTGGTGCCCGTCGCCACGACGCGGTAGTCGGGGCTCGAGTCAGGCGCTGGAGTCGTGCCGGGGAACGAGGCATTGAGCAGCAGACCGAGTGCGGCCGGCACATCGACCCCCGGCTCGCTGGAGCCGACGACGACTTCGATCCGATCTCCAGTCCCACCGCGGTCGATGAACCGGATGATGACGGGAGACAGGGCCAGCCCGACGCCAAGGATCATCAGCAGGACCGTCGTGTAGCGATAGGTCCGGGTCCGGGCGCGGAACATGAACTCGCGCCGCGCGACGGCGACGATGTTCGTGAGATTCGAGGCGCCGCGGTTGCTCATGAGCGGCCTCCGCTCGAATGGGTATCGGCGGAAGCGGGCTCGACCCCGGCTGTTCCCGAAGCCGTCGCCAGGTGGTGGTCATCGGACGGCGGACGCCCGACTCGCTCGATGAAGATCTGCTCGATGGATGGCTCGGCGATCTGGAACTGGGTGACCCGCGCGCCGCGGCTGAGCGCCGCCGTCAGGATGTCCTGGGCGTCGACATCGCGGGAGACGTCGAGCTCCAGGTAGTCCTGCCCTGGCCGAATGACGGACACGCCGGGGATCTCGGTCAGCCACGCCGGCGGTTCGGTCTCGCCTTCGATCCCCAGTCGGACGACTCGTTTGCCGCTTGCTCGCTTGACGTCACGAATGGGACCGCCGACGACCAAACGACCGCGGTCGATGAGCACGACGGCCTCGCACAGCTCCTCGACCATCTCCATCTGGTGGGTCGAGAAGATCAGCGTTGTCCCGCCGCGACGCATCGTTTCGAACGCCTCCTTGAGCAGGGAAACGTTGACCGGGTCGAGGCCGGCGAAGGGCTCGTCCATGATCAGGACGTCGGGCTGATGGAGGATCGCGGCGATCAGCTGCACCTTCTGCTGGTTGCCCTTTGACAGTTCCTCCGCTCGGCGCCCCTCGTATTCCGGGATCCGGAACCGGGCCAGCCACTCGCGGGCCCTCGCTGCGGCCTCACGGCGCGGGATGGCGTAGAGCGATGCGAAGAAGACGAGCTGCTCGAGGACCTCGAGCCGCGGGTAGAGTCCGCGTTCCTCCGGCAGATAGCCCCAGGTTCGACGGGGCACGTCCGTGGTTGGGACGCCGTCCCAGGTCGCGGATCCGCCATCAGGACGAAGGATGTCCAGGATGATCCGCATCGTGGTGGTCTTGCCCGCGCCGTTGGCGCCCAGGAATCCGAACACCTGGCCCCGTTCAACGGTGAATGAGATCCCGTCGAGCGCCTGGACCGACCCGAAACGCTTGCTGAGGTTGTCGAGTACGAGGGACATCGCCGCTCACTCTACGAAACCCCGTCCACTTCGGCACGAGCCGAACGTCATGACTCCGACGGTGGCGCCGTGCCTACAGCCCGCTGTACGCGTGCAGGCCGCTGAACCAGAGGGAGCCGGAGTAGGTGACCAGCACCATGCCGAAGCCAAGGACGAGGAGCAACGCGGCCGGCCGGCCGGCCCACGACCGTTGATTGCGGGCGTGAAGGTAGATCGCGTAGATCAGCCAGGTGACCAGCGCGGCGGTCTCCTTGGGATCCCAGCCCCAGTAGCGGGACCACGCGATCGACGCCCACCACGAACCGAGGATGATCATCGTGGCAAAGACCGGGAAACCGATGATGACGGCCCGGTAGGCGACCTCGTCGAGCACTCGGTGCGACGGTAGCCACGCGAAGCGATCGTTGCGCCCCTGCGCGAGGTAGCCGATACCGGCCGCGAAGGAGGTTGCGAAGATCCCGTAGCTGAGCATGGCCATGCCAACGTGGATCGTCAGCAGAGGCGCATTCTGGAGCGCCGGCATCAGGGGCTCGACCTGCGATGGCAGCGACGACGCGTAGAGCGCGAGCCCGAGTGCCACGCCGATCGGGACGAAGCCGATCGCGCGGATCGGGTATCGACGCGAGATGACCAGATAGCCACCGAGGATCGAGGCGGCAAAGGCGACCGAGAACTCGAACAGGTTTCCCCACGGCCCGCGACCGACCACGATCGCGCGCAGGAGCATCGAACTCGCCATCGAGCCAAACGCCAGGAGGGCGAGCGCCTGCGCAGCGCCCGACAAGGCGGTCCCAGCGGCAAACGGCGGTGGGCCTGCCTCGACTGCCTCGGAACGTGCATCGACGAAGGAACCAGATGCGACTCCGGCCCAGGCTGGCTGCGCGGTCCGTCGGACGATGGCGGCCATGGCCTCGGCTGCGCGCCGACCGTTGGCCAGGAGCACGGCATGGCCGACATGGGCGGCAAAACCCGCGGCGAGGATCAGCGTTCCGATCGTGAAGAGGAGCTGAGAAACTGATTCCATTGGTTCTCCGGGACGCGGGCCGTCGAGTTTGACTTCCTCAGCCTAACGCCCGATTGGGAGCGGTTCGGCGCCAGATCGCCGCATCAGGCGGCGGCTGCTCCTCCCGGAGGGGGACCCGCGGGACGGAGTGCGCGGCCCCGGTTCTCGATCCGGAGGACGAGCCCGCAGTTGCCGCACGTGCTGATGCTGGCGGCTCGACCGGATGAGCATTTCGGGCAGCGAACCAGGAGCTCGCGCCGGCAGACCTCGCAGCGGGTCGCGCCCGACGGAAAGACGAGCTCATCGTTCGGGCAATACGGCTCGCCCGCCGGGTAACTGGCCACGCCGTCTACCAGGCTGACCTGTACGGGGCCTTCGATGAAGGACATCCGCGCCCTCGGCGCCCGAAGGACATAGATGACCCAACCGAGCATGAGCAGCGAAACGATCGGGCCAACGACGCCGATCAGGAGGAAAACCGGCAGCAGTCCGATGAGCGCACCCCAGTCAGGGGTGACGATCCCGGAGAGCGCTCCGAGGAGCCCGTGCCAAGCCTGCTGAAGGGCGTCAATCACGGCGAAATCCTAGCAGTCAGCGGTCATCGCGGTCGGACTGATCCGGAGGACGGGGCGGGCGCCGGTGGCCGATGGTCGTTCCGGCCTTCGGCCCAGGTGGGTTGGGCACGCGCCGACGAGGCGCAGCTGGCCGCTGATCGGGTCGAGCGTCTGCGCCGCCCGTCGCACCCCGGCGCCCTCCTGCGGCTTCCCCGGTTCCACGCCCGATCCGACCGGCCAGCCAGGCCGTTCCCGCGATCCGGGCTCCCTTCGCCCGGACGAAGTTGCGCAGCTCCCGGTCGTCGGTCACGACGAGGATCCCCCACGTGCCCGCCGGCCCGTCGAGCGCCAACTGTGCGGCCACGCCTTCATCGATGAGGCGATCCGCGGTTTCGCGGCCCGAGTAGGAGACACGGAGGCCCGTCGCCAGGCGACCGGTCACGCCGCCGGTTGGGCGACCGTCGAACACGAGGTCCACGACGACCGACGGCGGGAACACCGCGCGGAGGCGGCCGATCACCGCGCCGGGCGGAATGGGCGGCGGTCCCCCTGACTGAATCCCGCGTTCGCTGGATGCCCCGCGACCAAGGGCAAAGAGGAGGTTGGTCCCGTCGATGTAGACCCGTTCCACGCCGGCCAGCGGGTCACTGCTGAGGGCCGCGATCATCTCGGCGCCGGATGGTTGGGTTGGCCGTCGAGTCACGCTCAGCTCCAGGGCAACAGCGGGCGAATGTGCTCGAGCACGAGCCTGGCAAGGGTTTCCGGTTCTTCCATGCCGACCATGTGTGCGACGCCCGGGAGGGTCATCGTCCGCGCACCGGGCAGCGCGGCCGCAATCCGGACCAGTGTGGCCTGCTGGGAGCTTGCATCGAGGGCACCAACGATGGCGAGGGTGGGCACACCGACGCTCCCAAGGCGGTCGTTGGCGGGCGGCTCCAGCGCGATGGGATGACCGCCGATGTGATCCGCGTCGCAGCCCGGTCGGTTCATTTCCAGCATGAGTCGGCGAATCGACGGATCGACCCGCGTTGTCGGCTGGCCCACCCCGTCGACCCAGAACTGGATTTCAAGTTCGTTCAGGAGATCTCCCTCCCCGGCCGCATCTGCGGCCTCCATGGCTGTACCAACGGCGATCTCGTCGGCCGTGTCGCCGCCGTCAAAGCCGCGGATCCCGCTCGCCACCAGGACCAGCGCGACGACCCGTTCGGGTGCCTCGAGCGCCAGATCCAGGGCCGTCATGCCACCGATCGAATTCCCGACGAGTGGGGCGCGGCCGACCCCAAGGGCATCCATCACGGCGAGAACGTCACGATGCCGCGCGAACTCCACGTCGTCCGTCCGGCTCGAGCCGAGGCCGCGCATGTCGAATCGGATCACGCGGAACCCCGCGTCCACGAGCGGTGGGACCATCGCGTCCCAGGCGCGCAGGTCGGCGATGCCGGCGTGCAGCAACACGACTGGTGGGCCGTCGCCGTCGACCACGGCATGGAGTTGCCCACCAGGCACCTGGATCATCGAGTCGAGTCGAGGCATGAACCCATCGTACTCGGCTAGCATCCGGACCCATGCTGCTGCTCGTTGATCTCGACGGCGTCGTCTATCGCGGCACCGACCCGGTGCCCGGTGTTGCCGAGTTCCTGACCATGCGCGTTGCCGCGGGCGACGACGTCGTCTACGTCACGAACAACTCGATGCACTACCGCGCCGACTACGTAACCAGGCTGACCGCTCTGGGCGCTCCCGTCAGCGCCGATCGGGTGGTCAGTGCGCCGCGCGCGACGGCGCTCTACCTTGCCGACCGGACGCCCGAGATCCGGCGGGTCTTGACGATCGGTGCCGCCGGCCTTGACCGCGAACTACGCGATGTCGGTCTCGATGTCGTGAGCGCCGCGCACGTTGCAGAGCGAATGGCGCGAGAGGGGATCGACGGCTGGGCCGCGGCCGGGCATCCGCAGGCGGTCGTGGCCGGGCTCGATCCGCAGCTGACCTACCTGCGCGTCGCAGCGGCCGCCGACTGCATCCGCGCCGGCTCCAAGTTCATCGCGACGAACCGGGACCCCGTGTACCCCACCGAGCGCGGCCTGCGCCCGGGAGCTGGCAGTGTCATCGCGGCGATCGAGGTAGCGAGCGGGACCGCCCCAATCGTCATCGGCAAGCCGGAGCCCTTGCTCCTCGAGGCAGCTGCACGAGCCGTGGGGGCGGACCCGCGGAATGCTGTGGTGATCGGCGACGGACTTGGCACGGACATCGCGGCGGCCAATGCGGTTGGGGCGCGGAGCATCCTGATGCTGACGGGGGTGTCGACGCGGGCACAGGCCGATGCGCTCCCGGCAGCCCAGCGACCGACGGCCATTGCCGCCGATGCCGCAGAGCTGGCGACCGCGCTGGCGGCGCTCGCCGGCCGTCGCTGAACCAGGGCTAGGGCTGCGCCAGTTCCGGGACCCCGGCCGCCCAGGCATCGAACGACCGCTGGAGCGGCGCAATCGTCATCTCATCCGCGAACGCCACGTCGAGCGCCAGGCGATCGATGGCCCACAGTTCGGGCAGGCTCAACCCGATCCGCTCGACGGCGTTCCGGTACTCCTCGGAGAGGGTCAGATCACTCACGGTCAGGTCATCCGTGTTGAGCGTCACTCGAACGCCGGCGCGGTGGAGCCTCGCGAGGGGGTGCTCCGCGACCGACGGGACGATCGTCGCCTGAGCATTCGACGTCGGGCACAGGTCGAGGCAGACGTCTCGATCCCGAAGCTCGGCCATCAGTTCCGGATCGTCCGCCGCCCCCGGGCCGTGCGCGATCCGCTCCGGGTTCATCGCCAAGGCCCGGCGAACCTGGGCGGCGCCTCCCCACTCACCGGCATGCAGGGTGATTCGCAAGCCGCCGGCCCGCGCGGCATCGAACGCTCGGCGCGCAACCAGTGGATCCGGATATCGCGCTTCCGGCCCCGCGTAGTCCCAGCCGCTGAGCCCGCGATCGACGAACCGCGCGGCGGTTTCGGCCAGGACTTCGTTGGCCGCGGGTTCGTGTGACCGAAGAGCGGTGCAGATGAGCCGGACCGTGATCCCCGTGGCCGCCGCGGCCCGCATGGCGCCGACGATGACCGCTTCGATGCCTTCGGCGAGCGGCAGGCCGCCTGCGACGTGGAGCAACGGCCCCCAGCGAATCTCAACGTATCGGACGTTGTCGGCGGCCTTGTCCTCGACGAGCTCCGCCGCAATCCGCTCGAGCGCCTCGGCGTCCTGCATCAGCGTGATCGGCCGGTCGAACGCGCGCAGGAGATTTGCCTGATCTGGTGACCGGGGCGGTCCCACCAGGGCGTCGCTCATGGTCCGCCAGGTATCCGGCGCATCGATTCCCCGGGACCGCGCGATCTCAAGTGCCGTGCCGATGCGGAGTGACCCATCGAGATGGAGGTGCAGCTCGGCCTTGGGCATTCGTTCGAGGAGCCTCGCCACCCAGTCCGGCGCGGGTAGGCCCGTCGCAAAGGCACCGCGAACCGTCTCGCGGGTGTCGGTCGTGTCGGCCTGACGCTGCATGGACGGATCGTAGCGGGGCCGACCGGTCGCAGGGCGGAACGCGAGCCGCTACGCTCACGCGGTGATCCGCCAGACCACGATCCTGCGTGTTGCTCGCCGGCTGGCCGCCGTTGCGGCGCTCAGTTTCCTGATGGCGGCGATTGCCCTTGGCAGTGCGGGAATCATTGCGATCTGGTCGCACCCACCTGGTACCTCGGCCCGGGCCGAGCTCACCTGGCACGAGGACCAGGCTCTCCGTAGTCAGCTCAACGGCTCACAGGCCGACCTCGAGGCGATCGCTGCCGACACGGACCGGCTTGCCGTGCTCGCGAGAGGCGCGGTCGGAGCACTGACGGCCGACGACCAGGCCCCGTTCAGCGACTCCCTGGCGGAAGGTGCGCGGCTGGCCGTATCCATCGAGACAGCCTCGGACCAACTCCGTGCCAGCCTTACGACGCTGCCGGGCGGCGCGGCCACTGACTCGATGACTTTTGGGCTCGACGTCCTGGCCCGCCGATCCGGTCTGCTGACCGCGATCGATGCGACCTCCGGGCTGGCGCGCTCGTGGGCCACCCTCACCGTCGACGGCCTGCAGGCGTCGCGCCTCATCTCGCTCCTCGGAGTTCATGACACGACCGTCGCCGCCGCCGCGGCCAAGGGTCGCTCCGCAGACTACGAAAGCGCCGTCGCCACGCTCGACGAGGCGCTGGCCCGCCTTGACGCGGCCGTCGAGATCCGGAACCAGCTGGCAAACGTGTCGGATGTCACAACGCTCGACGAATGGGTTACGAGGAATCGAACCTACGATGAGGCGCTCAAGCGGCTGTACCTGGCCCTGGGCGATTCCGGTGGCTCGGTGACGGACGCCGTACGTGACGCCTACCGCGACGAGGGGCTGGCCCGGGCGGGTCTGCCGCCCGACACGAAGGGTCTGGTGGTCATTCTCGCGGACATCGGTCGCGGCGGACTCAACCAGGCCGTGATCGCGATCGACCAGGCTCGGGCCCGACTGACCCTCGCGCTCCAGGCTCTGTCCTGACCACTCGGCTGGTTGGCCATCGGCCGGTGCCGGCGCTTCGTGGCGGGTACACTCGGGGTCAACAAACCAGCAAGCCGCCAGTTCGCAGGTAGTGCGGCATTCCCTGGAGGACATGGCCCGTGCGCGTGCGCGTCGAAACTGATCAGCCGTGGGACGTCCCAGCCGACGTTCTCGTCGTTCCAGTCGTGGGAGAGATCACCTGGGATGGTCCCCTCGGCGAGCTCGATCGACGGACCCATGGCGAGCTCCAATCGCTCCACACCCTCGGAGAGCTTCGGACCAAGCGCTTCACGTCCGCCCTGGGGGCACCTGGCGACGTGCGAGCGGGCCGCATCCTGCTGATCAGCGCCGGCCCGGCCGAATCGGTTGATCGCGAGGTCATCGTCCACGTGGCCGCGGCCGCGATGCACCGGCTCGCGGGCCGGACCGTGCGGACCATCTCGTTCTGGCTCGATCCGTTGGTTGAAGCGATCGGTGGAGACACCGACCTGGTCGCAGGTCTGATCACGCGAGGCATCGTCGAAGGCACCTATGACCCGGGGAGCATCTATCGTGACCCCGGGACCGTCTACCGCCAGGGACGCAAGACCGCCCCGCCTGCCCTGGAGGAGCTCATCCTCCTGGCAGCGGCCGGGACTGACACCACAGCCCTCATGGCGGCAGCCACGCGCGGCCAGATCATCGGCGAGGGCTCAGCCATCGCCCGGAACCTGTCCAATCGCGCCGCCAACGACGTCAGCCCGGAAGTTCTCGCCGAAGAGGCCCGGGCACTGGCCGAAAAGCACGGCCTGTGGATCGACGTCCTCGGGCCCGAGCGCGCAACCGAACTCGGCATGGGCATGTTCATGTCCGTGGGCATGGGGAGCAACAACCCGCCCCGGATGATCGTGATGCGGTCCGGTGGCGCCGGCGAGCAGGATGCCCTCGGACGCCACCTGGCCCTCGTCGGGAAGGGAGTGTGCTTCGATTCAGGCGGCATCAGCATCAAGCCATCCGCCCAGATGGAAGAGATGAAGATGGACAAGACCGGCGCCTGCACCGTGATCGCGGCGATCACGACGGTCGCACGCCTCGCCCCGGGCACGCCGCTTCTGGCTCTTGCGCCGGCGGTCGAGAACATGCCAGGTCCGGGTGCGAGTCGGCCCGGCGACCTGGTCCGCGCCATGAACGGAAAGTGGGTCGACATCACGAATACGGACGCGGAGGGCCGCCTGATCCTCGGTGACGCGATGACCTACGCGGAGCAACTCGGCGCAACCCACCTCGTGGACGTGGCCACGCTCACCGGTGCCGTGTCCCGCGCGCTCGGCGACCTGGTTGCCGGAGCGTTCGGAACCGACCAGGCCTGGACGGACCAGGTCCTGGGAGCCGGCGGGCGAGCTGGCGAGCGCTACTGGCAGATGCCGATGGTCGAGGAGTACTGGGACGAGATGGAGTCCTGGTATGGCGACATGATCAACAGCGGCAGCGGTGAGGGCGGGCTCATCAAGAGCGCGCTGTTCCTGCGCGAGTTCACGACGAAGCCATGGGTTCACCTCGACATCGCCGGAACGGCCTACTATCGCAAGGCGAAGCCGTTTGCGCCGAGGGGAGCGACCGGCGCGTCCCACGCGACCCTGGTGGAACTCGCGCTGGCCGGAGCCAAACCGGCCTGAGCCGTCCGGGATGGTCTGGATGAACAGGTGAGCCCCCTCGTTGCCCTGATCGCCATTGCCGGAGCGGTCTGGGGTCTGGCCGCCGATCGCATCGCCGCGCGATGGCCGGAGCACGAAGATGGGACCATTCGGTCGGTCGACTGGCGGACGGTGGCCGTCGTTGCGGCCGGGAGCCTGGGGCTCAGCGTCCTGGTTGCGAGGTACGAGTCCGATCCGACCACCGCCATCTATCTCGGCATCCTGGTCGTGGCGCTCGTCCTCCTGTTTGCCACGGATCTTGATCAGCGCCTCCTGCCAGACGTCATCACGATCCCGATCGTCGTCTACGCCGTGATCGGGTATGCCGCGGGCATCGGACCGTTCGTCCGCACGCCGGGCGAGCTGCTCCTGGCGGCCAGTGCGGCGATCGCCGTCCCGGTCGGCCTCTACCTTGTCTCGATCCCGTTCGGCGCCGGTGCCATCGGGATGGGCGACCTCAAGCTCCTGTTCGGGATGGGCCTGCTCGCCGGGGCGACGCGCCTGGTGGCCATGGTGATCGTCGGAGCCATATCCGCGGCGATCGGGATCGTCATCCTCCTGGTCCTCCGGCGGATCACGCTCAAGAGCTATGTGCCGTACGGGCCGTTCCTCATCATCGGGGCAATCTGGGCGATCATCGTCTCCGGGGGCCCGTAGCTGGCGGACGCCGGAGTGGCTCTGGCAGGGTGGGGTATCATTCGCCCATTGCCGGTTGTCGTTCCAACGTGGTGCCCAACGTGGAGCGGCGGTTTCACCCGGCGAGCGAACCGCACGGAATAGCCGCGCTGGAGATCGTTCGCATGATGACGTCGCCACCCGATGCGCCACCGAATGCCTGACGAGTCAGGCTGGTCTACGCGATCGCGCCATCGACCCGGTCGGTCCGTCCTCCTCTTCCTCGCCTTCATCGTCCTGCTCGGCGGAGCCTTCGCGGGCGGACCCGTTGCGCCGGCCTCGGCCGATGCCCTGTCCGACGCCGTTGCCAAGCAGAAGGCCCTCGCGGCCCAGATCGCCAAGCAGAAGGCGCTGGTCGCCAACCTCACCCGCCAGCAGCAGGCGCTCAGCGCCACGCTTGCCAAGACGAAGGCGTCGCTGAGCAAGGTCAACCTCGACCTGCAGGCAACCCGTACCGAGGTGGTCGGCGCCACCGTCGACGTCGCCCGGGCGCAGGCCGAGGTGAACGCGCTCGACGCCCAGGTCTCCAAGCTGGATCTTCAGCTCGCCGACCTGGAGGATCGCGAGGCTCACAAGCTGCAGGAGTTGAATGCCCGCAAGACGCTCCTGGCCGACCGCATCCGACAGGCCTACGACACCGACAGAACGTCGCTCCTCGAGACCTTCCTGTCAGGCGATACGTTCACCGACGTGCTCTCCGAGGTTTCCTATCACCTCGACTTTGCCCAGCAGGATCGCGAGCTGGCCGAGCAGATCGTGGCCGACCAGAAGGTCCTCGCCATCCTCCACCAGACGGTCGAGGACACGCGGACGGAAACCGAGACGCTCCGTGCGGCCGCCGACGTCCAGCACCTCGAACTCGAGGGCCAGCTCGCGTCGCTGGTCGATTCGCAGGCTCGTCTCAAGGCCCTCGAGCGGGAGACGGAGCGCCTGTTGGGGCTACAGCGGGCCGCCTATGCCAAGACCGCGACCGACAAGACGAAATTGGCGGCTGCGATTGCCGCCAGCGAGAAGGCCGAGAAGGCCCTCCAGGCCAAGATCAACCAGATCGTCAAGGAGCGTGCCCGGGGCGGCTCGATCCCGTCGATTTACAACGGCACGCTGCGCTGGCCGATGGCCGGGACCATCACCCAGGAATACGGATGCACCGGCTTCTCCTGGGAGCCACGAAAAGGCAGCTGTCGGCACTTCCACAAGGGGATCGACGTTGCAGCGCCGCTCTACACGCCGATCCGGTCCGCCGGTCCGGGGGTCGTCGTCTTCGCCGGGCCCAATCCCTACGATCCCTACCCGAAGGCCTGGATCGTGGTCGTTGCCCACTCGGCCGAGCTGGTCAGCTGGTACGCCCACGTCGACAACCGAGCGTATCGGCCCCGCGTCAAGGCAGGCGATTCGGTCGTCGCCGGCCAGATCATCGCGTATGAGGGCCTCACCGGCCGAACGACCGGTCCGCATCTCCACTGGATGGTGGAGTTCCGGGGATCGTTCATGAACCCGCGCCTGTTCCTGTAGGCCATCCGGTTCGAATCCGGTACTAGGATCGAGCGCGTTGAGCGCAGCAAGAAGCACGCCGAGGAGTCGAGGGTGACGCGGACATTGGCGATGGTGCTCGCGGGCGGCGAGGGCGAACGGCTGTCGATCCTTTCATCGGTGCGCGCCAAGCCGGCGGTGCCGTTCGGCGGCAAGTACCGGATCATTGACTTCACCCTCTCGAACTGCGTCAACTCCGAGATCAGCGACGTCGTCGTCCTCACCCAGTACAACCCGCGGTCGCTCAACGACCACATCGGCCTGGGGCGTCCCTGGGACCTCGACCGAGCCAGGGGCGGCATCAAGTTGCTCCAGCCGTACATCGCGCGGGGTCGCGTGGCGGAGTGGTATCGCGGGACGGCCGACGCCGTGCTCCGGAACCGGAGTCTGCTCGAGCATTCCGACGCCGACATCGTGCTCATTCTCGCCGGCGACCACATCTACAAGATGGACTATCAGCCGTTCATCGCTGCCCATAAGCGCAAGCGAGCCGATGTCACGATCGCGGTCCGCCGGGTTCCGCTGGCCGAGGCATCGCGGATGGGCATCCTGGCCCTGGACGAGACGGACCGGATCACGGAGTGGCAGGAGAAACCCAAGCAGCCCAAGAGCGATCTGGCGTCGATGGGCGTCTACGTCTTCTCCCGCAAGACGCTGCTTCGCTGGCTGGACGATGACCTGATCGACTTCGGCAAGAACATGATCCCGGCCATGCTGGACGCCGGGGCGCGCTGCTACGGCTACCACTTCGACGGCTACTGGCAGGACGTCGGGACCATCCAGTCCTACTGGGAAGCCAACATGGCGCTGCTCGTGGATCACCCGGAACTCGACCTCTACGACAAGGATTGGGTCATCCATACCAAGTCGGAGGAGCGGGCCCCGGCCAAGCTTGGGCCCACGGCCCAGGTCCATCGGAGCCTGATCAGCCACGGATGTGTGATCGACGGAACGGTCGTCAACAGCGTCCTGTCGCCCGGAGTCCGGGTTGGAGTCGGTGCCGTGATCCGGGATTCGATCGTCATGTTCGACTCGGTGATCGGTTCGCGGGCGGTCATCGACCGAGCGATCCTGGACAAGGAGGTCACGGTTGGCCCCGGGGCGATCGTGGGCGAGGGACCGGACGATCCACCCAACAAGACAGAACCAACTCGCCTCAACACCGGAATCACCGTCGTCGGCAAGCAAAGCGTCATCCCGCGTGGCGCCCGGATTGGCCGGAATGTCCGCATCGGCGGCAACGTCCGTCCATCGGACTTCACCCGGAAGGTGGTCCCGACGGGTGGATCGGTGGA
>JBBQMH010000051.1:0-17135 GCA_038328755.1 Candidatus Limnocylindrales bacterium
CACGACGCCGATGTGGACGGTCCTCATCGTCACGGTCTGGCTGCGGCAGCCGCTGACCCTTGCCCGCATCGCGGCGATCGTCATCGGCTTCGCGGGCGTGGCGGTCATCGTCGGGAACGAGAGCCTCCGGATCGGGCCGGAAGCGTGGAATGGCGTTGCCCTGGCGACCGTGGCAGCCTCCTTGTATGGCTTCGGCCTGACGTTTGCCCGACGCAACATGCATGCATACGAGCCAATTCCACTTGCACTCGGACAGCTTGCCGCAGGCTCGGTGCTGCTCGCGCCGTTTGCGCTTGCGACGGCCGGGGCCGCTCATCCCACGCTCGCGTCGATGTCGGCCATCCTGGGGATAGCCATCGTCTCGACGGCCATCGCCTGGCCGCTCTTGTTCCGGCTCAATCGGCAGGTTGGCCCCCTTGCGACCAGCACCATCCCGTTCCTCAACCCAATCTTCGGGGTCCTGTGGGGCGCGCTCTTCCTGAGCGAGGCGGTCACGCCGAGCCTGCTGGGCGGTGGGTTGCTCGTCTTCGTCGCACTCGGCCTGATCCTCAACGTCCGCCCATGGCGCCTTGCGTGGCGCCGCGCAACCTGAGGGGCCCGGTGCAATGACGGTCAATCGCAAACAGTCGGCTCGAGAGCAGCGGGCGACTGCGTGGCCTGGCCGCCTGACCAGGGATGGCCTCTCGGTCGTCGGGCTGATCGTCGTCCTCTGGTTCTTCGTGTTTCTCGGCCCCAGCGGTCAGGGCTACGACGCGTTCGCGTACTGGGACGTGCGACTGGACGACCTGTATGGCCGATCCTTCGGCCAGCTGACGGTCTTTGGTGCCTTCCGTTACTCGCCGCCCATCGCGTTCCTGATGGCTCCGTTCCATGCGTTGAGCTTCGACGCGTTCTACTGGATCTGGGTCGTCGTCCAGGCGGCCGCACTGGTCTGGATGGCCCGAAGGTGGAGCCTCGCCGCCTGCGCGTTCGTCGCGATCCCAATGTCGCTGTACCAGGGGAACATCGATCTCCTGATCGCGGCGTCCGTCGTCCTCGGCATGCGGTACCCGGCGGCGTGGTCGGCAGCGATCCTCTTGAAGGCCACTCCCGTGATCGGATTGCTGTGGTTCGCCGTTCGTCGGGAGTGGCGAGCCCTCGCCATTGCCACACTCGCAACGCTGCTGGTAGCGCTGCCAACGCTGATCCTCAGACCCGATCTCTGGGCCGACTACGCCCGGGTACTGCTGGACAACGCCGGGGCCGATCCTCACGGATTCCCGATCCCCCTGTGGGTACGCCTGATCGTGGCAGCTGGACTCGCGGTCTGGGCCGCCCGGACCGATCGCCCCTGGCTCATCGCCATCGCGGTCGCCGTCGCTCAGCCGAGTCTCAGCATCCGGAGCGCCTCGGTCGCAGTGGCCGCGATTCCGCTCTGGCGTGCCGGCAGAACGCAGGCCACTCAAAGAGAATCGGGACCATCGGGGGATCGAGCGTCCGCGTCGCGCCGCTAGACTGCGGCGACATGGACACGTCTCCTGCGCAACCAGTGGCTATGGCCGGCAGCCTGACGCTGGTTCTGCCCGCCTACAACGAGGCCCAGAGGATCGGGCCGGCGCTGGACGAGCTGTTCGCATACCTGGACGACCCGGGGACGGCCTCGCAGCTTCCCGCCCACATCCGCATCCTCGTAGTGGACGATGGCAGCACTGACCGGACCGCCCACCTCGTGCTGGATCGGGCCGAGGCTTCACGTCCCGAATCAGCGGCCTGTCGCCTGGAGCTTCTCCGGGTTGCGCACGGAGGCAAGGGCGCAGCGGTCCGAGCCGGGATGCTTGCCGCCACCGGCGACCTCGTGGTCTTCGCGGACGCGGACATGGCCACCCCGCCGGACCAGATTCCGTTACTAGTTTCGGCTCTCGGATCCGCCGACGTGGTGCTCGGCAGCCGGATCCAGCCGGACGGCTCGGACATGCGCGCCACGCAGCCGCCATATCGGCGGCTCCTCGGTCGCATCTTCCACGGAATCGCCGCGCTCTGGGTGGTCGGCCCGATCCAGGACACGCAGTGCGGGTTCAAGGGCTTCCGGCTGGCTGCCGCACGCGAGGTATTCGGCCGCCAACGCGTGACATCGATCGTCTTCGACGTCGAGCTGATCTACCTGGCCCGCAGGCTCGGGTATCGAATGGCCATAGTGCCGATCCGCTGGGCAGATCGCCGCGGATCACGCATGCACCCCGGCCCTCGGCTCGCGCTCCGGGTCGCCTGGGACCTGTTCCGGATCCCGCTGCTCCATCGCCGGGTCCGGCGTTGACGGTGTCGCGCGATCGCCTCCGCACGGCCGTCCTGCCGGTCCTGGCCATCGTGGCGTTGATCACAGTTGTGGCGGCCGCGTCGCTGTCCTCTGCCGCCGCCGGGACGCTGGGATTCGACTTCCTGTCCTACGACCTCGCCGTCCGTCGCTTCTTTGACGGCGGCGTTCTCTACGACCAGTCGTTCGACTATACCGGCGCGTTCGGGCTCTTCTACTACCCGCCGCCGTTCGTGCTCTTCGCAGCGCCCCTCGCGCTCCTTGACCCGACCCTGGCGGCCTGGATCTGGACCGGCGCACTCGTTGCGACGTTCGCGATCGCCGTGGTGATCCTCCCCGTGCGGCTCAGGACGCGTTGGCTGATCCTGCTGCTCGGTGGGATCTCCTGGCCCCTCGTCTACGCCATCAAACTCGGGCAAGTGGGCCCGATCCTGCTGGTGACCTTTGCCATCGGCTGGCGCTGGATGGATCGCCCGTGGCGCCTCGGGGCAGCGACCGCGCTCGGCACCGCGATCAAGATTCAGCCGGCGCTCCTCTTCGCCTGGGCGCTGGTCACGGGCCGCCGCCGGGCCGTCGTGGTGGGGCTGGCCGTCCTCGGCGTGCTCGCCCTCCTAGCGACCATCGTCGCGGGGCCGTCATCGTGGGTGGATCAGGCCACCCTGCTGGCCCGCGTCAGCCGGCCGATCGATACGCCGCACAACATGACCCCGGGACGGCTTGCCTTCGAGGCAGGCCTGGGACAGACCGTCGCATGGGTCATCCAGCTGGCCAACTGGGGTCTCGTGGCGGTGGTGGTGCTCATTGCCATGCTGCGCTGCTCGCCAGCCGCCTCCTACATGGCCGTCGTGGTCGCGACCCAGCTGGTCTCGCCGATCCTCTGGGATCACTACGCGCTGGTCCTGCTGCTGCCCGTCGCCTGGCTGGTGGACCGCGGCCGTTGCTGGACGATCGTCATCCCGCTTGCAACATCGATCGTCTTCGTCGGGGCCATTCCGCCCGTCGTCTATCCGCTCGCCTATTGGGTCACGCTCCTCGCCGTGGTTCGCGAGGGCTGGATCCCAAGACCGTTGCGCCTGCAACCATCTAGCGAAACCGGTGCTATGCTCCGGCGGTGACCCTCCTCGCCACGCAAACGGAGCCTGACTGTCCCGCATCAACCCTCGCGCCTGATGCGACCCGCGGGGCTACCCGCAACCTGATCCTCGAGCGGCGAGCATTCGACACCATCGATCAGCCCACCTGGGACCGTCTGGCCGCTTCGACTTCCTGGGCCACTCCCTTCTCCGCCTGGGCCTTTCACCGCGCCTGGTGGGACGCCTACGCCGACAACGCGCACGATGAGACGACCGTCCTGCTGGACGCGTCCCTCGGCCCGGATGCGGCGCCTGTGGCCATCTTCCCGCTCATGCATCGACACGAGGTGGAAGCGAACGATGCCGAGCGGCATACGAGCATGCGCCACGGCCATCACCTCGACCTGACTCCGGTTCCGCCGACGGCCACCGCACTGTTCTTCGGCGCTTCCTATCACGCCGACTACGCGACGATCCTGGCGGCGCCGTCCGACCTGCCGGCCATCGCCGACGCGTTCGTGGGGAACCTCAGCGAGCGAAGCCGGACCAGCCGGGACTGGGATGCCGTCGATCTCCGACGCCTGCGATGCGGCGATCCAGCCGTGGATGCGCTCGCGGCCGCGTTCCGCCGCCAGGAGATCCCCGCCGGCTGGACGCTCAACCTGGAGCGTGAGGATGTCTGCCCCGTGGCCGCCCTGCCGGCCGGCGGGACCATGGACGACTTCTTCGCCACGCTGGGCAAGAAGGAGCGACACGAGATCCGCCGCAAGGTCCGCCGCGCCGAAGCTGCCGGGGATGTGGTCCTGACCGAGTCCGTCGACCCGCTGGCCGATCTGGACGCGTTCATCGACCTCCACCAGGCCCGCTGGGGTGACGACGGCCTCTTCCCATCGACCCCTGGTGGTGCGCAGAGCCGCGTGCTGTTCCGGCGCCTGTTCGAGTTGTTCGGGCCGGGCGGCGCGCTTCGGTTGAGCTTTCTGACGGTCAACGGCCGCCGGATTGCCGCGGGTATTCACTTCGAAACCGCGGACCACCTCTACTACTACAACGCCGGCGTTGATCCCGCGGCTCGCGACCTGTCCCCGGGCGTCGTGATGATCGAGCGCTACGTGCGCCGGGCCATCGAGCGTGGCCAGCGGTCGATCGACTTCCTGCGCGGCGACGAGCCCTACAAGTACGAGTGGGGAGCGGTCGACGAGCCAGTCCAGCGCCTCCTGGTCCGGCGCGAGGTGGCCCGATGACCCTGCCCGCGCGTTTGCCCCTTCCCGACGACCCCTGCTACGAGCCCGTCGCGAGGCTGCCGCTCCCCGACGCGCGCGAGCGGATCCGCGTGGTCGAACTGCTCGCGACTGGCTCCAACGGTGGCGCCCAGGAGCACGTCTACAACCTGGTGACCCGCATCGACCGTGAGCGCTACGACGTGTCGGTCTGCTCCCTGACGGACGGCAGCGCGATCCGAAAGTTCGAGCGCGCCGGGATCGAGACCTGTGTGATCGAGGCGGCCGACGACGCCGACGCGGTGGCGTCGGTGGCGGCACATCTCCTGGCGATCCGCGCCGACGTCGTTCACAACCACATGTATCACGCCGAGGTGATCGGGACGCTGGCGGCATTGCGGCTGGCCGAGCTGGGCCAGCCCCGGCCATCTGTCGTCGGGACCGTCCACTCGTCGCGAATCAGATCTGCGGAAGATGTCGCGCTCCTTCGCCAGTTGACGCCGCGGATGGACCAGGTCATTGCGGTCTCGAGCTCGATCGTCCACAAGATCGATGCGGAGGGTCGTCACGGGGCTCCGGTCAACCTGATCTACAACGGCATCGACCTCCAGCGCTACGACGATCTCGTTCCGTGCTGCACCCTCCGCGAGGAGTACGGCCTGCCACCCGAGGGCCCGATGGTGGGCGTGGTGGCCCGTCTCGAAGCCGAGAAGGGCCACCCCACCCTCCTCGACGCCTGGCCGCGCGTGCTCGAGCGGTTCTCCAACGCCACTCTGCTGGTCATCGGTGAGGGGAGCCGCGAGTCCGCGCTCAAGGAGCAGGCCGCCGAGCTCGGAATCTCCGGGTCGGTGATCTTCACCGGGCGCCGGGACGACGTGCCGGCCGTCACCAAGTCCCTCGATGTCGCGGTGCTGCCGTCCTATCGGGAGGCGCAGGGCCTGACCATCCTCGAGGCCATGGCGCTCTCGAGGCCCGTCGTGGCGTCAAACGTCGGCGGCATTCCCGAGATGATCGAGGATGGCAAGACGGGCCTCCTCGTCCCACCCCACGATCCCTCCGCCCTGGCGGATGCGATCGTGCGGCTCCTGGTGGACCACCCCCTGGCCGACACCCTGGGCCGCGCGGGCCATGCCCTCGTCCACGATCGGTTCTGCGTTGAGCTGATGGTCCGCGCCGTTGAGTCGATCTACGACGAGTCGGTCGTCCGCGTCGGCGCGCTGGCCGGCTAGGACCATCGGGGGCATGCAGGGCCCGATCCCGCGCCCCTAGGATGGGGCGATGACCGCCACGCCGCGCCGTTCAGTTCGCGATCGGCTGGTCCAACCGACCCTCGCCGAGCTGTGGACCTTCCTCGCGATTGCCCTGCCGGTGCTGGCCGCCCTGATTGCGACACTGCCGACGGTCGATCTCGCCTACCAGCTCCGGGCCGGCGCGGAGATCCTCGACGGACAGGGCATTCCGGCCTCTGACACGTGGACCTTTACCGCCGCAGGAGTGCCGTGGCTGGATCAGCAATGGGGTGCCCAGGTGGTGCTCTCGGCAACGTATCAGGTCGCGAGCTGGACGGGACTGGCCGTCTTCCGGGCAGTGCTCGTCGGCCTGATCGCCGGGCTGATCCTTCTGGCCGTCCGGTGGCGGGCGCCGAAGATGCGCTCGCGCACGGCTGCCCTCCTGGGCCTCGCCGCATTCGTGGTCATGGCGCCGGCGCTGGCGCTTCGGCCCCAGCTGCTCGGCATGGTCCTGTTCGCTGCGACGCTGGCGATCCTGGCCGGCCGACGGATGAGACCTCGCGCGACGTGGCTGATCCCGGTCATCGCCGTGGTCTGGGCCAACGTCCACGGCAGCTTCGTGCTTGCGCCTGCTCTGGTAGGGCTCGCATGGCTGGAGGATGTAGCCGATCGGTCGCCTCGAGCGCGTACGACTCTGGCAGTCGCACTGCTGACCTCGCTCGCCACACTGGTTACCCCGTTCGGGCCTGGCGCCTGGGAATATGCCCTGGGACTCGTGGCGAACCGTCAGGTGACCGCACAGATCTCCGAATGGCGCCCGCCGACTCTTGGTGATGTCACCGGCGTGCTTTTTTGGGCGAGCGTGGTGCTCGTTGGTTTGGCGGCCCTGCTCTTCGCCCGCCGATCCGCTCGGAGACCGTGGCCGGCGCTCCTTGGGCTGGTGATGTTCGCCGGGCTCGGTGCCCTGGCCGCCCGTGGGATCGCCTGGTGGCCCGGCGTGGCCGTCGTGACGCTGGCTGGGCTCGCCGCCGCGACGACGGGGCCGTCGACCCGGGTATCGCGCCATCTCCGTGGAAGTCCCTTGAATGCCGCTGTCGGGGCCGTCCTCATCCTCGCGGGCATCGTCCTCGTGCCCGCATGGCGGACGGTGGATCCTGGAACGGGCGCACCGTCGGGGCTTCTCGGCCACGCCCCTCCAGGCATCACCGGTGCCCTTCGGGCCCTCTCCTCCCCTGGCGACCGCATCTGGAACCCACAGGTTTGGGGCTCGTGGCTTGAATTCTCGGTGCCGCTGCCCAGGTACGCTCTTGACTCCCGGATCGAGGTGATCCCGTCGCAGGCCTGGTCCGACGCGGAGATTGTGGCCGCAGCCGGCACGGGCTGGTCCGATGTCCTCGACCGGGTCGGCGCTACGATCGTCATCGTCGGCGCGGATTCGGCTCGGCTCAAGACGGCGCTGGGCGCGTCGCCGGCCTGGGTCGTCGCGTATTCGGACCCGGACGGTTCGATCTGGACCAGATCTGCGCGGGAATTCGCCTCGGCGCCGCGCTCAAGGGGAGATGGCCGCTCATGACGACCGAGCCTGCATCCAGCGGTACGTCAGCAGACCTCGATGTTGTCGTCCTCGGCGGCGCCGGCCACGTGGGCCTCCCGCTCTCGCTCGTCCTCGCCGACAGCGGGGCCCACGTCGGCATCCTGGATATCGACGGGCCGCGACTCGAGCGACTCGCCTCGGGCGAGATGCCGTTCATGGAGCGGGGTGCCGACTCGGTCCTCCGACGCGTTCTGGAGACCGACCGCCTCCATCTGAGCACCGACGCGGCAATCGTCGCCCGGACCGAGGTCGTGGTGGTGGTCATCGGCACGCCGGTGGACGAGTTCCTCGGGCCCTCGATGACGATCTTCGAACGCAGCGTGGATGACATCGCGCCGCATCTTCGCCCCGGCACCCTCATCGTCCTCCGAAGTACCGTCTATCCGGGCACCACGGCATACGTCAAGCAGCGCTTCGCCGAGCGGGGCTGTGACGTGCAGGTGGCGTTCTGCCCCGAGCGGATCGCCGAGGGTCACGCCCTCGAGGAGCTCGGCTCGCTGCCCCAGATCGTCGGCGCGGACGAGCCCGCGGCGGGGGATCGCGCGCAGGCCGTCTTCGCTCGGTTCGCAACACAGTTCGTCCGGACCACCACCCGCGAGGCCGAGCTCGCAAAGCTGTTCACCAACACCTGGCGCTACATGAAGTTCGCCGTCGCCAACCAGTTCCTGATGATCGCCGAGCAGGCCGGCGTGAACTACACGAACGTGCTCCGAGCAGTCCGCGAGGATTATCCGCGGGCCGCCGATCTGCCCGGCCCGGGCTTCGCCGCCGGACCATGCCTGTTCAAGGACACGATGCAGCTGGCGGCCTTCACCAGCGATCACTTTCCGCTTGGCCAGGCAGCGATGCAGGTCAACGAGGGCATGCCCGCCTTCATCGTCGAGCGGCTCCGGGGCCGCTACGGTGACCTGGCGGGCCGCAAGATCGGCATCCTCGGGATGGCCTTCAAGGCTGAATCGGACGATCCGCGCGCTTCCCTCTCGTACAAGCTGCGGAAGCTCCTCATCTGGGCCGGCGCTGAGGTGCTGGCCACCGATCCGTATGTTCCTGACGATCGACTCGTTTCTCTCGACGACGTCCTCGCCGGGAGCGAGATTCTGATCCTCGGTGCACCGCACGCCGTGTATCGGTCCCTCGATGTGGGCGGCCGGGATGTCGTCGATGTGTGGGGCGCGATGGGAGCAGGGATCAGGCTGTGAAGGTCCTGGTCACCGGGGCCGCCGGGTTCATCAACGGCTACCTGATTCCGGACCTGCTCGCTGCTGGACACGAGGTTGTCGGCATCGACAACTTCTCGAAATACGGACGTCTCGCCCGTTCCTACGACGATCATCCGGGCTACCGCTTCGTGGAAGGCGACGCCAAGGACGGAGCGCTGCTTCGCGAATTGGCCGACGGCTGCGACCAGGTCGTGGCGGCCGCCGCGATGATCGGCGGGATCAGCTACTTCCACGAGTTCGCCTACGACCTGCTGGCCGAGAACGAACGAATTCTGGCCGCGACCTTCGATGCAGCAATCGACGCGTTTCGGGCTCGCAGCCTGAAGCGGATCGTCGTTGTCAGCTCGTCCATGGTCTATGAGTCGACGACGGCCTTCCCGACGCCCGAGGGCACCCAGCTGACCTCGCCGCCGCCGATCTCAACGTATGGGTTTCAGAAACTCGCTTCGGAGTACTTCGCCCGCGGTGCGTGGGAGCAGTACCAGCTTCCGTTCACGATCGTTCGGCCGTTCAACTGCGTCGGTATCGGTGAGCGGCGTGCGCTGCGGGACGCGGATGTCATGAGCGGCAATGTGAAGCTCGCCCTCAGCCACGTCGTGCCGGATCTCGTCCTCAAGATCCTCAAGGGCCAGGATCCTCTCCACATTCTTGGCGACGGCACCCAGGTTCGCCACTACACGTATGGCGGCGACCTCGCCCACGGGATCCGCCTGGCGATGGAATCGCTTGCCGCCGAGAACGAGGACTTCAACCTTTCGACCGCGACATCGACGACGGTCCTCGAGTTGGCGGAAATGATCTGGCGCGCTGTCCACGGGCCTGATCGTCCCTTCCACTTCGTCTCGGATCAGCCCTTCGAGCATGACGTCCAGTTACGCGTTCCAGACGTCACGAAGGCCCGGGAGGTCCTCGGCTATGAGGCGACCACGAGCCTCTCCGCAATGCTCGACGAGGTCGTCCCGTGGATTCGAGCGGAGATCGAGGCCGGGCGCCTGTGACCGAGCCCGAGGTGAGCGTCGTCCTCCCGGTCTTCAACGAGGGCGAGGCCGTGGAGCCGGTGCTGCGGGCCCTCGATGCCGCGGTCTCGGCCCCGCACGAGCTCATCGTGGTCTGGGACTTCGACGGTGACACCACGCGGCCGGTGGTCGAGCGACTGGCTCTCGAACTGCCCGCCGTCCGCGGCCTCCGAAACGACCTCGGCCGTGGCGTGCTCAACGCCATGAGGGCTGGGATTGGGGACGCGCGCGGCGAGTTCATCCTCATCTCGATGGCGGATGGCTCCGATGAGCCCCGCGTGGTGGATGGGATGGTTGATCTCGCTCGCTCCGGTGCAGATATCGTCGCGGCTTCCCGGTACATGCGCGGCGGCAAGCAGCTCGGCGGGCCGCCCCTCAAACGGCTCATGAGCCGTGTGGCTGGCCTGACGCTGCACTGGTTTGCTGGCGTCCCGACGCACGACCCCACGAACAACTTCAAGCTCTACCGTCGCGAGTTCCTCGACAGCATCAGGATCGAAAGCACTGCCGGGTTCGAGCTCGCCCTCGAACTCACGGTGAAGGCGACCCTGGCCGGGCGCGGGATTGCCGAGGTGCCGACGACCTGGCGTGACCGAACTGTCGGTCAGTCGAACTTCAAACTCCGAAAGTGGCTGCCGCACTACCTCCACTGGTACGCGGTCGCTTTTCGGGGCAGGATCAGGCGGGCGCTGGCCGGCGGCTGACGGGCACGTTCTCGTCGCCCGGCGAGCGCAGTCCCGCCAGCGCACCAGCCAGGCTCGCCGTCATGGCAAGCGCCCCCGCGACACCGACCGCACCCGCAACTGGCACCCACGATCCGGGCTCTCCGGTTGGCGGCACCGCGGCCACGAGATTGAGCGACATCGTCACCGCCAGGACAACCCACGTCGCCACCGCGAACCGATTTGGCCAGAGCAGGAGCAGGAAGATCAAGGCCGCATACGCGTATCGTTCATGCATGGTGGTCAGCCCGACGAACGCAGCCAGCGAGGCCGCCGCGAGCCCCCAGGCGAGCCCTGAGGCTGTCGGCCGTCGCCAAACCCACAGGAACACCGCAACTTCCAACAGTCCCGCAACCACGATCCCCACCCACCGCAGCGTGACCGGCCCGACGATTGGCACATTGTCCGAAATCAGCTGCCCGCCTCCCGCCGCGTCCTGGAGGATCCACCATGGGTTCCAGGCCCGGAGCGACAGGACGGCGAACGTCGCGCTGTAGTCCGAGAGCGACTGCAGGTAGTGGCGCGGTCCGTCGGCGGCCAGGAACGGGACCCAGAGGACCAACATGGTCGCCGCGCCGGCTGCCGCGGCCCGCGCAGATCCCCGCCACCCGAGCGTCCGCAGGTACCACGCTGCGAATGGGATCAATAGCGGCAACGCCTGCGGCTTGGTCATGAGCCCGACCGCCAGCGCAACAGCGGCCCAGCCCGGTCGTCCCCGCGCGACCAGCAGCCACGCCACCAGGATCGGCAGCACGTACAGCGACTCGAACTGGCCCCACCACGCGGACACGTACCAGGTCGCCGGAACCAGCAGGACCGCCAGCATTCCCGCGACCGACCAGCCAGGCCGGGATCGGAGCGACCAAACCACGAGCCCTGCGATCGCGATATCCGCCACGGTCGCCGGCAGCTTCAGCAAGGTGAGCGCCATCGGGTCGTTCGGCGTCGGGTTCAGTAAACCCGGCGCAACGCTGCCGAAGGCCCACCAGATCCACGGCAGGACCGGCGGAAACGAGATCGGCTGGTCGTAGGCTCGTGATAGACCATCCGCCCCGATCCAGCGGGCCCAGGCGAGGAAGTCGTTGTCATCACCGGCGAGCCCGGGTTGCGGGAGGAGCACCAGGCGGATCGCCAATGCGACCGCGAGGCCGATCCCGAATGCGAGCCAGTGGTGCCGGCGCATCCGGGTCGCCCGAGCTAGGCCCGGAGGCTCCGCCAGTACCGTTCGGCCGCGCCGCCGATCCCGCCGAGGGCGGCCATCCGGGCGCCGTAGGAACGGACGGTGGCGGCCATCGCGGATTCGCCCTCGAAGAGGCGGTCCAGCTGGCTCTCGTAGATGGCGATGCCGCGGATCTTCCGCTCCTGCTGATCGCCGATGTTGGCGTACTCGGGCGACAGGATGACCTCGGCATCGAGGCCCGCCAGCGCATCGGCCGGCAGCTGCTCGAGTCGATCGAAGCCGGCCCACCAGCTGTACGGGAAGTCCTCGTAGAAGACGACCTTGCCGGCCCAGTCCGTACCCGGCATCACCCAGCGCCGCGATTCCGCGAGCAGGTCGATCCCGACCTGGCGGCACAGCTGGTGATCCACGTGGTTGCCGACAGCCAGCGGGACGTAGACGGCCTGGGGTTCCAGCCGCTCGATCTCCCGGCGGATCCGGGCGCTCGGGCTGGTGTCGTTCGCTCTCGGGGCCCCGAGCAACTCCTCGTCCCCCTCGTAGCCGCGGAACACCGCATCGGGCTCATCGAGGAACACGACTGCCGCCTCCGCGAAGTAGGCGAATCGCTCGTCCTCGAGACGGCGCCGCGCCATGAGCTCGCCCGCGGCGGCGGCCTCGAGGACTTCTTCGGTCATGACCGCGCCCTGGGTCGGCACGTCGTCGATGAGTGCCTGGCCGGCCAATGGCTTGTTGCGGATGCTGGCGCGTCGATACCAGGATGAGCGCTGCCAGAACCGCTTCGCGGAGGCATCGGCGTCTTCCTGCGTCGCGTCGAGGCGATCGGATGTCGCGGCCCAGGGCGGCATATCGGCTGGATCTCCGGCCGGCACGTCCGCCAGGATCGAGGCTCGATTGAAGGCCTCGGAGTTGGGCCACAGCGTCTTCGATCCGAACCCGAGCGCCTCGCGCTGGTAGCCGGTCAGGGAGCTGCCATCGCCATTCCCCGAGAAGACGGTGATGATCGCGACGTTCTGGCCAAGTTCGCGCAGGCTGGCAATCAGCCCACCGCAGGACAGGGCGACGTCATCGGGGTGCGGGGCGATGAAGACGTGGGTCATGGCGCGCCGAGTATACCGAGCAGCCCTGTCCCGCCGTTACGCGCTGGGGCTCGGCAGCGGCGTCGGCAGCGGTGGAAGCGTCGGCAACGGCGTGAACAGCCCGCCATGGCCGAACAACAGCCCGTTGAGCACGATGATCGCGAAGACCGCGACGACCACGAGCACGAAGATGATCGACGCTCGGTCCTTGATCTTGAGCGATGGATCGATCGGCAGCTGACCGTGCCGAAGGCCGGATCGCGCCGCGCGCCGCTCAGCCGGTCGCATCGGTCGAATCGCCGGCTCGGTACCTACCTCCGTTGACTCGGAGACGTCGGTCTCGGGCTCCTCGTCCTCCGCGGACTCCTCGTCCGAGTCGGACCCGTCGTCCTCGGTTGACTCGTCGGCCGATTCGTTCTCGCCCTCGTCGTCGAAATCGTCCTCGACGCCCTCGGGGGCGGTCATGCTCGCCGGCTCCGCGGCGGCGTCATCGGCCGCGGCCTCGCCCGTGAAGGTGGGGTCGTCCGCCGAGTCCTCCGGCGCGTCGTTTGGTCGCTCGCTCATCGCGGGTTCAGGTCTCCTCGTGCATCGCTCGCCCGGTTCGCGCGGGCCTCCGCACCTGCCGGGTGGGCCGCGGGCCAGTGTACGCGAACGCGGACCCTAGACGTCCCGGACGGCTGGGAAGAACAGCCCGGCCAGCCCGGCCCCCATCGTCACGAGACCAAAGATGCCCAGTGTCAGCGGCACGCCCAGCGTTGCGCCGAGGAACCCGCCGACGCCAGTCGCCAGCGCCATCGACCCGAAGACCATCGTGAATCGAAGGCCGAGCAAACGCCCCATGAGCTCCTGCGGCGTCCGCATCTGGACGAGCGTCTGGCTCGGAATGACAAAGGCGAGGTTGCCCACGCCGGCGCCGAACGTCAGCGCCAGGGCGGCCCCGAAGTTACCGGTCAGCGCGAGACCCGCAACGCACGCCCCCGTGAAGGCGTACCCGACGATGACCATCCGCCCGAGGGCGATCCGTGAGCCGATCAGCCCGATGACGAACCCGCCGATGAGGTTCCCGGCGCCGATCCCACCCTCGAGGAAGCCGTAGACCGCCGATCCCCCGACCGGTGCCCCGACGATCGCATCCGCCGCGTAGGCCGGGAGCAGCGCAATCATGATCCCGAGCATGAACTGGGCGACCGTGGCCTGGATCGTGTTGGCAAAGAGCACCGGCTCGCCACGCAGGAACCGCCATCCGGCTCGGAGTTCCGCCACGAATCCCGCCCCGATCTGGCCGACCAGGTCCGCCGAACGCCGGACGGGCGCCACCGAGATCGAGGCGATGAGCAGGGCCGAGGCGAGGTACGTGACCGCGTCGGCCCAGAAGGCGAGCGGCAGTTGCGGGCCCAGGAGCGCCACGAACAAACCCGCGACCGCGTAGCCGCCGATGTCGGCGAACGTCTCGGCGATCCACATGGCCGAGTTGGCGGGCGTCAGGTCCTCGGCGGCCACGATCCGTGGCAGGACCGCGCCCTTCGCCGGCCGGAAGAAGACCGAGATCGTCGTGACCAGGAACACGAGCGGGTAGATGAAGAGCAGGTTCACCGAGGCTGCGATCGGCAGGATGAGGACGATCGATGCGCGCAGCAGGTCGGACACGATCATCACCTCGCGGTGATCCCAGCGATCGACGAGGGTCCCCGCGATGGCGCCGAACAGCAGGTTCGGGATCATCGCGACGAAGAACACGATACCGAGCGCGATCGGGGAGCCTGTCGCATAGAAGACCACGAAGGCGATCGCGACCTGGTGGATCCGGTCGCCGATCAGGGAGATCAGCTGGCCCGTCCAGAGGGCCGAGAATGAACCGTCAAGCGCGAGGCGGACGTATGGGTGTCGCCTGACCCGGGCCAGGAGCGGGGGGACCGCCTCGACCGGCAGCGTCGTTGCCGCAGGTCCGCCCAGGGTCGTGGTGCTGCCGAGGCCGCGCGCCGTGATGGCCACGCTGGCTGAAATGCCGGCACCGCTCGGCGACGGGATGATGGACAGCAGCCGGCGCCGAATCGCCGCGAGGCTGGCCTCGTCGATCTCGACGACCGTTCGAACCGTGCTGGCAAAGAGAAAGAAGCCGAGCCCCGATGAGAGGAAGACGTCACCGATGCTGGCGACGTTGCGAACGAACGGCAGCGGGATGGGCAGGATGTCTCCCAGCGGCCCGGCCTGGAGCAGGAAGTCGGCCGAGAGCGTGCCGGGCAGGATCACGTGGAACAGGCCCAGGGTGTCGTCCGGTCCGAAGCCGGCGGCCACGTAGGCGGGTTCCCAGACCGGCATGTGCCCGGCGTTCACGCCGACCGCGATCGTGTTGAGCAGCACGCCCACGAAGGCAAGGCTCATGCCCGGCTGGTCCCGGTTCGCCCAGAGACCGGCCAGGATCGCCAGGAACGCGATCAGGAACAGCGGCGCCCTGAGCGCCTCGACCGGCGCGTTGTTCTGCTCGATGGCGATCTGGGTCGCGACGCGGAGGAAGAGCCCGAAGAAGGTCAGCTGGACCAGGCGCAACCGGATCGACGCCAGGTTGTCGATGCGACCGCCAGCCAGCAGTCCGAGCACCAGCCCGAGCGCGATGCCGCCGATCAGCATGGCGAATTCATCGCGCGCTGGTCACGACAAGGATTGACAGGGCGGTCACGAACGCATTCTGCGGCTTGAGCGGATCGTCGCGCGGGTCGACGGCATGAAACCGACGCACGGGGTCCTTCGAATCGCGCCCGGCCTGTCGATACAGACGGCGTCAGCCGTGGTCAGCCGCGGGCGAACCCGGCGCCGGGCCGTCGAAGTGCGGGTGCGTGGTCCGGGCGTGCTGGGCCAGCAAGGGGATCGGCTGCGTCTCAATCGATCGACCCGCATCACGAACATCGTTGGCCCAGCGGGTTCGAACGAACGCGTCGACGACAACGGGGTCGAACTGGACGCCGGCGAACTTGCGGAGCTCCGCAAGCGCCTGCTCGCTGGTGAGCGGGTTCATCCGGTACGGGCGAGCGGCCGTCATGGCCTCGAACGCGTCCGCCACGTGGAGGATCCGGGCAAGCCGAGGAATCTCGTCACCCATGAGGCGGTCCGGATAGCCCGAGCCGTTGTACCACTCGTGGTGGTGTCGAATGATCGGCAACTCGGGCGCCAAGCGTGCCACCGGGGCAATGATCTCCGCCCCGAGGACCGGGTGCGCATTCATGACCATCCGCTCCTCACGCGTCAGGCGCTCCTGCTTGAGCAGGATGTTGTCCGGCACGCCGATCTTGCCCACGTCGTGGAGCAGCCCGCCCCACTCCAGGGCCTCCATTTCCGCTCCCGTGACGCGCATCTCCCGCCCGATGTCCACGCTGATCATCTGGACATTCCGGCTGTGCTTGCTCGTGAACGGATCGCGCTTATCCACCGCCTCCGCCAGCGCCCCGATCGTCTGCGTAAACATGTCCCGCATCTCGACGATGCGCTGGTACGCCACGCGAGTCGTGTAGAGAGGAACTGCAAACAGCAGCGTCGTCCACCAACCGTCCGCTGAGGCGTACATCCGAGCCATCAGCCAGCCAAGAGGCGCGAGGGCGAGCAGGCTCGCCGCGAACCCGCGCGAGTCCTCGATTAGGAGCCGCCTAGCAGGTGCTCCGGTGAGGAGTGCCACGACGATCGAGACGATCACCAGGTTGACTGCAAAGTAGGCGATCGCACCCAAGATGGTCGCGATGAAGTCGGTACTCGGACTTGCCCCGGAGGCTCGCCCTGCCTCGATGACCAGGCCGCACGCCACCGCCGCTAGCACGAGCCCGGAGTGGTTCGCCAGAGTGCCAAGGAGCGGAATCTTGCCGCGGAGTTCGCGCAACTCCGTCGTACCGATCATGGCGACCAGTGCGCCCGCGAATGGCCCACCCGCTGAGGTCGCCGCGATGATTGGCGCAATTGACACAGTAATCAAGAAACCGCCCGGCATCTTGACGGGCAGCGCTCCAGCTAACAGCGTCGCGAGGATCCAGAAGAAGACCCCGGCGGCCTCCTCGAGGGTCGATGCGCCAGCCACGCCGTCGAATTCGATGGCGATACGGGCATTTACAGGAAACCAAACACTCGTGGCAATCAGCGCAACAGCGCTGGCGGCCACGAGTGTGGATATGAAGAGCTTCAGGGATCTTGGCACTGGTGCCTCTTACGATACGCGCTACTCACGTGAGGATAGGGTCAGACCCCCCCTTCCGGGAATAGTCAATGCGTACCCTCAGAATCCCTTGATCGAAGCCCCTCCTGCGATGGCCATTGCGGCCACAGAACTTAGAGTGATCACCAGGCGAAGAAGTCGAGTTTTCATTCTCGAAACTCCTAGAAGCCCTTGATGCTCTGATCCGGCTGCACGCTCGTTCCTCCTTGCGGCCCTCGTGCCCAAAGACACGAAAACCGACCAGACACATGGTCGGTCGGTTGCACTACTCGCTCATCTCCACCCTAAGTGCCCATTTCAGGTGGAGCTTCAGCGCGTCCGAG
>JBBQMH010000052.1:0-17070 GCA_038328755.1 Candidatus Limnocylindrales bacterium
GCTCCAGGAGACGGTGGACGCTCGAGTCCTGTTCGGGACCGCGCTCGTGATCGCGGGTGTCGCCCTCGTCAACAGTCGCTACGGACAGCGCCGCCTGTTCGGTCGCGGAGCGCCGCACGTCCAGTCCTGAAGCTCAGTGCGATAGCGCCAGCATGACCGCCCCGACGACGACGAGCGCGGCCGCCGCGATCCTCATCGCGGACTGACGCCGGCCAGCGGCTTCGCCGAGCCGCAGGGCTCCCCAGGCCGCGGCAAAGACGATCCCCGACTCACGCAGCGGCGCGACCGCGGCCAGCGGCGCCTGCGTGTACGCGAACAGGATCATCAGGTAGGCGGACAGAGACAGGACTCCGGTCACGCCATCCCTCCAGAGGGACGTTGGCCGGTCCGACGGAGCGACGGTGGCGATGACCCCGGTTCGCCGGCCGACATTGGCGACGACCATCAGGCTGATCGTCGCGAACACGGCCAGGAATGCCCCGTATAGCCACGGCTCCAGAATCCGGACGCCGATCCGGTCGACCGTCGAGTAGCCGGCGATCGTCGCACCGGTGAGCAGGGCGAAGCCGATGGCGCCACGGTGGTGGCGACCCGCGACTCGCAGCGCCCGCCATGGCCGGGCGACCAGCATGATCCCGACGATCAGGCAGGCGACGCCGAGCAGGCCAAGGGGCTCGAGGTGCTCGCCGAGGAATCCAAGGCCGACGAGGATCGACAGCAGCGGAGCGGTGCCGCGCGCCAGTGGATACACGAGCGACAGGTCCCCGCGGGCGTAGGCGGCCGACAGGAAGACGAAGTAGCCAGCCTCCAGCACGCCGGACACCGCCGCCAACCCGATCCCGGCCGGATCGAGCGCCGGCTGGCCGGTGGCCAGCCAGGCCACGATACCCAGCGGAACCAGAAAGGCAGATCCGACGACCTGCAGACGGACCGCCGTTCGCAACGGATCCCCGGATGTCTTGAGCAGGACGTTCCATCCCGCGTGGAGGACGGCGGCCGTCAGGACCAGGGCGACCGCGAGCGGTGGCAACCTCGACTACCGGCCGAGATCGCGCCGCTGCATGCCGATAGCAGAGAGGCCCAGACCGCCGATCGCCAGGACCGCACAGATCACCAGACCAAAGCCATCGAAATCCCCGAGGATCGGGCTACCGAGGTGCGGGTTCAGCGACAGATCCACGATCCAGTCAGGGAGCCTGAGGATGGAGCCGAGCAGATCGAGCAGGTAGAAGGCGAAGCCCAGCCCGATGGTCACGGGCGCGGCGATCGATGGGCGCGTCAGGCCGCCAACTGCCAACCCGACGCCCGCAATCGCCATCCCGTACGCCCCGAGGACCGAGACCCCGATCGCGATATCCAGGCCACTCTCGCCCTGGATCGCGGCGCCGAGGATGACCCCGAGATCGGCGAAGAGGATGAGCGTGGCGATCGCCAGGTAGACGCCGAGGCCGCTCTTGAGCGCATAGCCGACCCGGCTGATCGGCGCTCCGAGGACGATCTCGAGGCGTCCCTCGCCTTCATCCGCGGCCCACCCGCCGACGAAGGCCGCTGCCGCCAGCGCCACCATGATGATGGCCTCGCTGAAGAACGCGAGCTGGAGGAACCCACCGACCGACAGGATGTCGGCATCGGGGAAGAGCCGCGCGATCATCTGCTGGACCTCGGGAATCGAGGACAGCTGGGCAACGAACTCGTCCGCCGATGTCGCCAGCACCAGGCCGTAGATGCCAATTCCAAGGCCCCAGGCGATGGCCGCCGGCACGCGTTCGAAATACGAGCGGGTGAACGGGCCGGCGACGCCGAGCCGGAGTGCCGGCATCCGCTGTTTGCCGCCGGAGGGAACGACGAGATCACGACGATCGAAAAGGGCGATCCCGATACCGAGAGCCAGGAGGATCACCGCCGACAGGACGCCGATCGAGCCCCAGTCCCAGGCGCCGGCCATGGGTCGATGGCCCGCGGTCAGCCCGAAGTACGAGAGGCTGCGAACTCGATCGAACACCTCCACGCTGTCCGCGTAGCCGCTGATGATGAAGCTGCCGAACAGGACGATCGAGCCGATGCCGAGGGCCATGCCGCGCCCGAGGACAGGGGCGACGGCGAAGGCGACCGCTCCCGGCGCAAGGGTGGCGACGAACACCCAGACATGCTGGGCGAGGACGGGTCCGGGTCCGATCTGATCCCCGGGCAGGTTGCCGAAGGCGGCGATGGAGGCCCAGGTGACCACGGCCAGGCTCAGGACCACCAGGGCAAGGGCGGCCACGTGGGACCCGAGCTTCTCCGCGGCCAGCCGTCGGCGTGAGATCGGTCCCGCCGCCAGCGCATCGAGGCTGCCCCGGGCCAGCTCAGTCGCGAGGGTGCCGGACAGCGCTACCACGGACCAGATGCCGATCATGACGGGCAGGATGCCGAAGGACCGCCAGGACAGGAAGCCGCCGAGCGTCTCGATGTTGATGGGCTTGCCGAGCATCCCCTGGAAGATCTCCGGAAGGGCCGCCATCTGGCCGGCGAGGGCGAGGCGCTTGGCGGTTGTTCCGTACTCGATGGCGACCTGCGAGGCGACGACCGCGATCAGCACCGCCATGAGGACGGACAGGATGAGGACGGTTCGGCGGCTGTCGCGGAAGCCCTTGCCGAAGATGGACCCGAGCCCGGCAAGGCGAGCAAGGAGCGAGGGTCGGATCAGGTCGATGGAAACGCCCGGTGACGACCCCATCGAGGTTGTGTCATGCGCGGCCATCTGGCCCACCCTGGCCGTACTCGGCAAGGAAGACTTCCTCGAGGCTCGGCTCACGACTCACGAAATCGGTCAGGTCGTGCGCCGCGGCCGCGCGCACCACCGGCGCGATCGGACCGGTGACCAGCATCCGCAGGGTTCCATCCTCGGCGACGACGTTCGTGACATTTTCCATCGCCTCGAATTCGGCCGTCGGGACCGGCCCGCGGAAGCGCAGCTCGACTTCATGCGCCGACAGGTCTCGAAGGCCGGCGACACTGTCCACGCGGACCAGGCGACCGTCGCGGATGATCGCGGCACGCTGGGCGACCCGCTCGATCTCGCCGATGATGTGGGACGAGAGGAAGATCGTCCGGCCCTCCGCCTTCGCATCGAACATGAGGTTGTTGAAGGTCTGCTGGACGAGTGGATCGAGGCCCGACGTCGGCTCGTCGAGGATCAGCAGTTCGGGCCGGTGCTGGAGGGCCACGACAAGACCGACCTTCTGCTTGTTGCCCTTGGAGTACTCGCGGAATCGACGCGACGTGTCGAGATCGAGCTTCTCGACGAGTTCGCGCTGGTAGGCGCGGTCCGTGCCGCCGCGGAGGTTCGCGAAGTACTCGATCGTCTCTGCGCCGGTCAGCCGGTCGTACAGGTTGAATTCACCCGGCAGGTACCCCGTTCGGCGACGGATCGCCACCGGATCGGCCATCGAATCGATCCCGAACACCCGGGCTGATCCGGAGGTGGGGCGGATGAGGTCCAGCAGCAGCCGGATCATGGTGGTCTTGCCCGCGCCGTTGGGTCCGAGGAACCCGAAGATCTCGCCTTCCTGGACCTCGAGATCGACGTCAACGATCCCGCGATGTGGGCCGTATGACTTCGTCAGGCCGGTCGTTTCGATGACGCTGATCACGCTCGCTCCCCCACTACACCCCGATGGGATGCCAGACGGTCTTCATTTCAAGGAACGCGGCGATCCATTCGGGTCGCTCGGAGGCGCGATCGTCGAGCCAGTCAAATCGGGCGTCGGTCACTCCGGCTGGGCGGCGGATGATCCGTTTCACGTTGTCTGTCGCCGCCAGTTCGGTATCGCGCCGGGCCGCGTCGTCGACACCCCAGACGTCGATCGCATCGACGTCGGCATGCGCCGCCAGCACGGGCACCAGTTCCTTCTTGAGCCCGGTGATCACGTTGACGACGCCGCCCGGGACATCCGACGTCGCGAGAACCTCGGTCAGCGTGATGGCCGCCAGCGGGCGAGTCTCGGAGGTCAGCACGACCACGGCGTTGCCCGCCACGAGCGGCGGGGCGAGCCGGGAGATCAGTCCGAGCAGCGATGACGATTCGGGCGCGACGACGCCGACGACGCCCGTGGGCTCCGGGATCGTGAAGTTGAAGTAGTCGCCGGCCACGGGATTGGACGAACCGAGGACCTGGGCGATCTTGTCTGCCCAGCCCGCGTACCAGACCCAGCGATCGATGGCCCGGTCCACGACGGTCCGGGCCCGGTCCGGCTTGAGCCCCTCGGATTGCGCGACCTCGGCGATGAACTGGTCGCGACGCCCCTCCATCAGCTCGGCGACGCGGTACAGGATCTGGCCGCGGTTCATGGCCGACCGGTCCGCCCAGCCGGGGAATGCCGTCCGCGCGGATCGGACCGCGTCACGCAGGTCCTTGCGCGACCCGCGACAGGCATTAGCGACCGGCGTCCCATCGGCCGCCGACACGAGGTACGAGCGGCCACTCTCGGTCCGCGGGAAGGCGCCACCAATGTAGAGCTTGTAGGTCTTTCGGACGTCGACGCGGGACGGCGCCTTCCGCGCGGCCGGAGCCGCGAGCGTCGATTTCGCTGGTACCGGGCGGCGGGAGGCGGCCATCGCCGTTTGCCTCCGGTTACGTGTCACGCGGTCGGCCATTCGACGCCCTCACCGGCCCGACGTGCCCACCTAGCAGGGCTCGATGCTGCAGCCACCAGCATTTCGCACGTTGCGGGGCCTGCAACGAGCGAATGCCTCGCGCTGGGCTCGGGCGTCGAACGTGGGCCACGATCGGGGACCGCCTCATCGGGCAGCAGGAACCACCGATGGGAGGCATTGTGGGCCGTCAAGCCCTCACGATGCTGCTGCCACCAGCATCGATCCCGCGATGCGCCGGCACCGAATGGGGCCATGGACTGACGCCTTGCCGTGGCCATCAGCGATCCTCGAGCCGGACGTAGGCGTGGAGCCCGTGCATCCCGCCCTCGCGACCGAACCCGGACTCCTTGTAGCCACCGAACGGCGAGGTCGGATCGAAGCGGTTAAACGTATTGGCCCACACCACGCCCGCGCGCATCCGGCGGACCATGGAGAGGATCCGGCTGCCCTTCTCGGTCCATATCCCGGCCGACAGCCCGAACGGGGTGTTGTTCGCCTTCTCGACGGCCTCCTCGGGAGTCCGGAACGTGAGGACGGACAGAACCGGCCCGAAGATCTCCTCACGCGCGATCCGATGGCTCATCGCCACGTTGGTGAAGAGGGTCGGGCGGAAGAAGAAGCCGCGCTCGGGCAGTTCGCAGTTCGGCTGGTAGAGATCCGCCCCTTCGGCAACGCCGGCAGCCACCAGCTCTGTGATCTTCTCGAGCTGCTGGCGCGAGTTGATGGCCCCGACGTCGGTGTTCTTGTCCATCGGATCGCCGACACGGATCGTGGACAGTCGGTCCTTGAGCTTCTCGATCAGCGGTTCGACGATCGACTCCTGAGCGAGCAGGCGAGAACCGGCGCAGCACACCTCGCCCTGGTTGAAGTAGATCCCGTTGACGATGCCTTCGACCGCCTGATCAAGTGCCGCATCCTCGAAGACGATGTTGGCGGCCTTCCCGCCGAGCTCGAGCGTGAGGGCCTTGTCCGTCCCGGCAACCGCCTGGTAAATGAGCTTGCCGACGCCCGTCGACCCGGTGAAGGCAACCTTGTCCACGCCGGGACTGCTGACGAGGTGCATTCCGATGTGCGCCGGACCCGGCACGATGTTGACGACGCCGGGCGGCAGATCGGCCTGGCGACACACGTCGGCGAAGAGCAGGGCACTGAGCGGCGTCGTCGAGGCGGGTTTGAGGACGACCGTGTTG
This sequence comes from Candidatus Limnocylindrales bacterium, assembly GCA_038328755.1. GTDB lineage: Bacteria > Chloroflexota > Limnocylindria > Limnocylindrales > CSP1-4 > UBA5189. Next base: position 5,826 of record JBBQMH010000052.1, read on the forward strand.
CCGGCCGCGAGCGCCGGCGCGATCTTCCAGGCCAGCATCAGCAGCGGGAAGTTCCAGGGGATGACCTGGGCCGCCACGCCGAGCGGGCGGGCGACGCGCCCGGGGAAGGCGTACTCGAGCTTGTCCGCCCAGCCGGCGTAGTACCAGAAGTGGGCGGCGGCAAGCGGGACGTCCACGTCCCGGCTCTCCTTGATCGGCTTGCCCGAGTCAATCGTCTCGAGAACCGCGAACTCACGACTCCGTTCCTGCAGGATCCGGGCGATCCGGAACAGGTACTTGGCGCGCTCGCGGCCAGGCAGCGAACCCCAGCTCCCCCGTTGGGCACGGCGGGCGGCCCGGATAGCGCGATCGACGTCGGCTTCGGTGGCCATCGCGACGTCGGCGATCTTCTCTTCGGTGGCCGGGTTGACGGTGGCGAAGGTGCCTCCATCCGACGCGGACACTTCACGCCCGTTGATGAACAGGCCGTAGTGGTCCTTGAGGGTGACGACGTCGCGCGACTCCGGGGCAGCCGCGTACTCCCACGGGATCGCCTGACCGTCCCCGAGTCCCCAGCCGGCCGGACCGCGATCACCCGCCCAGGGGCGGAGCTTTGTCTCGTCGCTCGTCACTCGGGCATCATACCCGGGATGATCTCCCCCTCCGGTCGCGACGAGGCATGACGCCGCTCCTGACGGCCGGCATCGTGGCCGTGGCCGTGGCCGCAATCGTCAACTGGTACGCGGTCGCGCGCGGTTTCCCGCGTCTCGAACGGCCCGCGAAACTCGCCGTCCCGGCGATCCTCATCGCGGTCACGCTGCTCTCGGGGCCCATCGCCTCACCGGGGATCGTTCTCCTCGTTGCGGCCCTGGGTGCCTCACTCGCCGGCGACTGGCTCCTGCTGCCGCCCGAGCGATTCACGGGCGGGCTGGCGGCCTTCCTGCTGGCGCACCTTGCGTACCTCGCCGTCTTTCTCCTCGATCCCCTGGACCTCGGTCTCGCGATCCTGGGTACGGTCGGTGCGGTCCTGCTCGTCGCTGCCATCGGGCGGAGGATCATCGCCGGTGCGGCGATGCGCGGGCTGCGCGCCCCGGTGGCGGCCTATCTCGGCGTCATTTCCCTGATGGCGATCGCCGCGACCGCGAGTGGGTCGGCCGTTGCGGCGCTCGGTGCCTGGCTCTTCGTGGCGTCGGACGCCCGGCTCGGCTGGAGTCGATTCGTCACCCGGGTTCGCCCATCCGCCGGCATCGACCGACTCTGGGTCATGGTTCCGTATCACCTGGCGCAGGTGCTGCTGACCATGGCGATCCTGGTCGGTCAGGCATCATGAGGCGATGACCACCCCCACACCGCTCTGGCAGCGCCGATTTCTCGCCCCGATCATCGGCTTCCCGACCTGGTCGCGTCACGCCCCGGACCGGATCGTCTACGTCTCGTCCGAGAGCGGCATCTACCAGCTCCACAGCTGGGACCGGGCGAGTGGCGAACGACGCCAGATCACCTCCGAGCCCGTCGGGCTCGTGGACGGAGAGGTCAGCGCGGATGGCGAGTGGGTGCTCTGGCACCGGGACACCACCGGGTCGGAGGCAGGCGAGTGGGTCACCGCGCCCTTCAGCGGTGGCACCGCAGAGCCACTCGCCGATGGATTTCCCGCGGGCTGGGACCAGGGCCTGGCGCCGGGCCTGCTCCGGACGGTCGCGGCCATCAGCACCCAGGAGTCATTCGGTCTCTACGTCGTCGAGCGCGACGGCAGCAGCCGACGCCTGGCGGTCAGCTCCGATGCCCTGGCCCTCGGGAGTGGCTGGGGTGGCCCGGAGCTCGGCGGTCTGTCGGCCGACGAGACGCTGGTTGCCATCGAGCATGCGGAGCACGGTGGCCTGATCCATCCCGCCCTGCGGGTCCTGGACACGCGGACCGGCGCCGTGGTCGGCGACCTCCAGGACGTGGGGCGAGGCCTCTCGGCCCAGGCATGGTCGCCGGTTCCGGGCGACCAGCGACTCGCGATCGGCCACGAGCGCCACGACGAGGAGGCCGTGGCGATCTGGGATCTCGGCGACGAGACCGTCACCGAGATCGAGCTCCCCTGGACGCACCCGACCGATGTCGCCGACTGGTGGCCGGATGCGAGCGCGCTGCTCCTGGTGGAACTGGACAACGGACGGCATCGACTCCATCGATACGAGCTGGCGGACGGACGGATCACGACGCTCGCGACCCGGCCCGGCTCACTGACGGGGGCCCGGGTTCGGCCCGACGGAGCCGTCTGGTACCGCGTCCAGGCCGGGGAACACCCAGGAGTCATCCTCGAGGTCGGGCAGGACGAACCACTCCTGGACATCGGGGTCGCGCCGGAGGGTCGGCCGTTCATTCCGTGGTCCTTTCCAAACCCGCATGGCCAGGCCGTGCATGGCTGGCGCATCGAGCCCGCCGGCAAGGCTCCATTCCCGACCCTCGTCCACGTCCATGGCGGACCGACCTCGCTGGACCTGGACCGTTGGGCGCCGGACCTGCAGGCCTACGTGGATGCGGGTTTCCAGATTGTCCTGGTCAACTACCGAGGCTCGATCGGATTTGGTGCCGAGTGGCGCGACACGCTCATCGGGAACATCGGATGGCCCGAGATCGAGGACATCAACTCCGGCGTGGATGACCTTCTTGCCCAGGGCCTCGCCGACCCGGAGCGGCTCGCCATCGCCGGCTGGTCGTGGGGCGGCTACCTGACCCTGTTGATGCACGGCATGCACCCTGACCGGTTCATCAGCGGCGTGGCCGGCGTGCCTGTCGGCGACTATGCCCTTGGGTACGAGGATCTTTCGCCGGAGCTCAAGGCGTACGACCGGGCGCTGCTCGGCGGCACTCCGTCGGAGGTCCCCCAGCTGATGGCCGAGCGATCCCCGATCAGCTACGTGGACCACGTCAAGGCGCCGATCCTGTTCCTGGCCGGCGAGGCGGACACGCGCTGTCCGATCCGGCAGGTGATGGCCTACGTGGACCGGCTCCGTGAGCGGGATCACCCCAACGAGCTGTATCTCTTCCCGACCGGACACAATCCGTTCCAGATCGACGAACGGATCAAGCAGACCGGGATCGTGCTCGAGTTCCTCGCCCGCACCGTGCCCGGGATTCGCGTTCCGAACTAGGGCCCGAGCGTTGATCCGAGGCCGATTCCGTCGACGAGATATGTGCCCGTCGGCCCGCTGACGACGATGTCGAAGGTGCGCCCTCCGGTGTATGCGAGCAGGTCGGTGGACTCGACCGACGAGCCGCCAACCAGATCGCCCACCCGCAAATCCCCGACCAGCCGCCCGTCCGCGAGCGGATGGCCCGGGGACGCCGTGACCGTTCGACCATCGACCAGGACCAGCTGGACCACCCGGTGATTCGCGGGAGCGGCGGTCGAGCCGAAGGCGATGACAGTGCCGGGGACGCGGTTGCCGGCCGCATCAAGCGTCCAGACCGGGTCGCCTCGCCTGAGGTCCTGGACCGCCACGGGCCCCAGCGGCGTCTCGATCAGCGTTCCACGCGCGAGGCAGATCGGGCAGATCGGCTGGCCGGCGACGCCCTGCCCCTCGATCTTGATCTCGCCTCGGGACGAGATCGATCCCGTCGTCCGCGTACCCTCCGCCGCTCCGCCGGCGGGCTGGGCGAGGTAGTCGAACCGCCACGAATCGGACGAGGCCGGATCGAGGGCGATCGCGTTGAGGACCTTCCAGCCCCGGTAGACGTCGAGCTTCTCTGCATCGCTGAAGGCGCCCGCGGGATCCAGGCCAAACGCGGCAGTCAACGCCGCGAACGCCTCTCGGTCCGCAACGACCTCCGGCCAGCGCTCGCGGGCCGCGTCGATCTCGTCTTCGCGCGCGACGGGGTAGAAATCAGGGTCGCAATACCAGAGGGCACCGAACCGGCCCATGATCGCCAGCTTCAGCTCGGGGGGCGTGAGTGTCGGACTGGGGATCCCGGTGGCGCCGGGCGGCGCGGTCGTGGCTCCCGGCCCTGCGGTGGCTCCGGGTGGCGTGCCCGTCGCTGACCCTCCGCCGCAGGCGCCGGCGACCACGAGGACCAGGCAGGCGAGCGGTGCGAGGTGCCGCGTCATGGCCGGCAGACGCCCTCGCGCCGTGAGCGGTTCCGCGGCAACGTGATCCCGGGCATGTCCCCCGTTCAGTCGAGCGTGAAGTCGTCCGGGTCCTGGTAGCGGCCCGTGCGCTCCTTCTCGATCTGCATCAGGACGTCGTTCAGGAGGCTCGATGCGCCGAACCGGAAGCGATCCGGGGTCATCCATCGGGGTCCCAGGGTCTCGTACAGCACCACGAGGTACTGGACCGCCTCCTTGGCCATCCGGATCCCGCCAGCAGCCTTCATCCCGACCGCGCGGCCGGTGGCCTTCTCGAAATCCCGGATGGCCTCGAGCATGACGAGGGTGACCGGGAGCGTCGCCGCCGGGGTGACCTTGCCGGTCGAGGTCTTGATGAAATCGGCACCAGCGGCCATGGCGAGGATGCTCGCCCGACGAACGTTGTCGTAGGTCTCGAGCTCGCCGGTTTCCAGGATCACCTTCAGGTGAGCGGCTCCGCAGGCCTCCTTGGTCTCGACGATCTCGTCGAACACGGCGCCATAGTCACCGGACAGGAAGGCGCCGCGGTCGATGACCATGTCGACCTCGTCGGCTCCCGCGGCCACGGCCGCGCGGACCTCGGCCAGTTTGATTTCGGGGAACGATTGGCCTGAAGGAAAGGCCATGGCGACGCTGGCCACCTTGACCGTGGAGCCTCGCAGGGCGTCCTTCGCTTCCTCGATCAGCTTTGGATAGACGCAGATGGCGGCGACCGACGGAATGGACGGGTCCCCGGCCTGGGGACGCATCGCCTTCTGGCAGAGCGCCCGGATCTTGCCCGGCGTGTCCTTTCCCTCGAGCGTCGTCAGATCCATCATCCGGATCGCGAGATCGAGGGCCCACAGCTTGGATGCCTTCTTGATCGATCGCTTCCTGAGACTCTCGACCCGAAGTTCCACGCCCACCTGGTCCACGGCCGTCAGCCGGCCCAGCACCGAGCCCAGGGGTCCCGGTCGGCCGCCGGCCCACGCGCGGACGAGTTCATGGGCGCGTTCGCGGGTCAGTGTGTCGGCGCGCGGTGCGGTCGTCATCGGACGGTGAGGATACCGCCGATCACCGCGCGCGGCGACCCCGGGCGCGGCGACCCCGCGCGCGGCGACCCCGGGCGCGGCGACCCCGGGCGCTGTAGCCCCAGCGCCGGCCTTCGACCTGACGAGCGATTAAGATCGGTCGACGATGACCGACCAGCTCTCGCTGCGGCTCGAGCCGACCCTTCCGAACCCGCCAACGACGCTGCGCCCCATGCTTGCCCGGACCTCGCCGGAGCCGTTCGACTCGCCGGATCATCTGTTCGAGCCGAACTGGGGCGGGCGACGTGTCCTGGCGATCATTGGCCCCGCGGCGGCTCCGGGCGGGGGCGAAGTCTCGTTCCTGGACAGCGACGGGCAGCGGCTCCAATCGGTCCCTCCAGAACTGCTCGGTCTCGGCGTGCGAGTGGCCGCCCGGTCGGCCGTCCTCGACGGCGAGCTCGTCGTCGTGGATGGCGCGGGGCGAGCCGACCCGGACGAGCTCGAGCGGCGACTCGCGGGCCAGCCCGGCCGGCCCGTCGCCTTCCTGGCGTTCGACCTGCTCGACCTCGATGGCCGATCGCTGCTCCGCGTCCCGCTGGAGCGGCGTCGCGATGCACTTCGACGAACCCTGCATCCGGGCGACGAAGTCCTGTCGCTGCCCGCGATCCCGACCGAGGGTCGGGCACTGTTCGACGCCGTGACCGCCCAGGGACTCGCCGGCGTGCTCGCCCGGCATCGATCAAGTCCCTACCTTCCGGGAGTGCGGAGTCGCCTCTGGCGCTTCTTCCCGAGCGGCGTCACGGGCGGCCCCGATTCAGCGGGCGCCGCCTCGTCCGGCGACGACCAGGACTCCCTCACCCTGCCCGACCCACGGACCGGCAGCGCGCCGGTCCTGGCGCTCATCAGGCGCCTGCCGCTCCTGTTTGAGGACGCGGATATCGACGGCCAACCTGGCCCCGATGGCCCACCGGCGGACCACTCGGCCTGACGGTCAGGCGGTTGGCGACAGCACCGCGCGCAGGATCTTTCGCACGCCGGGCCGCTGCCCGTACAGGAGCACCCCTGCGGCGTACACGCGAATGGCCAGCGCCGCCGCGAGGGCGATGGTCAGCACGAGCAGTCCGATCGACAGCACCAGCTCCCACGGTTCGACCCGGCCGACCGTCAGCCTGGAGAACATCACGAACGGACTCCAGAACGGGACGAAAGACGAGACCCGGAGGAATGTCGACAGCCCGCCCGAGAGGGCGATGACCGCCTGCAGGTAACCCGCGATCCCGATCAGGCTCATGGGCAGGGCGATGACCTGGAGGTCCTCCACGCGGCTGACGAGCGACCCAGCCGCCGCATAGATCAGGGCGTAGAGCGTGAATCCGAGGACGAAGAACGTCCCATACGCAAGGGCGAAGGCGGGCGTGAGCCCCGACAGCGGCGGGGTGATCCCGGAGCCGAGCCCGAGCGCCTCGCCGATCGGGCGCTGCAGGGCCAGGGCAAGAACCGCCGGCAGCAGGATCGTCACGTACTGGAGCAGGCCGGCCAGCCCGATCCCGAGCACCTTGCCGAGCACGAGCTGGCGGGGCGAGGCAGCGCTGATCAGGAGCTCCATGACGCGGGTCTCCTTCTCGGCGGCGACGCCAGCCGCGACCCACATCCCGTAGATCACCATGGTCAGGAAGAGGACGACGATCAGGACAGTCCCGAGGAGCTGACGACTTGCGATCTCGCCGGCTCCGAGTGGCGTGCCACCGGACGTTGGTCCGGCGCCCGCCAGGACATCGAGCGTCGGCGGCAGGAACGGGACCGCCCCGCTCGGCTGGACCCGCTCGGTCCATTCCAGGAATGCCACGGCGAACGTCCCGATGGCCACGAACTGGGTGCGATCGGCGCCGAGTCCCTGGCCCGTGATGAAGGTGAAGTCGAGCCGGCCCGACGCATCCCGGGTGGCGAACAGCGCCCCGTCGAGACGACCCTCGCCGACGGCCGTTCTGACTGCCTCGCGGTCCGTCTTGACCTCGAAGACCCACGAGACGGGGGTGCCACCGCTGGTGCTCAGGACGCTCCGCATGACCGACGACGCCCGCCCGGCCAGCGCCGCATCGTCGGCGACGATGGCAATCGTGGTCGTGGTGTCACGGTCGGCGAGGCGAATGATGATCGGCAGGAAGGCCACGAAGACCGCGAGCATCGCCAGCAAGACGGTCGATGCCGCATACGGCCGGCTGCGCACCCGCTCCACGAACTCGCGCCGGGCAACGATCCGCGTGTTCGGAAAGGTCGGGTCGTGTCGAGCGGTCCGATCCGGCGTCATGCGGCAGGCTCCTCGGCGGGCTCGGGCCGGGCCGGATGCAACGTCTCGTCGTCGGCCGCGCCATGACCGACGAGCTCGATGAACACCTGCTCGAGGGTCGGGTCGGCGACCTCGAAGTGACGGACACGGGCGCCTCGAGCGACGACCGCGGCAAGTACGCCGTCGGGTTCCGTGCCCGGCTCCAGGTCCAGCTCGACGCGATCGACGCCCGGCCGCAGGATGCTGACACCAGGGAGATCGCCGAGCCAGGACAGATCGGCCGGTCCATCCAGCGCCAGGATCACGCTCTGTCGTCCGGTTGATCGCTTGACGTCGCGGAGCGGGCCGTTGATCACCGTCCGCCCGAGATCGATGATGGCGATCGACTCGCAGAGCGCCTCGACGGTCTCCATCTGGTGGGTCGAGAGGACGATGGTCTTGCCTCGCTCGCGCAGCTCGAGGATCGCCTGCCGGATCAGGACCACGTTGACCGGGTCGAGTCCCGTGAATGGCTCGTCGAGGAGGAGGATGTCGGGATCGTGGATCACCGATGCCAGGAACTGGACCTTCTGCTGGTTCCCCTTTGACAGCTCGCCGCAGCGCCGGCTGGCGAATTCAGGGACTCGCAGTCGCGTCAGCCACCCGTTGGCATCACGGATCGCCTGGTCCGTCGACGCTCCATGCAGCCTGGCGAAGAAGACCAGCTCGTCGAGGACCGTCATCTTCGGGTACAGGCCGCGTTCCTCGGGCAGGTAGCCCCAGGTCGAGCGCTGCAAGCGGCGATGATCGGTGCCACCCCAGGTGATTGTGCCGGCATCCGCGCGCAGCACCCCGAGAGCGATTCGCATAACCGTGGTCTTCCCGGCGCCGTTGGCACCGAGCAAGCCGAAGATGTGTCCCGCGGGGACCTCGAGGGAGAGTTGATCCAGCGCCTGGACGCGGTCGAATCGCTTGCTCAGACCTTCGATGATCAGGGGCATGAGGACGAGGATATCCCGGCCACGGGTCTGGCCCTCTGGGCCGATGGTCCGGTCACGCCACCCAGACGGTCCCAGGGCGGCTCCGGATGGCCTCGGCGATGACGGCCGGAAGGAATGAGATCACCCCCACGAGCACCCATTCCCACAGGTCGAGCGGGCTGGCTCTGAAGGCATCGCTGACGCCAGGAACAAACGGGATCGCGACCTGGATGAGCACCACAACAACCCCGCCGGCGAGCAGGAGGCGGTTGGGTCCGATCCGGAGGACGGGGATCCGCAGGCTGCGGTTGGCATAGGCGCGGACGACCTGTCCGCACACGAGGGCCGTGAAGGCCAGCCAGCGGACGTGCTCGGCATCCCCCGGCTGGGAGAGCATGAGCCAGAGGGCGGCCACCGCCGAGAAGCCGCCCGCGAGCATGATCCGGGCAAGCAAGCCCGTCGACAGGAGGGCAGCGCCGGCGGTTCGGGGGGGTCGATGCATGAGGTCCGGCTCCCCGGGCTCGCGCTCGAAGGCAATGGACGTGGAGGTGTCGATGAACAGCTCCATCCACAGGATCTGGATCGGCAGCAGCGGCTGCCCGTAGCCGGCGATGGTGGCGATCAGGACGAAACCGAGAAACGCGAGGTGGGTCGAAACCAGGAAGACGAGGCCCTTCTGGATGTTGTCGACGAGCCGCCGGCCCTCACGGAGCGCGTAGAGGAGGGTCACGAACGAGTCGTCGCCGAGCACGAGATCGGCCGCCTCGCGGGCCACCGCGGTTCCGCTGCCCATGGCCACGGCCACGTCGGCGTTGTGGAGCGCCGGCGCATCGTTGACCCCGTCTCCGGTGACCGCCACGATCCGCCCTTCGCCTCGTGCGACGCGGACGATCCGCTCCTTCTGTTCGGGCGTCGAGCGGGCCACGACATCGATGCTCGGGAGCTGTGCGGCCAGGCTCGCGTCATCCCAGGTCGCCACCTCGGACCCGGTCACGATGCGCTCGTCGGCGAGACCCGCCGCTCGAGCGATCGCCGCTGCGGTCGCGGGATGATCCCCGGTGACCACGATGGTCTGGATCCCGGCGTCACGGGCTTCCCGGAGCGCCCCGCCGATCCCCTTCCGGACTGGATCCGCAAAACCGATGAGGGCCACGATCGACCAGTGCCCGCCGACCGGAGCCCTGGCGATACCGATCAGGCGCTCACCGGCAGTCGCACCTTCATCTACCTGTGCCTGCCACGATGCCAGCTCCACGGCATCCGCCGTCCCGTCCATGGCAAGCACGGATTCAGGTGCCCCCGTGGCCAGCCGCTCAATGGCGCCATCACGGTGGGCAACGGTGATCGAGACGGGGCGTCCACCCGTCGGCGGCTCAGCGGAGACCAGCTCGGCGCCGTCGAGGGTGGTGTCGATCCCCTCCCCGTCCAGGGCTCGATCGATCGCCCGGGTGAACGACCCGGCGGGGATTCCGTCGGCCCGCGCCCAGGCGTCCGCCTCGGCGCGTAGCGCGTCGCGCAGGATCCCGACCCGGACCGTCCGTTCGGTGACGCGTCCGGCGACGGTGCGGACGGACGAGATGTCGAGCCGGTTCAGGGTCAGCGTCCCCGTCTTGTCCGTGACGATCAGATCAATCGCCCCCAGTACCTCCTGGGCGTTCAGCCGACGGACCAGGACGCCGCGCTTCAGGAGCCGGAAGGCCCCCAGCCCGAGGATCACCGCGAGCAGTACAGGCGGCTCCTCGGGGATCGCGGCGATGGCCGCCGAGATCCCGGCCAGCAGGTTCTCCCCGAGTGTCTGGCCGCGAAGAAACCCGAGACCCGTGACGATCGCAATCAACGCCACCGCCACCACGAGCAGGATCCTGACCAGGCGATCCAGCTCGTGCTGGACCGGAGACCGACGCGACTGCCGGCCCGTCAGGCCACCGGCGATCCGTCCGACCTCGGTGTCGGCCCCGATCGCTATGACGAGACCCTCGCCCCGCCCACCGACGACGCTCGTTCCCGCGTAGGCCATCGAGCGCCGGTCGGCCAGCACCGCGGCAGGTGAGTCTGGCGTTGCGGCACCTGCCTCCGGCACGGATTCGCCGGTCAGGACGCTGCGGTCCACGAGCATCCGGTCGGCGCGGCTGATCCGCAGGTCAGCAGGGACGATGTCGCCGGCCCGGAGCAGGACGACATCGCCCGTGACAAGTTCGGCAGCCGGCACATCCGAGGCAACACCCGCTCGGCGGACCCGCGCCATCGGGGCCGAGGCGTCCCGCAGGGCCTCCAGGGCACGATCGCCGCGATATTCGGTGACCACGTCCGCAGCGACGATCGGCACGAGCCCGATCAGGATCAGGATGCCGTCGCGGACCTCGCCGAGCATGATCGCAGCAAGCCCGGCCGCCCCCAGGAGCAGGATGAACGGCTCCTTCGCAGCCTCGAAGATCATCGACATGATCGAGGCGCGATGCCGGGGCTCAACCTCATTGGGACCGGCCGCAGCGGCCCGAACCTCGACCTCCGGACCGGACAGGCCAACGGCAGGATCGACACCGAGCGCCTCTGCAACCTCGAGTACCGGCGTCCCGTGGGCGAGCGCCGCGTCGAATCCGGGGGGTGTGGCCTGGGTCATCCGCTGATCATCGCGCACCGGGCCCCAAACCGGGTGGACCGAATGACCGGATTCCGAGGGGCCAGTCGGTCCCGTGGCACAGACGCGCCCGCCGATGCACAATCGCTCGATGACGACGCCCAACGCAGACGATCGAGCCAAGCCCGCGCGGATCCATGCGGACCGGAGCGCCGGCACGCTCCAGATCGGATGGATCGACGGCCACGAGACCACCTACGATGCGATCGCCCTGCGCTGGATGTGTCCATGCGCCTACTGCCGCGGCGAAGCCGGCATGCC
>JBBQMH010000053.1:0-16110 GCA_038328755.1 Candidatus Limnocylindrales bacterium
CGCGACGGGGTCGTGGCCTGGGATGTCGTCCTCGATGGGCGGCGGCGGCGCGATCTCCGGGTCACGCTGATCCTGGATCCAGCCACCGGCCTCATCATCTGGGCCCACCTTGCTCCTCCGATCGGCGACGGGCTGCGCAAGGCGTACAGGACCCTCCTGATCTGGAACGACGAGTACCCGCTCGCCAAGTTCTCGCTCGCAGATGACGGGCGGCCAATCCTCTCGGTCGAGCTGCCAATGCGCTGGCTGGATGCCGACGAGCTGGGCCTGGCGCTCACCCGCGTCGTGGGGATCGCCGACCAGGTCTTTGACGGGACTCGGCCATGGGTCTGGATCGGCGGCCGGGTGCCCACCGGCTATGGACAAGGCGAATCACGGTCGGATGTCCTCCTGGCTCGATTTGCCGGTCGGCTTCCGGAGCTTTTCGAGGAGTGATCGGTCTGGCTCGCGCTCGGACGGTCGTCGCGAGCGGTCTTTTGACGGTCGTCGTGCTGGCGTCGGGAGGGATCGGAGCGCCAACGGCGTTTGCCGCTTCCAGCCCGGTGAAGCTCGTGGGCCAGACGACCTATGCAGTCCGGCCCGACGAACATCGGCTGGCCGTCACGATCCAGATCACGGCAATCAGCCTCCTCCGGGACACGACGACGCGACGCTTCTACGTCGATCGGGCGTACCTGGCGGTCTACCCGACGGCCACGAACTTCCGGCTCGCGGGCCCGTCCGGCAAACCCGTCGTTTCGGTCAGTTCGCGGTCGGCGACGAACCTGGTCCTGCTGCTGAAGTTCGGCTCGCGACTCGGATCCGGGAAATCCACGGTCCTGACCCTGACCTTCGATATCGCGGACCCGGGTGGCGCACCGGACCGGTCGTTGCGAATCTCGCCGTCGCTCTTGTCGTTCCCCGTCTGGGCCTACGGCAGTCCGGGGGTGCCGGGGTCGGCCGTGCGTGTCGAGATGCCCGGGGAGTACGTGGCCTCGATCGGGCGTGGACCCCTTGAGGGTCCCGTCACCGCTGCCGATGGAACGGTCTCGTACACGAGCGGAACCCTGGCGTCGTCGAGCGCCTTCGTGGCCGAGGTCCTGGCCGATCGCCCCGGCGTTCTGACTGACGACCTGGTGCCGGTGAGCATGCCCGGTGGCACGATCGAACTTCGGATCCGCGCCTGGCCGGACGATCCGGATTGGCAGACGCGGGTGACCGATCTGCTCGAACGCGCCCTACCGACCCTCGGGTCGCGGATCGGGTTGCCCTGGCCGACCGATGCACCCCTCGAAGTGCGCGAGACGATCGCTCGCGACGAGAACGGGGCCGCGAGCATTGCCGGCCGGGAGAATGCGGCGGTCTTCGATCCGGCAGCGTCACGCCTCGATGTGCCGTTCACCGCGGACGCCTCGGCCATTGTCCATGGGGCCGCCCACGCCTGGTTCAACGCCGACCTCATCGCTGATCGGTGGATCGCCGACGGCTTCGCGCTGCTCTATGCCGAGCTGACTGGCGCTGCGATCGACGTTCCGGTGACCTCCCCGACGTCGGGCGAGGCATCGCCGGTCCCTCTGAACGCGTGGGTGGTTGGCAGTCCCGAGGACGACTACGGCTACGGAGCGGCCCTGCTCGTGGCACGGGAGATTGCAGCCGCGGCCGGGGACGTCGCACTCCAGCAGGTCTGGAAGGACGCGGCGGCTGGAGTATCGGCCTATCAGCCCGCCCCGGTGGCTGGCGCGTCGGCGGCGGCCCTCGAGCGTGGAGCCGGCCGGCTCGATTGGCGCTCACTGCTGGACCTGCTGGAGGTCCGGACCAGCGTGTCGTTCGAGGGACTCTGGCGCGGCCGGGTGATCCGGTCGACCGACGGGGGCCTCCTCGACGCCCGCCAGGCGGCCCGCGGGCTGTACCACGAGACGGCGGCAGCGGCAGGGTCGTGGGTGCTGCCGCGCCGCATCCGTGACGAAATGACCGCATGGCAGTTCGACGCCGCGACCGCTGACCTCCTCCAGGCGGCGGACGTCCTGGGCCAGCGGGATGATATCGGGCAGGCGGCCGCCGCGATCGGCCTTGCTCCACCCGTCGCGCTTCGTGAGGCATTCGAGGGCACCGAGGGGCTGGATGCCGCCGCCGCGGAGGCGGTCACCGAGCGCGCGGTCATCGGAGCGTTCGCGGAGATCCTCGACGCGCGGCCGCAGGACCCGGGGCTGGTCACGAATGTCGGCCTCTTCGGTGAGGACCCCGACGCGGAGATCGCGGCTGCGCGAACGGCGTTTGCCGTCGGCGATCTCGATGCGACCGTTCGCCATGCCGAGGCGGCGAAAGCGATCTGGGCCGGGGCGCCCGACCTCGGTCGAGAGCGTGTTGCGAGCGCCATCGGGCTCGCGATAGCCGTGCTCCTGCTGCTCTGGCTGATCGTCAGCCGGATCGCTCGGTCGCGGCGAGGGCGGACCGGACGGATGGCATGACCCGGGACCGGGCCAAGCGCCCTGAAGACCGTGCGCTACACTCGCCGCCGGTCGGCCAGCGGCTGCCACAGGCAAGCCGACCAACGGCAAGGCTCACGGAGGATCGATCTACGGTGGCGGGAACCGGCAATCTACCTCGCGCCCAGTGGCGTCGCGCCGACTGATGCGCATCAAGCGGACGCGCCCCTCGGTCGAGATCCTGTCCGGCGATTCGGCCGACGTCTACTTCGCTCGTGCTGAGCGGATCCTCGAGCGTGAGGGCCTCGATCCCCTGGTGGTGATGGAGGTGTTCGCTCGGGAGCAGGCGGTGCTGTGCGGGATCGATGAGGCCAAGACCCTGCTTGGCACGGTCCTCGCCGATGCGAATCCATCCGAGACGGTCGTCGAGGCCCTCGCCGATGGCGATGAGATCGCGCCGAAGGAAATCGTGCTGCGGATCGCAGGCCGCTACCGCGTCTTCGGGCTGTACGAGACGGCGATCCTTGGCATGCTGGCCCAGTCGACCGGCTGGGCGACGGCAGCTCGCGAGGTCGTCAACGTCGCGGCGCCCGAGCCCGTCATTTCGTTCGGGGCGCGGCATGTGCATCCGGACATCGTTGACGTTCTGGACTACGCGGCCATCGTCGGCGGCTGCGTCGGCGCATCGACTCCGGCAGGCGCCCGGCTGGCCGGCCTCAACCCGACCGGCACGATGCCGCACTCACTCGTCCTCATCATCGGAGACACCGTCGAGGCGGCCTTGGCCTTCGATCGGGACATGGAGCCCGACGTACCGCGGATCGTCCTGGTCGATACCTTCCGGGACGAGGCCGAAGAGGCGCTGCGCGTCGCCGACGCGCTCGGCGACCGGCTGTACGGGATCCGGCTGGATACCCCCGCAGAACGGGGACGGGTCACGGCCGATCTCGTGACCGAGGTCCGGGCGCGACTGGACCAGGCCGGACACGGAGCGGTGAAGATCGTGGTGTCGGGTGGCTTGACGCCGGACCGGATCCGCTACTTCAAGGAGGCGGGGGCGCAAGTCGACTCATTCGCCGTCGGTTCGTACATCAGCGGGGCCACGCCGATCGATTTCACGGCCGATCTCAAGGAGATCGACGGTCGGGTGATCGCCAAGCGCGGCCGGATTCCGGGTCGCACCGACAGTCCGCGTCTGCGCCGGATCGAGCTCTCGGACTGGGTCGGCGGCTGAGGCAGCGAACCGACGGATCAGGCTTCGCGGCCCTCGAGAATCCGGGCCAGCCGGAAGAGCCCGACCAGCGACTTCGCATCGGCGATCTCTCCACGCTCGGCCATGGCCACGGCATCCCGCCACGGCACGCGCTCCAGTTCCAGGCGCTCATCCTCATCGGGTCCGAGGCGATCCTCGTGGGCCGGCCGCAGGTCACGCGCCAGGTAGAGATGCATCAACTCGGTGGCGAAGCCGGGCGCCGTCCAGAACGCGCCGAGGTGCTGCCATGAAGCCGCGCGGAACCCGGTCTCCTCCTCGAGTTCGCGAGGGGCCGCGAGATCCGGGTCCTCGATGCTTCCGTCTGCGCCGCGATCCAGCGTCCCGGCTGGGATCTCGAGCAGCGTCCGTTCCGCCGCAAGGCGGAACTGACGGACCATGAGGACCGCGTCATCGGGATCAAGGGCGACGATCGCGACGGCGCCGGGGTGGGCGACGATGTCCCGCGTTGATCGCCCACCACCAGGCGTCGCGATCTCGTCCACGCGGACCTCAAGGTAGTGCCCGCGATGCACCGTGCGCGAACTGACGACCGTCTCGCGGAGGCGGTCGTCAGCGGGGTGCGGAGGCCCTCCGCACCAGGGCTGCGGCGGCCCGCCGGCGCGATGCGGGCGGGCCACTTGGCTCAGGCGTTCGCCTTGAGAGCGAGGCCGCTCTCGGACTCGAACAGGTGCAGCTTCTCGGCGGGCAGATGCAGCTCGATCATGTCGCCCGGCTTGACTCCGCGGGTCGACGGGACGAGGGCGATGATGTCGCCTTCGTGGCCCGAGACCGTGACGTGGAGCAGTTCGTCATTGCCGAGGTACTCGACGACATCGGCCTTTGCCTTGATCGTCAGGGTGTCACCCGAGGCGGCCACGTCGAGGTGCTCGGGTCGGAACCCGGTGTCGAAACTCCGCGACCCCGAGGCCTCCACGGCCTTCTTGAGTCGTTCCGGAACGCTGAACTCGAAGCCACTGCCCTTCAGCCCACCATCGACCAGCTCCATGGTGGCGAAGTTCATCGACGGGCTACCGATGAAGCCGGCCACGAACCGATTGGTCGGGTGGTCGTAGAGATCCTGGGGCGTGCCGACCTGCTGGAGATCACCGTTGTTCATGACGGCGATCCGCGTGCCCATCGTCATGGCCTCGACCTGGTCGTGGGTCACGTAGACGAACGTGGTGCCCATCTTCTGATGCAGCCGGGCGATCTCGGCGCGGGTCTGGACGCGCAGCTTCGCGTCGAGGTTGGAGAGCGGTTCGTCCATCAGGAAGACCGCGGGCTCGCGGACGATCGCGCGCCCCAGCGCCACGCGCTGGCGCTGGCCACCGGACAGCTCCTTGGGCTTGCGATTGAGGAGCTCGCCCAGGCCCAGGATCCGCGCCGCATCACCAACGCGCCGCTCTATTTCCTGCTTGGAGACCTTGCGGAGTTTCAGGCCGAACGCCATGTTGTCCCGGACTGTCATGTGCGGGTACAGGGCGTAGCTCTGGAAGACCATCGCGATGTCGCGATCCTTGGCCGCGACGTCGTTGACGATCCGATCGCCAATCCGAAGGGTTCCTTCGGTGATCTCCTCGAGCCCGGCGATCATGCGCAGGCTGGTCGTCTTCCCGCAACCGGAAGGTCCAACGAGCACCATGAACTCGCCGTCCGTGATGTCGAGGGAAAGGTCCCGAACGGCGGTCACATCGCCGTATCGCTTGTGGACCTTGTCAAACGTGACTGTGGCCATCACAACCTCCTCCGGCTCGGCATCGCGGACCCCTGTATCCCGCCGCGCTTGGGGCGCGGGCGTGGACGGGTCCCGTACGTGACGTCCCGGGTTGCGACGATCCTACACCGCTGGATCCCGGTCGGGAACCTTCAGCTTGCGATTGCCGCGGCGGCGAAGCTCGCCATGTCCGGGAAGGTTGCGTCCGGGATCGCCTCCGCAGAAGGCGTGGCTCCGGACCCGAGTCGTCCGTGTCGACGGTCGACCCAGACCGTCGAGAGTCCCAGGGCCTTGGCGGGCACGTGGTCATGGAACAGGCTCTGTGCGACATGCAGGATTCGCTCGCGGGGCAGGCCCACGCGCTCCATGAGCAACTCGAAGTTTGCCGTCCGCGGTTTGTAGTCGCGAGCCTGCTCCGCGGTCACGACCCAGTCGAAGGTGACCCCGAGCCGACGGTTCGACATCGCAAACAGGTCGTCGTCGCAGTTGGTGAGGACCCCGAGGCGGAATCGCGTCTTGAGTCGAGTCAGCGCAGCGCGCGAGTCCGCAAACGCTGGCCATGCGCCGACCGACTCGCCGAACACGACCTGCTCGGCGGCCGAGGTCTCGACCCCGTAGGAGCGGGCGACGCGATCAAGGCTGGCGGCCAGAACGGCGCGGTAACGCTGGTACGGGCCTGCCTCCATGGACGCCTCGGCCTCGGCGAACCGCTCCAGCAGCTCGTCGTCGGCGGCGGTCACCGCGTGCGGCTCCAGCACGGACCGCAGGCCCGCCAGGATCCCGCTCTCCCAGTCCATGAGCGTCCCGTAACAGTCGAAGGTGATGGCATCGAAGGCGTTGAAATCGAGGGTGACCATTCGTCTGATCATGCCATGTCGCCGGGCTTCGCCAACGCCCGTTGTTCGTCAGCCGCCCACCCGACGGCCGTGAGCCGTGTAACCAGAAGGCGGTCGGGGCTTCCGCTCAGCCAACAATCGTGATCTCGCCCTTCATGCCGGCCTCGTAGTGGCCGGGGGCGTGACACGCGAAGGCATAGGGCCCTGATCCATCGAAGGTGTAGGTCAGCGACTTCGTCTGGCTCATTCCGATGTCGGCGACCTCGGATGTGCCCTCGATATCGGCAGCAACCGCGTCGGCGGGGCCAACCATGAACTCGTGGACTGACGGGCCCATCGTGGTGACTTCGAAGGTGACCGTCTCTCCGCGCGCGACCGCGATGGTCGCCGGATTGAACGCCAGCCCCGGCCCCGCGATGACGTGGATGGTCCGTGGTGAGGTCTCGGTCCCGGCAACGAAGCCGGACTCGCCTGGCTGGGCGCCATTGTCGACGGCGACTGGGCCCGACCCGGGTCCGTACCCCCCGCCCATCATGCCGCCGCTCATCATCCCGCCGGCTCCGTATCCGCCCATCATCCCGCCATTGGCGTTCCCGCCCATTCCAGTGAGCGACATGTCTCTGCCGAGCCCGCGGTTGAAGACGGTGGCGGCCAAGGCAGCCGTTGCCATGACCAGCGCTACGATCGCAACAACGAGGATTGCCCAGAGCAAGGGAGCAGCGCGGCGGGTGGTTCGTTCGTCGTTCATCGGTATCTCCTCAATAGTCGATCGATGAGGCTCCGTGCCCCACCTGGATGATTCCCGACGTCGAGTGCGTCGGTCAGGTCTGCTTGATAGCCGGCCGCGACGATCGCGGCGGCGAGTGCCGTATCCGACACGAGCGCGGGATCGCGAACGACCGTGACGGTCTCGTGAACCAGGTCGACCCGAATCCGGGTCACGCCGTCCAGCTTCCGGAGCGCTCTCGTGATTCGGTTGACGCACGAGCCACAGGTCATGCCGGTCACAGGGAAGCGGATCGTCTGTGCTGTCGGCGTCGGGGCGTTCACATCGACACCAGCAGGCCGAAGCTCATGGCGATGACCGCCAGCGCAAGCCCGGCCTTGATCCATGGCGAATTACTGCGGTTCCAGCGGCCCATTTGTCCGAGGACCCGCCGGTTGCTGACAGCGAGCAGCAGGGCGAGCAGCGGGACGATGAAGGCGATGTTGTAGAGGGCGAGCAGGGCGAGGCCCGTCAGCCCGCCGCCGGATGCGTGGAGCACCGCCACGATGTCGAGATAGATCGCACCTGAGCACGGAACCGTGCAGATCCCGACCAGGACGCCGGCGACCAGCATGCCGCCAAGACCGCCTCGCTCCATGGCTTTCTGCATCCGGCCATGGGTCCCACCGGGGGCCATCATCGACGGGCCGACGCCAGGGAGGAAGACATCCTTGAGCATCCAGAGTGCCATCCCGAGAGCGATGATCGACGCGACCCGCGCGACGAGGTGGTCACGTCCGAGCCAGCCCAGGAAGGTAAAGAGGCCAAGGCCGATGATGAAGTAGGTGACCCAGACCGCGCCGACGTACAGGGAGCCGGCGCCGAGGAGTCGCCGTCGAGCTTCGAGCGTCGGCGTTCCATCGGACGTCACCGCGTTGACGAGCGTGAGGGTGTAGGTCGCGAAGAGGACCAGGAGCGCGAAGGCACACGGGTTGAAGCCATCGGCGACGCCGGCGATGAGGACGGTCGGGAGCGTCAAATCGCCGAAGGCGGCCGTATGAAACGGCACGGCGGCGACGTACGCGGCCGCCGCGGTGCCGACGACGACCAGCGCCGCCAGGAGGACGAGCGCGGGCCGCGGCAGACCAAGGGTTGTCGGGGACGTTGGGACGATCCCGGGAGCCTCGGAGCTCACGCCGCAGGCTCGATGACGATCGTGCCATGCATGGTGGGGCTGTCCTTGCCGCCGCAGCACGTATCGCAGTACACATCGTAGGTGCCAGGTTTGTCCGGGACCTGCCACGTCACGGATCTGCGGCTCTCGGCTGACAGCGTCTCGTACAGCCCAAGTTCCGGCGCGATCATGGTGTGGACGCCACCCTGGAGGTGCATCGACGCGTCCTGGGTCCACCAGTCGAAGGTCGCCGTCGATCCAGCGGTCACGTGGATCTCGGACGGCGTGAACCCGGCCATCGAGCTCTGGACGTCGATCGCCCCGCCCGCGGCCGCCGGGCGGTTGAAGAAATCGCCAAAGGCGAGGAAGGCCCCGACAGCAAGAACGCCGAAAACGATCACCGCGAACAGGGCGGCGCGAAGTCGGCTCTGTGTTGCCTGGTGCGGACGCTCCCCGCGGTTGGCGGCTGCGCGAGTCGACATTCGAAGCTCCTTTTGGACGCCGTTATGACTCGAGCAGGTGACGGGCCCGCTCGTACTCGTCAGGGGAGATCTCACCCTTGGCGAACCGGTGCCGCAGGGTTTCGAGAGCGGCCTCGGGTTCAGAAGCGCGAGGCTCGCGAACGAGGAGCCACACGACCACCACGATCGCGATCGCCCAGACGGCCATCCACAGCCAACCTTCCAGACCCATCGTCCAGCCGTTCATCATCACCTGCTCCTCGCCTGCTTCGGGGAGAGCACATCTCCCTGCGAGGAGCATCGGTGGCAGATCTCAGGCTGGGATCGAAGGCTCGGCAAGCCTTCGTCAAGATCCGGTCAAGATCCTGGGCTCAGGCGGGCGGCAACTCCAGGAAGAACGTGCTTCCCTGTCCAGGGCCAGCGCTCTCGGCCCAGGCGCGCCCGCCCATCGCGACGGCGAGCGCCCGGGCGATCGCGAGCCCGATCCCCGAGCCACCCCCGCTCCGGCTGCGGGCCGGATCGACCCGGTAGAAGCGCTCAAACACAGCCTCGAGCTGGGTGGGCGCAAGGCCAGGCCCATGGTCGGTCACCGCGATGCGGACCCCGCTTGGGCCAGTGCCGGGCGCCAGCAGGATCATCGAGCCATGGGGTGCGTATCGGATCGCGTTGGAGAGGTAGTTGGAGAGAACCTGGGCAACCCGATCGCGATCCGCTCTGGCAACCGCCCGACCGGGGGTCGACTCGATCCGGACTCCGCGAACGGCGGCCTGCGGCCCGAAGCGCTCCCCAACCTCAGACGCGACGGCTGCCACGTCGACTGCGTCAAGGCGAAGCGGCAGTTGGCGTGCTTCGGCGCGCCAGAGCTCGGACAGATCTGTGACGAGGCGGGTCATTCGCCCGGTCTCGGAGCGTAGGAGTCTCCACGTCTCGTCGCTTGGCTCGATCACCCCGTCCTCAAGCCCTTCGAGGTACCCATCGAGCGTCGTCAACGGGGTCCGCAACTCGTGCGCGACGTCACCGACCAGCTGCACACGCCGACGCTCGGTCGCCTCGAGCGAGCCGGCCATTTCGTTGAACGAGGTCGCCAGCTCACCGAGCTCGGCGGGTTCCGCTGCCGGGACGCGCTCGGCGTAGTGGCCGCCCGCGATCCGCCGAGCAGCCCGGGCGAGGGCGCTGATCGGGCGGACGATCCGCGCGGCAACGGCAAGGCCCACGATCGTCGCGGTCGCGACCGCGATCACCGTGGCGGCCCCAATCGCCTGACGCATCGCATCCTCGAAGGCGCGCTCTGTCGCCTCGCTCATCATCTGGCCCATCGGGTCGCCCGGTAGGTGCCCCATCGCCTGGGCGAAGTAACCGGGGCCGACCAGGAGGACCGCGACCGCGACCGTCCCGAGCGCCACGGCCACGACGACCAGGAAAGCGACCAGCAAACGCGCCCGAAGCGAGCGCATCAATCCACTGCGCGGAGGCGGTAGCCGACGCCCCGGACCGTCTCGACGAACCGCGGGCGAGCTGGATCATCGCCGAGCTTGCGACGCAGGTTCGCAACATGAACATCGACCAGGTGGTCGTCTGCCACGAACTCGGGGCCCCAGACGGCGTCGAGGATCGACTGGCGGCCAATAACGACCCCAGCGTCGCGGGCAAGAGCCGCAAGGAGGTTGAATTCAAGCGCCGTGAGCTCGATCGGCATGCCGTCGACCGTCACCGTATGCCGGGCGACGTCGATGTCGAGTCCTGGTGACGTCGCGCGCGTGGCGTCGCGGTCGGGACGCGGCCGCCGCAGCAGCGCCTTGACCCTCGCCACGAGTTCGCGGGGCGAGAACGGCTTGACGAGGTAGTCGTCCGCGCCGACCGTCAGGCCAACGATCCGGTCGATCTCCTCGTCGCGCGCCGTGAGCATGAGGACATAGGCGTCAGAGAACGTCCGGATTTGCCGACACGCCTCGACGCCATCGATCCCGGGGAGCATCACATCGAGGATGACGACGTCTGGTGGTGACGATCGCACGGCCTCGACTGCGGCAAGGCCATCACCCACTGAAGTCACAAGGTACCCCTCGCGCCGGAGGTAGCCGCTGATCAGGTCGATGATCGGCTGCTCATCGTCGACAACGAGGATGCGGGTTTGTACGGTGGCCATCGCAGTAGTGTGCCCCGGATCAGGCCGGCAGGAGTGCAGGTTCGGCCCTCGAGACCGGCCTCATCGCACCTGGCCCGACCGATCGTCCGGAATCCCCTCGCCATCCGATGGCTCTCCTGCATCCCGTTCCTGTGGGTGCGGTCGGCAGAACTGGGCCAGCCGAGCCATCAGCTGGCGCAAACGGAATCCAATCGGTGGCCGGGTACCGTCGAGCACCTCGATCCGGCCGCGGTAGCGGCCCATGCCGCAGGTGAATCGGATCACGCCCGGGGGCTGGGCGGGAAGATCCACGGTCGTCAGGCCGCTTGTCGCGAGGCGGCAGTCGACCCTGGACGTTGAGAAGACGACCCGCTCCGAGCAGTCGTCATCGTCATCACGTCGGAATCGGAGCCGAAGTGGCAGGCCGGCGACGACCTGGATCGACGCTGGCGAGTAGCCACCCCGCACCGTGATGTCGACGACCTGACGGCCGCTCGTATCGGCCCTGGCCTGAACGGGCGCCCAGGGCACGGCTACGTTAAGCCCCCGAGAATCAGGATGACGACGATCAGCCCGATCAGCAGACCGGCCACGAGCGGATGGGCCACTGCGCCGGCCATCGCCGAGATACTGCTCATCGTCATGGCGCCACCAGCGACGAGCAAGTCGGCGACGAGGATGACGGCGATGATGATCAGAAGGGCGGTCACAAGGTCCATGGATCAACCTAAGGGCACCCACCTGAGTGTCCGGTGAGCGGCGGGTGAGGCCCGACTGAGAACGCTCGTGCGGAGACGGACGGATAGGACGCCGATCGGCAACCGGATCGGATGGCGACTGAAACTACGGGCCGTCGGGTCAGCCCAGGAGGTGGCAGAGCGCCAGGGTGAGCACCATCATTGCCGGGGGCAGCCATTCGTACGGGAGGTGTTCCGGCGACCGCTCCAGACCAGCCGTGAATTCGAGCAGGCCACCGACCCGGCGGTCGGCGGCGCTCGTGAAGGCGACCCACGATCCGACCTCGGCGGCTTCGACTTTGATGAGTGCCGAGGCAATTCCGGCGGCAGTCGCTCCGTGACCGAGGGCGTATCGGTCGGCGGCGCGTTCCAGGTCGACGAGACGATCCGCCAGCGCCTTCGTGACGCGTGCAATGGGACGAGCAAGGGTGATCCACGCCTCCAGGGAGGCGGCCCGAAGCGGTCCATAGGTCCGCCGGTGGTAATCCTCATGCAGCAGAATCGCCTGTAGTTCATCCTGCTCAAGGCCGTTCAGCAGGGATTCACCGACATAGATCGTCGGGTGTCTCGCGCCAAGGACGAAGGCTGATCGACCCAGGCCCGTGGCCACTCGACACTCGATCCCGTGGACCCGTGCCGCAACGGTCTGCGGCCGCATGGCCTCCGATAACCGGTGCCCCCGCAAGAGATTCCGCCCAAGCAGGCTCATCCACGCACCAACCGAGATGACGCTGGCGACCTCGAACCCGACCATCGGGTCGATCCCGGATCTCTGCGCTACCAGGGTGCAGGCAGAAATGGCAATGGCGACAACGGATGTCAGGGCCAGCGGACGGACGACCCGGTCGACCTCAGACCGTTTCACGGCGGGACGCAACCTCGATCAGCTGGGCGCGCAGGTCTGGGTCAAGGTCCTGCAGGCGCACGGCAAACTGGCGGAGCGCCGCCGTCCCGTAACGACCAACGAGGTTGTCGACTGCCTGCTGGCTCATCGTCTCCACCAGCCGCGCCTCGTCGGCGGCGGGACGATAGAGGTGGTGCCGCTGAACCTTTGTCCGTTCCAGCAGACCTCGCTCGTGCAGCCGCGCCATCACCGTCATCACCGTCGTATATGCCGGTCGCCGTCCTGCGATGGAGAGCGCCTCGACGACGCTGGCTACTGTCGCCTCGCCCTGTTCGAGAACGATGCGCGTAATTGCGCCGCCGAGCGGGCCGAGTACGTCTTCGATCGCCGGCTGCACAGGTTGAGACGTTCGTAGCCGCATCGTCATGGGGGCATCCTAGCAAAGGACACGGGCCGATCGCCACGTCCAGGGTGCTTCGACGACGGGCCGACCGCACGGCTCGTCCATCTCACAAATACCTAAGCATTCGCTCATGTTGCCCTAAGCTACTCTGGCAAGACTCACAATCGCAGACGGAAGGACGGGACGTGCTCAATTGTCTCGCGACCGAGCAGCACGACGCTGCACAACGTACGGAGACCTCGACTAGTGAGTGAGGCGACCCGCATCATGGTCGTGGACGACGACCCGAAGATCAGAACGGTCGTGCGCCGCGGGCTCGCCTTCGAGGGCTACCGCGTCGTGGAGGCTGCGAGTGGCGAGGAAGCACTCGAGAAATCCCGTGAACATCTGCCCGACCTGATCGTGCTCGACATCATGCTGCCCGGGATCGACGGCCTCGAGGTGACGCGTCGGCTGCGCTCGTCAGGCGATGAGGTGGCCATCCTGATGCTGACCGCGCGCGATGAGGTCCGTGATCGCGTCAAAGGACTTGAAACCGGCGCTGACGACTACCTCGTGAAGCCGTTCAGCTTCGAGGAACTGCTCGCGCGGGTCCACGCTCTCCTCCGGCGAAGGACGACACCCTCGGGCGAGACCCTCCGGTTTGCGGATCTTGAACTCGACGTCGACGCCCGGGAAGCACGCCGCGGCAGCCGTACCATCCAGCTGACGACGACGGAGTACAACCTCCTCCTGCTCTTCATGCGGCATGCACGCAAGGTCCTGACGAGAGGCGTGATCATGGAACGCGTCTGGGAGTACGACTTCGAGGGCGAATCGAATGTGCTCGAGGTCTACGTCCGCTACCTGCGGAGCAAGCTCGAGTCGGATGGCGAGGTGCGCCTCATCCACACCGTCCGGGGCGCCGGATACGTACTGAAAGAGTGAGGCGGCCTCTCTTGCGGTGGTCCATTCGGGCTCGGCTGGCACTGCTGTACACCGCGCTCCTGGCCGCCGCCCTGGTCGCATTCGGCGCAGGCGCATATTGGGTCCTTGGGCAACAGCTCCAGCGCTCGTTCGATACAAGCCTGGCTGCGAACGCGGAGCATGCGGCGGGCGCGTTCGCCCAGGACGTCGACGTATCCGGCCAATTCGACCCCACCCAGCGACTCCTGGCGCAGCTGGCCGCCACCGGAGGGCGTGTCCTGGTTCTGGACACGAGCCACAGAGTGCTCGCAGATTCGATGGGCACTGGATCTCCACGTCCGCCGCTGGCTGCGGCAGATTTCGCCGACGCGGATCGTGACGCTCAAGCCGTGCGGCCATTCGTGACGGCCATCGGCGATCCGCGCCGGCTCACCGTGCATCAGGTTCTCCTGCCGAGCGGCGAACGCGTCGGCTATGTCGTGTGGGCCGATTCCACGAAGCCCATGGCCGGTGTCCTCCAGGCGGTCGGGGCGGCTGGCCTGCTCGGCGGGTTCGGCGTGGTCGGTCTGGCACTCATCGGGGGCTACGTCTTGGCGAAGCGTGCCCTATCACCCGTGGCCGATGTTACTGAGACAGCTCGCGCCATTTCGCTATCTGGCGATTTCGCGGCGCGGGTGGATGTGGGCCACGTCGGCGATGAGGTCGGTGAGCTGGCCCATGCGTTCAACGAGATGCTCACGGCGCTTGAACAGAACCACCAGACCCTTCAGCGTTTCCTGGCCGACGCCTCCCACCAACTGCGAACGCCCCTGACGACAATCCGGGCCAACCTGGACCTGGCCCATCGGCCAGATCTACTCGAGGAGGAGCGGATTGGGATCTTGTCCGACGCACGCGATGAGGCCGGGCGAATGGCCCGGCTGATCAGTGACCTCCTCTCGCTGGCGCGGGCAGACTCGGGAGCCCGACTCGAATTCGGCCCAGTCGAACTGGATGCCCTGCTCGTCGAGTCGGTCGGGCGGGCCCGGCGGGCCGCCCCGCACGTCAGGATGAGCGTCGTCTCGGTCTCGCCCGTGGTCATCGACGGGGACGGCGATCGGCTTCGCGAACTCATCGAGATCCTTCTCGACAACGCCGGGCAATACACTCCAGCGGGCGGAAGCGTCACGGTGGCCCTCGAGGTGCGCGACGACCAGGCGCTCGTGCGCATCGAGGACACCGGCATCGGCGTGGCGGCGGACGACCGGGAACGTCTCTTCGAGCGCCTGTATCGAAGTCCCCGTGCGCGCGAGATGCGCCCATCCGGCACGGGCCTCGGCCTGGGGATCGCCCGATGGATCGTGGAATCGCACGGCGGGACGATCGCCTTGTCCAGCCGTGACGGTGCGGGCACAACCGCCACCGTCACGCTTCCGGTGATGACGTCGTGACCGCCGCGCGCGTCCTCGTCGTCGACGACGAGGCGCCGATCGTCGAGCTCATCCACGGCTATCTGACCGCGGAGGGGATGGCAGTCGCCGTCGCGCACGACGGACCATCCGCCGTCGAGGCGGTCCGCGAGCGCCGGCCGGACGTCGTCATCCTCGACGTGATGCTCCCCGGGATCGACGGATTCGAGGTCCTCCGCCAAGTCCGGACGTTCTCCGACGCCTACGTGATCATGCTCACTGCGCGCGCCGAGGAGATCGACCGGATCGTGGGGCTCTCGGTCGGGGCGGACGACTACCTGGTCAAGCCATTCTCGCCGCGCGAGCTCGTCGCCCGGGTGAAGGCGCTGCTCCGCCGTCCGCGCACTGAACGCACTGGCGACAACGCTGGGCGGATCGAGCGTGGCGATCTCGTGATCGATCGGCCGGCACGAATGGTCACCGTTCGCGGCGAAACCACAACCCTGACAACGATTGAATTCGAATTGCTCGCGACGCTCGCCGAGAATCCTGGGGTCGTCTTCGGCCGTCAACGCCTGCTCGACCGCATCTGGGGGATGGACTACGTCGGTGACGAGCACGTCGTGGACGTTCACCTCGGCAACCTCCGTCGCAAGCTCGGCGACCACGCCGCCCGGCCCGAGTTCATCGAGACCGTACGGGGGGCAGGCTACCGGTTCCGGATACACGAGGACCGCCGATGAGACCGCGGCGACGGTTGTGGGTCCGGCTTCTGGCGTCCCACCTCGCCGTGGTCGTCGTCGGGAGCGGAACGGTGCTCGTTGCCGTCGGGGTTGTTGCCCCAGGTGCCTTTGACGCCGCCATGGGGCACGCGATGTACGGCCTCGGGGACATGAGCGACATGATGAGCGGACTGGTGCGGACCGCATTCCGGGAAGCTGTGCAGACGGCACTCGTCATCGCCGTCGTGGCCGCGGGTCTCGCGGCGATCATTGTCAGCATTGCCCTGTCGACTCGTCTCTCACGACCGATCAGCCGACTCGCCGACGCCAGCCGCCGGATCGCCGCCGGCCGCTACGCAGAGCGCGTCCACGTCTCCTCGGATGACGAGATCGGAGAGCTTGCCGACTCATACAACACGATGGCTGGTTCCCTGGAG
>JBBQMH010000054.1:0-15853 GCA_038328755.1 Candidatus Limnocylindrales bacterium
CCCGCACAGGTGCGTCGCGTTTCAACCCGTTCCAGTGTCGTTCCCCGGAATCACCGGGTCATGAAGGCCCGTCATCCCGCCGACGGCTGGCGCAGGAGTAGGATCGACGTCCAGCTCCGCTCGGTTGGACCAGCCGGGGGCTGCGCCCGAAACTTTGCCCGTGGCCGACGTCCGGCCTACCAGTGGAAGGCGCGGCTGACGAAGAGAACCGTCAGTGCGATCACCATTATCAGGGCAAGGACGCCGCCGACACGCCGCGCGACCTTCGACAGGTGATATGGATTCCCCGTCGTCTCCTCGTACGCCCGCGCCTTCCGATCATGCTCCTGGCGTTCGTTGCTACTCCGACCGCTCTCGTTCTCGCCGGCCATCTATCGCCCGCTTCCGGCGGGGATTCCGGATGTGGCCCTGTCGGCATCCAGGGCGGCGTTGGTCTTCACGGTCTCTTCGTCGGAGAGCGACGTGGCTTCGTCCGGGTAGTCGATATCGACGAGATCTGCCATTCGTGTCTCCTTGACCATCCATACCGCTGGCTGTCGATACGTTCGCCTGCGAGCACGGCGCTGTCATGACGGACAGTCATCCGCGCGGCATCAATCCCGGAGAGAATCCCGGCCCAACTTCGGTTGATGGCATCAGTGAGCCGTAGGCGTCTCTGCGTGTGCTGGGCGCCCGCCGCGCTCTCGATCCCCACCGCGGGCGTCGTATGCTGTGACCTTACTCCCGTATCGGTGTGGCAATGACCTCGCTCCGCGCCACGGCGTTCCTGGACCAGCTTCGGTCCCGCCTCTGGTTCATCCCGGGGACGCTGGCGATCGGTTCCGCACTCCTCGCGTTCACCTTGGTCGGCCTCGATCGGCTTGTCGACGAGTCGGTCGGGAGCCGCCTGAGCGGCCTCCTGTTCTCCGGTGGACCCGACAGCGCCCGACTGGTGCTGTCCACGATCGCCGCGGCGATGCTCACGTTCACCGGCCTCGTCTTCACGGTCACGATGCTGGTGCTGCAGCTGGCGAGTGCCCAGCTTTCCCCCCGGGTCATGCGCACGTTCCTGCGCGATCGCGTGACCCAGAGCGTGCTCGGAATCTTCATCGCGACGTTCCTGTACGCGCTGCTGCTGCTCCGCGATGTACGTTCGCCGGCAGACGCAGCGTTCGTGCCTGTTATCGCAGTCACCGTCGCCTACCTGCTGGTTCTCGCGTCGGTCGGGCTGTTCGTGGTCTACATCCACCACGTGGCGCAGGCCATTCGCGCGACGACCGTGCTGCGCAGCGTGGGTGATGAGACGCGCGACGCGATCCGACGGATCTATCCCGAGGATGTCGGCGTCGAGCCGTCGCCACCGGTGCCGTCACTGCCCGAGCGCCAAGCAGACGCGGTCGCCGTGCGTGACCACGCGCCGGGCGTCATCACCTCGGTCGACGAGGAGGCGCTGGTTGACCTGGCCACCGAGCACACGATCAGCGTCGAGCTGCTGCACATGGTCGGCGACTTCGTCCCCACCGGCGCGCCGCTCCTTCGAGTCTGGCGGCGGCTGCAGGAGAAGGGAAATCAGCAGGTCGACGAGGCGGAACTGCCGCTCAAGGCGCTGGCGCGGGCGGTCCAGATCGGCACGGAACGGACGATGACGCAGGACACTGCGTTCGGTTTCCGGCAGATCGTCGACATTGCCGAACGGGCGCTGTCGCCCGGCATCAACGACCCGACAACCGCAGTCCAGGCGCTCGACGAACTCCACGACCTGCTGCGGCGTCTCGCTGGGCGCAGGATTCCGTCGCCCATGCGGCTGGCAGACGACGGATCGGTGCTGCTCCGCATGCCTCGACCCGATTGGGACGACTACATGAGCCTGGCGCTCGATGAGATCCGCCTGTTCGGCGCCGGTTCGATCCAGATTGCCCGCCGCATGCGATACCTCCTGCTCGACCTGAAGGACGCCGCCCCAGGCTTCCGCCAGGCGCCGATCACGCGGCAGCTCCACCTGCTCGATGCGGCGCTGGCGTCAAGCTACGAGTTCCGCGAGGATCGGCGAGCGGCGGCTGAGCCTAGCCCGTCGGGGCAGGGCCCCGAGGAGGTGCCGACACCGGCCCCGCCGAGCGAGGCGGATCAAACCGGGGCTGCACCAACGACCGCCTGAGTGGCCCTGCCAGCCGCTGGATGGAGGGCTAACCGCGCCGTTGCTTTTGGCGTACAGTCAAGAACATGATCCGAGGCAGTGGGGCGGCCGCGATGCCGAGCGGTGAAGTGGCGGAGGGCTGTGAGACCGGCCATCCGGACCCGAGCCGGACGCTATGGACGATCGCCCGCGCGGCCATCCTCGGGATCGTCCTTATCGTCGCGGCCTGCTCAACAGCGCAGACCGACGGCGCCTGTACTGCGGCATTCCGGAATGCAGATCCCCGAGCCCTTCCGGAGTACGGTGCCTCCCCCCTCGACGATGCCATCCGGGCCTGTTCCGATCTCGCGCAATGGCGGCGAGTCTGGGACACCGTGCCGGCTGCTCATCTGGGCCGGGACGACGCGCTTGGCTTTCTTGTGGGGCGATGTGCTGACGGGGCGCTCTCGGCAACCCAGCTTTGTCGCCAGGTCGCGGAGCAAGGGAGCTAGAGACGGCGTCGCGATTGGCTCGGCCCGGACAGGTCCGCTGGTTGCGACCGGACGATGCCGGATGATCGATGAGACGCCCAAATGATGACCGGCGAGATGGGCGTAGGCGGCGACGGCTAGCGGCGGGTCAGTTCCCGCCCAGGATCTCTGGCGCCGCGTCGGGATTGCGCTTTCCGGCGCCCGGTGGCTCGTCGAGCCGGTCGCTCTCTTCCCAGGCGGGCTCGCCGGTCTCGTGATGCCGATCCCGACCTGCCTCGCGGCGCTCGTCGCGCGGGGCCGGCTCCGCAGCGGAAGGGTCCGGCGCTCCCAGCAACACTCGTGTGATCCAGGATCCCACCGACATCAGGGTCTCCTTCTCGAAGATGCGCAGGCCCGTCTCCTGGGCGTCACACCGGTCCGTGGTCGGGGTGCATTCGACGCCGATTTTCATGGCGCGGTGCGGCCACCGCCTTGCGCAGGCTACGGCGGGCAGCAACGAAAACGCCCGAAGGAACTACGATCACTAGATGCTTCGGCCAAATGTAAACACCGGCAAAATCACTAGATGTTCGACGCTCCTTCGAGCAACTGCATCATAGTCCGGCCGGCAGGGGCTGTCAAGAGCGACCCAGGCGGGGGCCGTCGGCGAAGGATAGGAAGGCCACATGAAGCTCGTGCTCATCGGTGCCGGTGTTCGTGCGCCACTCTTTGTATCCGCGGCCCTGCGTCGTGCCAGCCGGCTGTCCCTGGCCGAGATCACGTTGCTCGATATCGATCCAGAGCGCGCTCACCTGTTCGGGGGGCTCTCGTCGGCGGTCGCACATGAGTCCGGCACCGGCGTGCGGGTCACCGTGACGACCGACCCCCATGTCGCACTGGTCGATGCCGCTCATGTCGTCACGTCAATCCGAGTCGGGAACGAGGCGGGTCGCGTAGCGGACGAGCGGATCGCCCTTCGACACGACGTGCTTGGTCAGGAAACGACCGGACCGGGCGGCTTCGCGATGGCACTCAGGAACGTGCCCGCGATCCTCGGCTACGCGGATCTCGTCCGCGAACTGAGCCCACGCGCCTGGCTATACAACTTCACGAATCCGGCTGGCCTCGTCACGCAGGCACTCCATGACCATGGCGTCGAGCGAGTCGTCGGCATCTGTGACAGCGGGAACGTGGCCCAGCGTTCGATCGCGCAGTGGCTCCAGATCCCCGAACGAGACCTGCAGGCTGAGACATTCGGCCTCAACCATTTGTCCTGGACGCGCAGTGTCAGGCGGGGTGGCGAAGACGTGCTGCCCGCGGCGCTCGGCGATCCTGCGTTCCTGGGGCAGACCACCCAGGCGATGTTCGAACCCGAGCTGCGCGAACTGATCGGCATGTGGATGAACGAGTACCTTTTCTACTGGTATTACTACGAGCGGGCCCTTGCCTCGCTTCACTCCGCCGCGCAGACGCGGGGGGAAGAGATCGCCCAGCTCACCGGCCAGTTGATGGACCGACTGCGAACCTTCGACATCCAGGCGGATCCGGCACGCGGTCTTGAGATCTTCGACGCCTATCAAGGGCAGCGTGTTTCGACCTACATGCGCGACGCGAAACCCGCGCCGCCGGATCGCCAGGGTTCGCACGCGGCGATCGAGAGCGAAGTCCCATCATCGATCGCGGGACTCGACGAGGGCTACGCGGGTGTCATGCTCGATGTGATCGAGGCGATCGAGGGCGGAGCACCCGTCCGCACCGTCCTGAACGTTCCGAACGACGGCTCGATCGAAGGCGTCGGTGCAGATGACGTCGTCGAGATCTCCTGTGAGGTGGACGAGAACGGCGCCCGGCCCGTCCGTATCGGTGCCGTGCCGGAGCTGTCACTCGCACTCATCAGGTCCGTCAAGCTTTTCGAGCGCCTCACGATCGAATCCATTCGCGAACGATCTCGCCTCCGCGCGATCGAGGCGCTCATGGCGCACCCGATGGTCATGTCGTACTCACGTGCCAGGGTCCTCGTGGACGAATACGGTGTGGCGCACGAGAGGTACGTTCCGTGGCTGACATAGCAGAACCAAGGCGGTACGAGGTCATCGTGGATGGGGGGTACTTCTTCGACCTCCTCTTCACTGGCCTCCCTCGAATTCCCGTCTTTGGGACCGAGTTGTTCGCCAAGGACTTCGCCCTGTTTCCTGGCTGGGCATATCGAACCGCTCTCGCCTTTCGACACCTCGAGATCCCCGTCGGGTGGGCGGTCGACTTCGGTACCGACCTCTTCAGCAGATACGTGATGGAAGAAGCAGCGAGGAACGGCATCGACGACAGCCTCTTCCGCGTGCACGCACGGCCAGTTCGGCGTGTATCGGCGGCCATGGTCCGCAGCGGCAATCACGCATTCGCGAGTTTCATGGATGACCTGGACGTTGCATCCGTCGGGCCACTCCTCGAGATCCACCGACCTGCCTGGATCGTGCTCGGAGGGTTCGAGAACGGGGAACGGTTCTGGGACATCATCGCCCACGCGCGACGCGCAGGCACACGCGTGTTCATGGATTGCCAAGGGGTCGAGCGAACCATCGGTGACGCTGACGTTTCACGTGCGATCGGAGCCGTCGATGTGATCGCCGCGAACGAACAGGAAGCAAGGCAACTCGCGGGCGAGACACGGCTTGGGGCCGTCGTCGCGACGCTCTCGAGTCTCGGCCCGACGGTCGTCGTCAAGCGCGGACGGCGGGGTTCGATGGCTATCGAGGGCGGGCGTCTGTGGAGGGCACCCGCTCTGCCGGTCGTCGTCGAAAGTACGGTGGGGGCAGGCGATTCCTTCTCCGCCGGGTTCCTCTATGCCCTCATACGTGGCGGAAGCGTGGGCGATGGGCTCCGGTTCGGGAACGTCGTTGGTGGACTGGCATCAGCCGCCCAGGACGGGTCCCTGTTCCCCGGCCCCCAGCGCCTCGAGGAGCTTGCGAAAACGCTGGACCTGAAGACGTCGCGGCCACTCGCACCAAAAAGGGCCACTCCAGAAACGAACCCCGCGACCCCCTGATGTCGTACCTCGGGGGCCGTGCTTGTCGAGGTGACGGCGGAGTCGTCCTTCGCCCATCTCGGCAGTGAGGGGCACCTCAGAGTCTCCACGAAACCCAGGGCGGTTCACAATGAGTGTGCGAGCCCCACATGGTCCGACATTCTGCCGACAATGCGGACCGTATGCCGCCCGACCAGCAGTGGCATCGAATGAAACGGAGGTTGCTGATGATCCTGTGTGTGCCCGTGACGACGACGGGCGAGGTCGATCCGCGCTGGGGCCGCGCGGCGCGCGTCGCCGTCGCCGAGGTGGTGGGCGGCGAGATCCGACGCTGGGACGAGCATGACGTCGCCTGGGACCGCCTCCACGACGAGGACACGGAGGGCGGCCATCACGCTCGGGTCGCCCGATTCGTGCAGGATCATCGCGTGACCGTCGTGGTCGCGCACCACATGGGCGATCCGATGCTCCACATGCTGGATCGGATGGACGTCGGCGTCCGGCTCGGAGACAGTGGCGATGCGCGTCAGGCTGTCCTGGCGGCGGCGGCGCAGATCGCGTGACGCGAGTGGTCTAGGTCCCGGGTCTGCCCTGGGTCGACCGAGCCCAGCCATGCGGAGACTTCTCGGCACCTGATCGAGCGGCGGGGCGTTCGCCATGCATGGTCGCGGGGCCTCGGTGATCTCGCGGTGAGTGATCGTCGCTAGCGTTTGACGATGGCAACACGAACCCTGGCCGACGCGATCGAACAATGGGAGCGATCGCTTCGAGCGGCAGGACGCAGCGGCAAGACAATCACGACCTATCTCGACGCGGCGAACAGGCTCGCGCAGGAGCGCGAGATGCAGTAGCGTATGCACATGCGCAATTTGGACCGACGGGTGCATCTCCTCCTCGACGAGGGGCGATTCCAGAAGGTGGCACGGGAAGCCGGGCGTCGCCATGTATCCGTGGCGATGGTCATCCGCGACGCGATCGATTCCCTTCCGGCCGAGGCCGACCAACGACGAGCGGCGATCGAGGTGATCCTCTCGGCGGAGCCGATGTCGGTTCCGGTCGATCCGGCTGAGCTTCGCCGTGAGATGGATATCGCCCGCGAGCGGGCCGGATGATCGTTCTCGACACGACGGTGCTCGCCTACGCGGTCGGCGACGAGCACCCGTTACGTGACCCCTGTCGTCGCCTTTTGGAAGCCCATGCGGACGGGCGGATCGATGCGACCACGACCGTCGAGGTCATCCAGGAGTTCGTCCACATCCGGAGTCGCCGACGATCTCGACCAGACGCCGTCCACGTCGCCCGCCAGTACGCGGTCGCATTCAACCTGCTGGTCATAACGCCCGACGATCTGGAGCGTGGGCTTGGCCTGTTCGAGCGGCACGCCGCTCTCGGGGCGTTCGGCGCGGTCCTCGCGGCCGTGGCCCTGGGCCGGGGAGCCGAGGCCCTGATCTCGGCCGACCAGGCGTTCGCCTCGATCCCGGGTCTGCCCTGGGTCGACCCAGCGAGCCCAGCCCTGCGGAGCCTTCTCGGCACCTGATCGAGCGGCGGAGTGTTCGCCATGCATGGTCGCGGGGCCTCGGTGATCTCGCGGTGAGTGATTGTCGCTAGCGTTTGACGATGGCAACACGAACCCTGGCCGACGCGATCGAACAATGGGAGCGATCGCTTCGAGCGACAGGACGAAGCAGCAAGACGATCACGACCTATCTCAATGCGACGAACAGGCTCGCGGCTTCGGTCGGAAGCGATCGGGTGATTGATCAGGTCAGCCGCACCGATCACGAAGGCATCCTGCTGGGGCTGGAACGACTCGGCTGGAAGCCGGCCAGTCAGTCGGTGGTCTTTCGCTCCCTCCGCTCGTTCTGGGTCTTTGTGCTGGGCCACCCGGAGCTGCCGGTGGATCGCAATCCGATGCACGGGATGGCGGCGCCGACGGTCCCAGGCGTTGACGGCGTGCGGGCACCCGACGTACGATGTACACATCATGTGTGTATCTGTGTCGTTATGTGTAGGTGATCCTGATGGCCGTTGAGCGAACCAATCGCGTAAACCTCCTCCTGGACGACGAGCACGCGATCAAGTTGCGTCGCGTCGCCGCGCGGATGTACGTCCAGCCTGGGACGGTCGCGCGGTCGCTTCTCTCGGCCGCACTCGATCAGCTGGACCCTGACGCGACAACGATCACCGCCCTCCTTGACGCCGTCCCTGGTGCTCTCCAGCGCGCAGAGCAGGGGCGCACGGATCTCGCGGCCCGCAGGGTTGTGCCACTCGACGAACTCTGATGACCAGGGTCGTCGTCACGGACACGGCGCGCGCCGATCTCGACGACTTGATCCGCACGCACCGCCTGCCAGCATCGACGCGCGACCGGGTCAGGGCGTCGCTTGTTCAATTGACCACGTTTCCCCTGATCGGGCGCGGGCTCCTCGGTCGATGGGCGGCCTTTCGGGTCGTGCTCGGCCCGTGGCCGTGGATGCTTGTCGTGTACAGCTACGACGAGGGAATCGACGAGGTCGCCATCATCACGATCCAGGACTCACGGACGGCCCGAGCGGCCGCGACCGAAGGGCCATCGCCAGTACCAGGGACCGGGCTCGAACAACGTTGAGGGGAGCCGCAGGGACCGGTGTTCGAGCCGCTACGTCCGACCGACGGACCCATCTTTGACACCCATGATCTACACGCTATGATCCGGGCCATGGCTACGAAGACGAAGCGCACCTACAACCTCAGCCCCGAGACCATATCCCGCGTCCGCGACCTTGCCGAGGCAGGTCGTCTAGCGGCTAGCCAGGATCGCGTCGTCGAGCTTGCGGTCGAGCGGCTCTATCTCGGTGTGCAGGCCCAGGAAGAGGCGGCATCTTGGGCCCGAGCCGCTGAGGATCCGGAGTTCATGGCCGAGATGCGGGGGCTCGAGGCTGCCTTCGGCGAACTTGAGCGGTGGCCCGAGTGACGGGGCCGCTTCGATGGTCGATCGTGATCGTCAACCTCGCGCCCGTGGTCGGGCACGAGCAGGACGGCCAGCGCAGGGCTCTCGTCGTCTCCTACGAGCCTTATCACCAATCAGGCATGGCTGCGATCTGTCCGATCTCCGGGCGCGACCCCAGGTACCCCGGCGAGGTGCCGATCCCTCGGGGGCAAGCGGGTCAAACGAAGGATGCCGTGATCCTTTGCCACCAGATCCGAACGATCGATCTCATGCGCGTGACCGCCTACCGGATCGACGGCCGCGCCCAGTCCGTTGTAGATCCAGGAATCCGGCGGCAGGTGCGGGCCGCCCTGTCTCACCACCTCGGTCTGGATCTGTCGGCCGAAACGGATGGCGCAGCCTAGATCCGACTGCGCTCAGGCCTTCAGTTGCCTCTTGATTGCGTAGGTCTGTGATGGTACCCTTCATAACAACCCCACGATATGAAGGGATAGGCATGCCTCGACTTGTGCGCCAGGTCTGGGAAGGCACCTCCGGAAGGTTCGGCGAGGCGTCCCGAACGTTCGGGTACGATGCGTTCGTCCCCGATCCGATCGCGTCAATCGACCCCTCGTTTGCCCTGACCGACACAGAGGCGGTCGCCGGCGCGGAACGCGCCATCCGCGAGCTCGCGTCTGCGCCCGACCTGGCCGGCCTCGAGTCGCTGAGCCGACAGCTCCTTCGCGCCGAGAGCGTGGCATCGTCGCGCATCGAGGGCCTCCAACTCTCACAGCGCCGCCTCGCCAAGGCGATCTTCGATCCGGCGGCCGCGGATCGCACCGCCAGATCGGTGGTCGGGAATGTGCTCGCAATGGAGCGGGCGATCGAGTTGGGAGCGACCGCGACCCGGATCGGGACTGACGACCTCCTCGAGCTCCACCGCACCCTCTTCGCCGGGACGGAGGACGAGGATCTAGGGGGTCGGATCCGGGAGGGGCAGAACTGGATCGGGGGCTCCTCTACCAGCCCGAGGCGCGCCGAGTTCGTCCCCCCGCCGGCGGCTGAGGTCCGCCCCCTCCTGGATGATCTCTGTGCGTTTCTGGACCGCACGGACCTGCCGCCGGTCGCCCAGGCCGCCATCGCCCACGCGCAGTTCGAGACCATCCACCCGTTCGCCGACGGCAACGGGCGTGTCGGCCGCGCGATCATCCACGTCCTCCTGCGTCGCCGAGGGGTCGCCATCCGCTTCGTACCCCCGATCAGCCTCGTCCTGCTCGCCAACGCCGACTCGTACGTCGAGGGGCTGACCCTCTTCCGCGAGGGCGAGATCGCCGAGTGGTCGGTGCGATTCGCGCGTGCGCTGCAGGACTCGACGGTCCTCGCGACCCGGCTCGGAACCGAACTGGCGAACCTCCAGGCGTCCTGGCGCGAGGCCGTCGGGCGCCCCCGGCGAACGTCGGCGACGCAGCGACTCATCGACCTGCTCGCGGCGCGACCGGTGATCGACATCCCCGGTGTCGCAGCGCTGCTCCGCGTCTCATATCCACAGGCGCGCGAGGCGGTCCTGCGGCTCGAGGAAGCCGCGGTCCTCGCGCCGGTCACCATCGGCCGGAAGCGGAACCGCGCGTGGGAGGCCCCAGCCCTTCTGGCTCTGCTGGACGACTTCGAGTTCGAGGCGATGACGCCGACCCGGGGCAGCCAGCGGCGCCGGGCCTCACCGAGGAAGGCTCCCGGCCGGGATGTCGATCAGGTGCCGAGCGTCCCGACAGGGATCACCGACACACCGTCGGGCCGCGTGTAATCGTAGCCAGACCCGGCGACGCCGGCGGTCTTTTGGCGCCAGACTACCACTCTGCCGCAGACTGTAATACCTCTCTACCGCAGGCTTCAGTACCGCTATGGCGCATTCATGATGAACCGACCGAGGAACGGGCTGTAGGAGGCATGAACCCTCAAAGAGATGACGGACACACTCGGGCTGCCGCCTATGTCTCCCACCCACTCGGTCGCCGAGATCAAGCGCTGGAAACAGCAGATCGTCGAGTTGCGGTTCTCTAACTGCGGGTCGATTGCTGCTGCAATGAAGCCTGCGCCCTCCTTCGCCAGGCAGTCAGGCGGCCGCTCGCGCGGTCGTCGGCCAGTTCGATTTCTCCTTCGCGCCGCAGATCTGCCAACACGCGTTTGATCGTCGGATCACCGATCCCCGGGAGTGCGGCACGGACATCGCGGAATCGGAACACGGTCGGTGCGTGGTCGAGGATGTAGCGTCGGACCTGGTCCTGCTTCGATCCGGCGCCAAGGTTCCGCCTGGCAACGACGCGTGCCTCGAAGTCGTCGTACGCACCAACGAGAACGTCAACGAGATAGCCGATCCACGGCCAGAGGTCGTGTTCGCCCTCGTGCCAGCCACGCTGTGAGGCGTAGATCGCGTCGTAGTAGGCCTCCTTGGTCGCGAACATGCGCTGTTCGATGCTCACGTAGCGCGACACGCCGTACCCCTGCTGGAGGAGCGTGTGCGTCGTGATCAAGCGTGCCAGGCGGCCGTTTCCGTCGGCGACTGGGTGGATCGCCATGAAGTCGAGCGCGAGAGCGGCGATCAGCAGGATCGGATGGGCGGCTTGGTCGGCCACAGCCTCACGGTACCGATCGAACAGGTCCGGGAGCAGGAACTCTGTCTCCTTGGGCGACGGCGGCGTGAAAAGGACTTCGCGGTGGCCGTGCTCGTAGGAGACGATGAGGTTCTGGTCTGTCTTGAGGTGCCCGCCCCCACGGTCAGTGTGGCCGAACAGCAGGCGGTGGAGATGAAGCACATACGGCACGGAGATGGCCTCGAGATCCGTGGCCTGTGCGATGTGGTCGATCGCGTCCCGGTACCCGGCGAACTCGCGTTCATTGCGGTTGCGGAAGCGGCGAGGATCGCTTCCCTCGGCAACGAGACCATGGATCCGGCCGGCGTTCACGACGACACCTTCGATTGCGCTCGAGGCGGTGATCGACTCCACGCGAGCCGTTTCGGCTAACGCGTCGAGGAGCTGCGGGAGCTGGTCGCGGTAGAGGCCCTGACGGCCGCGACCCACGTCGACCCGAGCGAGCCGTGCGCCGAGGCGGACCGGCTGGGAGCCGAGGGTCTGGTCGAGGTTGACGAAGCTGCGCATCGGGTTCATCTCGGATAATCGAATACTTTAGCCTGTCGCTGATCCCGATTATCCGCAAGTAGCCGATCGCCGTCAAGGCTGCCGGCGAGGAGGCCCAACATGAAGGGTCTGGTACACACTCTGCTGCGTTCCAGTCGCGCTCAAGACTCAAGGTGCGTCGCGTCACGCGTATTGACGGACCTACCTATGTCAGGATATCTTGACGGCATGCCGAGTGCCGCCCGAACTTCCAAGTCGTCCACGCTCCCCCATCGGTCGGAACCCGCCTCCGGACGAACGCGGACGCGATCTGCCCGCACGGCTGAGGTGCAGGTCCAGTCATCGTCCGACGCCCTGGCGGCCCTCAGCGGCGTCGAGCAGGAGATGCGGGCCCTCGAAGTCCGGCGCATCCGCTTGATCGGGGCAGCCCAGCAGCACGGCGCGAGCTGGGAGGAGATCGGCTCCGCGCTCGAAGTCAGTCGCCAGGCCGCCTGGGAGAAGTACCGTGATCGCGTGCGGGCGGTTCTCGAGGCCACCGCGTCGCGGGCCGGCGACGCGGAGTTGGAGATGCTCGACAGCGCTGCGCGGGTTCTGAAGGAGGTTCGTGCCCGTCGGCGGCGAGGATAGGCGGCGCTTTCTCCTCGACGCGATGGTCCTGGCCGCCGGGCTCACCTCGCGGCGCGAACCGGCCTCCTTCAGTCGCCGCCTCGTCGAACTCGCCGCGGCTGGGGTCCGGTCCCTGGTGTCGACGAACGTCAGGGGTGCTGGTTCAGCAGGGTCAGGAGCGCGACGACCATTGGTTGATGGTGGCCACGCATCGACTCGCGTGCGGCGTTGGCGTACACCAGGTTCGCCGGCCGCGGCTTGAGTGCCATGAAGAACGGGAGCCCGTACCGGACTGCGACCCAGTTGACCCACAGTCGGGCAATGCGCCCGTTCCCGTTCACGAAGGGGTGGATCCTGACCCATTCGCCGTGGGCGATGGCCGCGCACTCGAGGACGGCATGGAGCTCGGCGGCCGTTGTCGGCCTCCCGCCGACCGCGACGATACCGTCCATCCGGCTGATGATGGCCTTCATGCCGCTCTCGAATGCGATCAGCGCCGCGGGAACGTCGGCCGAAGGCAAGCCCGCGGCCGTGCCGACCGCGACCTCGTAGCCGATGAGCTGCGGATAGGCGGGATCACTGTCGCGCACCTCGCCGGCGTAGTACGGAACCGGGAGCGCGACACCGTTGTACGTCTCGCGGTGCCAGGCCTGGGCCATCGCCACGGTGGGCTGGAGACGCCTGGCGGCGTCGGAGACGATGGCGGCGCCGATGGGCCGGAGATTGGCGCCGATCTGGGCTGCAGACCCCGGCGGGTCGTCATTCCAGGCGATGGGCACGGCTCAGCGCGTGCGGGTGGCAGCGGCGGCGAAGGTGCGCCCGATGTCGTAAGGATCCCGGCCGGGCGCGACCATCCGGGCAACGAGCGGATCGTCGTGCGCGAGCTCGGCGTCGGCGAAGCGGGCCACGTCGCGGTCGTAGTCGGTGCGGTACTCGGCCAGTCGCGCCAGCGTGTGCGAGAGGTCTTCCTGAAGCGTGAGGGCGAGGTCACCGATCTCGTTGCGGATCATGGTCTCGGCGAGGCGGTTCATGGACACGTGGAGACGGTCCGCGAGCAGCGCGAGGAGCTCGTGGGTGGCCTCGTCCTCGAAGCGAATGGTGAAGGAGCGACGCTGCCTCATGGGGCCATCCTGTCTGTCATGACGTCAGATGTCAAGGTTGCCGTCACCGGCGCCCTCCTTCGCCAGGCAGTCAGGCGGCCGCTCGCGCGGTCGCCGGCCAGTTCGATTTCTCCTTCGCGCCGCAGATCCGCCAACACGCGCTTGATCGTCGGATCTCCGATCCCCGGGAGTGCGGCACGGACATCGCGGAATCGGAACACGGTCGGTGCGTGGTCGAGGATGTAGCGCCGGAAATCCCGGAGCCCGCGTCACCGGCTCTAGCGCGAGAATCTTGACTTTTCAGTCACTTGAGAGCATGTTTCTTGCAGAAGCTCGTCATCCTGGCGGCTCCAGCGCAGGTTCTTTGCATGTCCCCCATGCCACGCCGACGGTGGCCCGAGATCTTCTGGTCGCGCGACTACAACGCCTCAGTCGTGAGCCGGGCGGCTTCCGCTGGCGAGGTCTCACGGATCGCGAGGGGAGTCTACGTTCGGGCGGCACTCGACGCCCGGGCCGTCGTCGGGCGCAACTGGCAGCGGATCCTTGCCCGCGAGTTCCCGGGTGCCCTGGTCGCCGATGCCTCGGCGCGCTGGCTCGCGCCACGCGACGGTCGCCTCTTCGTGGTCCATCCTCGCCGCGGAACACTCGAGTTGCCCGGTCTGCGGATCGAGCCCCGCGAAGGGCCGGGTCCACTGCCCACCGACCACGCGATGCCCGAGGGCATCTACTTCAGTTCGGATGCGCGGGGTCTCCTTGACAACCTCGCCGAGCCGAGCGAGCGGCTCCTGGCCCGCGAGGACCTCGAACGCTGGATCGAGCAGTTGGCGTCCCGGCGAGACGGGATCGAGTACCTGAACAAAGAGCGCGACGAGGCGAGGAGCATCGCCGGTTCGATCCGGCGTCGCACGGCCTTCGAGCAACTCGAGTCAGTGATCCGGGCGACCCTCGCAACCGGCTCGGCCAAGGGTCTACGCACGCGGGCACTCCAGTCCCGGGCTGCTGGCAAGCCAATCGACGAACTGCGGCTCGCCCGAGTCGAGGCCCTCGCGCGGCACCTCGAAGGCCAGGCCCCGGATCCGGTCCTCGCCTCTCCCGGGCTCGCCGGGCAGCGAGCGCTCCTGCCTTTTTACGAGGCCTACTTCTCCAACTACATCGAGGGGACCGAGTTCACCCTCGACGAAGCGGCGGCGATCGTGTTCGAGCAGCGCATCCCGCCGCAGCGCCCCGATGACGCGCACGACGTCTTCTCGACCTACCGGCTTGTGAACGATCCGTCCTGGCTCGCGCGCACTCCGGCGACGCCCGAGGAGTTCGTCGATCTGGTCCTCGAGCGTCACGAGATCCTGATGGCCGCCCGCCCCGACAATGATCCGGGGCGCTTCCGAGAGATCGACGTGCATGCGGGCGGGACGCCCTTCTCGCCCTGGCCCTCGATCGAGGGGACCCTCCTGCGTAGTTTCGCCGCGGGCGGGCGGATCTCGGAACCCTTCGCTCGGGCGGTGTTCGTGCACTTCCTGGTCGCGGAGGTCCACCCCTTCGCTGACGGCAACGGCCGCTCGGCGCGAATGGCGATGAATGCCGAACTCTCGGCAGCCAGCGAGGTCCGGATCGTCATCCCGACGGGCTACCGCAACGACTACCTGTCCGGTCTTGCGGCGGCGACTGGCGACGCCTTCGGACCGATGATCCGCATCCTCAACTTCGCGAGACGTTGGACGGTCGAAATGGACTTCTCGTCGCGGAAGGTGGCAGAGGACCTCCTCGAGCGTACGAACGCCCTGACCGACCCGATCGTCGCAATCCGGGACGGGATCAAACTCAAACTGCCATCGAGACTCGATCTCACGTGACCTTGTGCGTCGAGGACCGCGTCGACGTCACCGGTGGCGAAACCGATCTTCGCCCCGTGCTCGGCCTCGAGAATCGCGACCATCTGACCGCCGACAAGAACCCATGGCAGTGACTCGAGGATGCTGGCGGTCTCGCTCTCCCGGAGTCGATGACGCGCGATGATCCGGGGCAGGTCTACTACCCGCGGCTCGCTGCTCGCAGCCAGTAGACGAAGTCAACGAGCCAACGATCGAAAGCGGATGCGAACTCGTCACCGGCCGCGTCGAGGTTCGGCATCGGCATGTCCTCCGCCAGTATTCGGTCCGTGAGGCTCTCGATGAGCCGGCGTGCTTCGACGGCGCGGACGGTCGTCGACGCGCCGTCGCGCTCCGCGAATCGATGCACCTCGAGGGCGACCCCGAACCGGGAGACCCAATCCGGCTGGGCAAGCGGCGGTCGCAGTCCCTGGAGGAGAGGTTCGTTCGAAGGTAACCGGATGCGCCGCTCGTTCGCGACAGGATGCGCCGTCGCCAGGCCCGCCAGGACGAGCGCATCCAGGGCAAAGGCGACATTTGGTTTGGTGAAGCGGGTTGTTCGAGCGAGGTCGGCTGCCGTGAGATCGTGAGGTGAGGCGGCCAGCAGCGACGCGAGAACGTCCGCCCTCGCGTTGACCCCGAATGCGGCACGAAGC
>JBBQMH010000055.1:0-15717 GCA_038328755.1 Candidatus Limnocylindrales bacterium
AGGGAGGAGCCGCCGAATTTCTGGACCGCGAGTGGGCGCTGCATCGGGCGCGCATTCTACCCGACCACCTTCGAGGGGCCAGCTCGTGTCCTTCTCGTCGGGTACGCTCAGCCCAACCCGAGTCATGTGAGGAGAACGCCGGCGGCGGTCGGGGCCGGACCGGCGGTCACTTTCATGGCCAATGACCGGGAGGGGAGCACTACGCGGAAAGGGTCGCTCGCATTGAGGGCCGGAGGGCGTCGCGGGCCTGATGAACGTCGGGAATCATGGCTTATGGCCGGCCGCGCTAGCTCCGGGCAGGAATTTGCTGGCTTCGGGCACGACGCACTTGGTTAGTGATCTCCGCAGGCGCATCAGCCATGAAAGCCGGTCCCGAGGGCGCAACCCGCGCCGATTCCGCTCGCGTGGGGTTCAGCGGGTTCTATGGCTGGCCACCCGAGGCGTGGCCCAACGGGACCCCGGCTCCCGTGGAGGTCGCCGCCGACATCGACGCCCCGGTCCTTGCGATCTACGGCGAAGCGGACAGGGCCATCGGCCCGGAGGCACGGGCGACGTTCGACCAGGCGCTGAGCGCCGCGGGCGTCGAGCATCGCAGCGGAACCTACGCTGGGGCCCCGCACTCCTTCTTCGATCGCAAAGCGACCGCCCACGCGGATGCTTCCGCGGCGGCGTCGAACGAGGTCGTGGAGTTCATCGCCGCCCACGCAGGCTGAGGCCGGCGCGGGCTGGGGCGCGGGGTGCGCCGGCGGGGCTGGGGCGCGGGGCCGCGCGGGCGGCAGGCGCGGGACGCGGACTGCCAGTCCGGCTTTTCGCCTACGAGTGTCGCAGAACGGACTGCCAGACCGGTCGGGGACACGGAACCGCTTCCGGCGGCCTCGTTCCTGCACGAATCCGGCGCCGCGGTCCGATTCACGACATCAGCGTGCGAAATCCGGGACTGGTGGTCCGGCTGGAGACGGGCTGGCGGAGACCCGGGACTGGTGGTCCGGCTGGAGACGGGCTGGCGAAATCCGGGACTGGTGGTCCGGCTGGAGACGGGCTGGCGGAGACCCGGGCGGCTGGAGACGGGCTGGCGGAGACCCGGGCGGTTGGAGACGGGCTAGCGGTCGCGGCCCGGCTCGGAGGGATCAACGCCTGACCAGGCTCCGGATGATGATCACGAGGATCCCAGCCGCGACGATGGGCAGCCACGGCCCGGGCAACATCACCTGGAGACCCGTCAGGAAAGCGCGGGCTGCGACCCCGAGCGCGTGGATCGCTCCGCCGACGCTGCCGGCGATGCCGCTCGACACGGCATGGATCAGATGTCCTGCAGTGTCCAT
The DNA here is from genome assembly GCA_038328755.1 of Candidatus Limnocylindrales bacterium. GTDB lineage: Bacteria > Chloroflexota > Limnocylindria > Limnocylindrales > CSP1-4 > UBA5189. Next base: position 1,323 of record JBBQMH010000055.1, read on the forward strand.
GGATCCATGGGTCGACCCGTCGTCAACGGCGGTCGGATGCGGGCGCTCAGTGCGCTCAGTGGTCCTCGGGCTCCTGCAGGGGCAAGACGAGGACGGCGATGGTGAAGATCAGCGCGCCGATGCCGAGGATCCCGATGACGACCAGCCACTCGACGATCGTGGGGACGTACCAGTAGACCTCGGCGAACGACGGGACGGCGCCCTGCGGCGCCCCGATTGAGACCCCGGGCGGCATGCCGATGGGCACATACGAGAGGCCATTGAGGATCAGGTTGAGCCGGTGGACGAAGATCCCAACGACCGCGATCACGGACGCGGTGGCAACCCACCGCACGTTCGTCCGGAAGTGCCGGACCGCGAGGATGCCGAACGGGATCAGGAGCCCCACGACCGCCTCGAACCAGAAGAGCGGGGCGTACGGGCCGGTGAGCAGGCGATGGATGGGGTCCGCCTCCGTCGGGGCACCCGGGTAGCTCGCCGTCAGGATCTCGGAGAAGACGAAGAACGCCTCCACCGCCACGAAAACACCGAGCATCCCCCCGAGGAAGGCGACGAGCTCGTCCCGGAATGTGACGCGTCCGAAATGGCGCAGGACCAGGGCGAGGAGGATGACGAGGGCGAGCCCCGAGACGAGGGCCGAGCTGATGAACATCGGCGCCATGATCGCGGAGTACCAGAAGCCCCGGCTGATCTGGAGCCCGAAGATCCAGGCGGTGATCGAGTGGAGCAGGATCGCCGACGGAAGGGCGACCCAGGCGAGCCGTGACTTCAGGCGCTCGTCGCGCGCCCGCGACGCCTCCGTGTCCTTCGTCCCGAACGCCAGGGGGCTGCCGGCTCGGGCGAGATCGGCCCGGGTGTACAGCCAGACGTAGATGGCCGACAGTGCCATGTAGACGAAGACGATGGAGATGTCCCAGACCATCGGCGACGTGAAGTTCGCATGCAGCAGGATGTTCAGGACACGATCCGGCCGGCCGAGGTCGGGCAGGACAAACGTGGCCGCCAGGATGATCGCGACCGTCGCCTCGAGCACCGCGAGCCGGGCGATCGGCTTGAAGATCCGCACGCCGAAGAGCCGCCCCGCTGAGGCGACGATCAGGCCTCCGGCCGAGAGACCGACGAAGAACATGAAGAACAGGATGTACTGGCCCCACATGACCGTGTTCCGAAGGCCGGTCACGATCAGGCCGTGGGAGAGCTGGTAGATCCAGGCGGCCAGGCCGGTGGCAATGACGGCCCCGAGACAGAGGACCCAGAGCACCAGGCCACGGGAAATGCGGCCGCGGGACGGGGTCGTGGCGCTCGCGGGAACGGCGCCGGCGCTCACAGCTGGGCCTTCCTTCGCGGCGGGAGGTAGTGGACGTTCGGTTTCGTGCCGAGGTCCTCGAGGAGCGCGTACCCCTCGCGGTCACGGATGAGCCGGTTGGGGCGGCTCTCCGGATCGTTCAGATCGCCGAAGATTCGGGCCTCTGCCGGGCACGACCAGACGCATGAGGGCACCTGTGAGTCCGCGAGGCGATGGACGCACATCGTGCACTTCTCGACGGTCCCGACCGGGCGGGCGTCGACCATCCCGTGGTCGAACGGGACCGGAAGCTCCGCCGCACCCCAGTTGAAGACGCGGACACCGTACGGACAGGCGATCATGCAGTAACGGCAGCCGATGCAGCGATCCGTGTCCATCATGACGATCCCGTCATCGCGGTGGTACGTCGCGCCGACCGGGCAGACCTTGACGCACGGGGCGTTCTCGCAGTGCTGGCAGGCGAGCGGGAGCCAGTGCATCTCGAGTGCACCGTTCTGTTCGGCCGGCGTGTCGAGGGCCTCGCCGTCCGTCAGGATCCGGTTCCACCAGTTGCCGAGCGGGATATCGTTCTCGGACTTGCAGATGACCGCACACGACCAGCAGCCGATGCACCGCTCCTCGTCCACGACCATTCCCCAGCGGGGACGGTCGGAATGGGGCCCGATCTCGCCGTATGCCCGCGAGGCCGGCGGGAGCGCATCGATGGGATTGATTCCGTCGGCCATCGGTCAGTCCCCCGCCTTTCGGACCTCGACCCGGCAGTCCTTCCAGCCGGTCGAGGGGGCCCACATGTTCGCGAGGTTGTGGATCTCGTGGATCGGGTTGATCGCCGACGAGGTCAGCTCGTTGACCCCCTTGCCCTTCCGGAACTGCCTCGGCCACCAGCCCTCGTACAGGGTCGCCGCCCCGCGCCGTGAACCGGGCGTCACATGCGCCCACGCCTCGAGCGACCCGCGGGTGTTGAAGACCTCGACCGTGTCGTCGGTGGCGATTCCGCGTGCGGCGGCGTCGTCCGGGTGCATCTGGACGGTGGGGCGCTCGCCGTGGATCTCGGTGAGCCACGGGTTGTTCGCGTACGAGGAGTGGATCCGCCATTTCGAATGCGGTGAGAGGAGGGTGAGCGGCCAGTCGGCCGGGTCGTGGACCGTGTCATCGAACGGCGGCTTGTACGTCGGAACCGCTTCGCCGAGTTCGATGAACCGGTCGTCCTCCTTGTAGAACTCGATCCGGCGCGTGGGGATGAACGCGGCGGTCTTCTCGAGCGGAGCGGGGAGCGAGCGGGGCGGGAACGGCGTGAGATTCTCGATCTGGTCCCAGAAGGCGATGTCCGGGTCGTGGACCCTCAGGCGGACAGGCCCCTCGCGGAGCTGCTCGAGGGTGATCCCCTCGGTCGGGCCGCCGGGCCCGCCGCCGGCGTCGAGGATCGCGCGGATCGCGTCGTCCTCGTCCATCGCGAACCAGGCGTCCGCGATGGCCGGATCGATCCGGCGGATCACCTCACGCCAGATGGACAGCTCGGAGCGTGACTTGCCGACCGGGTCGATCGCCGCCTGCTGGAGCTGGAGGTACGGGTGGAGCGGCGTCGCGGTCAGATCCGTCTTCTCGTACCACGTCGTGGCCGGCAGGACGATGTCCGCCCACTCCACGGTGTGCGTCCGCTGGTGGTCGATGACGACGATCAGGTCCAGCTTCGCGAGGGTCTCGTGGAAGTGGTTGAGGTCCATCCCCTGGACGAAGAGATTCGCGAACGAGCAGACGAGCCCATGCCAGCCGTGTTCCGGGTACGGGACCTCCGGGTGCATCGTCTCCGTCCGGCCGTGGGCGAAGTAGACGCTCGGGACGATCTTCGCCTTGATCTCCGCCTGCTCGCCGATGTTGTACCAGGGCGCGGTGTTCACCCGGACCTTGTACTGGCCGACGTAGACGGAGAAGCCGCCGCCGGACCGCCCCACGTTCCCGGTTAGGCTGGCGAGGAGGGCGAGAGCGCGACCGGTGAGGTCGCCGTGATACCAGTGGTTGGAGCCGCCGCCCATGAGGATCGCGGCGGGCTTCGTGGTGGCGTACGCCCGGGCGACCTTCACGATGTCCTCGGCCGAGAGCTCGCAGATCCCGGCGGCACGCTCCGGGGTCCAGGAGTCCAGCTCGGCCCGAACGAGGGCGAACCCGGGAGTGGCCTCCACGGTTGAGCCGCCGGCGAGCGTGATCGTGAAGCGGCCCTCGAGGGCGGCCCGGCCGCCGGGGGCACCGAGCTTGTCGGTACCGACGATGACGGTGGTGCCCGTCGTTTCGTCCCAAGCCACGAAGCGGTCCGTCGCGCCGTCCGCAACGAGGTCCGCCTCGCGCAGGCGCTTGCCGGTGTCCATCCGGACGAGCAGCGGGGCGTCCGAGTACCTCCGCATGAAGTCGAGGTCGGCGAGGTCGGCGACGAGGATGTGGTTGGCCATCGCGAGGGCAAGCGCGGCGTCGGTCCCGGGCCTGATAGGCAGCCAGAGGTCCGCCTTGGTCGCGGTCGGGGAGTAGTTCGGGTCCACGACGACGAGCTTCGCGCCCGCCTCGATCGCGTCGAAGATGAAGTGGATGTCCGGGATCCGGGTCTCCACGGGGTTGCTGCCGATGAGGAGGAGGAACCGGCTGTTCGCCCAGTCCTTCGCCTCGTGCTCGGCGTTCTGGACTCCAAAGGTGATCGGCATGCCCATCGGCAGGTCGCCGTTGAAGTCGAAGCTCGTCCCGTGGATCATCCCGAGGGCCGCGCCGGCCCGATAGTTCGAGCCCTTCTGAACGTAACCGGAGCCCGGGACCTGATCGAAGAGGTGGATCGAATCCCAGCCCCAGGCCTCGCCGATCCTTCTGAGCCGCGACGCCATCTCGTCGAGCGCCTCGTCCCAGGTCGCCTCCCGGAACTCCCCCGAACCGCGTTCACCGGTCCGGATCAGGGGCGCCAGGATCCGGTCCTTGCCGTATATGTGGTTCGCGTAGCTCAGCCCCTTCATGCAGCCGCGTGGGTTGTAGACCGTGTCCGGGTAGTCGGCGGCCTGCTGGATCTTCACGATCTTCCCGTCGCGGACGAAGGCGATCTGGCCGCAACTCCCGGTGCAGTTCGGCGAGCAGGTCGTCCGAACGACCCGGTCAACGTTCTTCGACTTCGGGGTGTCGTAGTCCCGGCCGGCGCGAGCCCCAAGTGGGTTGATGACGGGGAGGGCGGCACCGACGACCGAACCGGCGACGATCGCGCCACCCTTGAGAACCGTGCGGCGATCCATCGGCGTCTTAGACGACCCTCGGCGCGGCAGGACAACGCGGGTCGAGCATGGTGTGATCCGCAGCCCCGCATTGCCCGCAGCGGACAGTGCTCGTTCCGGAGCCGGCGGGCCGGAGGGTGGCCGCGGCGCCGTCCACGATTCTGCCGAGCGTCGCGGCGGCGGCGGCGGCGGCGGCGCCAACCGGCGCGAGGGCGGCGACCCGGAGGATATGGCGGCGGGAGACGGACATCGCAGACCTCGAATTCATACCGTAGTGGTCATGATCGACGGCCGGCCCGGGCGACCGCAGGGGCCGAACGTCACATTGGCACTGTGCCGGTGGAATGGACGCGGCGAGCTGGACGACGTATCAGGCGTTGGAAACGGTCACGGCCCCGGCATTGCGCGGCTTCATGATCTCGACCCGCCCGGCCAGGTCCATATCGCCAGCGGCGGCCCGGAATGACGCCTCGACCCGGGCCACGCCCGAGAGCGTGTCGGCGAAGGCGATGATCGCGGACCCGGCTCCGCTCAGGCAGGCGCCCAGCGCGCCCGCGGCGCGGGCATCGGCCACCATCCGGGGCAGCTGCGGATAGACGGCCGCGCGGTACGGCTCGTGCAGACGGTCCTCGGTCAGAAACCGGAGCAGGTCCAGGCGCCCGGTTGCGAAACCAGCAACCCCGATCGCGACCCGACCCAGGTTCGCCACCGCGTCGGCACGCGGGACGGAGTCCGGGAGGACCCGCCGCATCTCACTGGTCGGCAGGCGCAGCTCCGGAATGAAGACGACAGCGCGAACTCCTCGCGGCACATCGAAGCGGATTGCCTCGACCTCGTCGCCGAGCACAGCCGAGACGACGAACCCACCAAGGAGCGCCGGCGCGGCGTTGTCTGGGTGTCCCTCGATCCGGGTCGCCAGACGGAGGAGGTCCCCGGGCGACAGCGCACCGCCGAGGAGCGCATTGCCGGCCAGCAGCCCGCCGACCGTGGCGGCAGCGCTCGACCCGAGCCCACGCGCCAGCGGGATCCGGTTGGTCATCCGGATACGCCACCTGGCATCGGCGGGGAGATCGCCGTTGTGCTCCCGAAGCGCCGCTTCCAGCCCTTCGATGAACCGGTTCCCGGCGCCGACCGTCAGCTCGTCGGCCCCCTCGCCCTCGACCTCGAGGGTGTGGGCGGCGCTGCTCTGACCGCCGACTTCGACCTCGACGCGGTTCAGGACATCGAGGGCCATGCCGAGGCAGTCGTAGCCCGCCCCGAGGTTCGCCGTCGTGGCGGGAATGTCGACCATGATCCGGCGCCCGTCCAGCTCCGCCAGCCAGGCCCTGCTCATCGAGGCATCTCGCTGCTCACCAGCCGAGAACGGCGCGAACCGCCCCGAGGGTGGCATCTGATTCGATGATCCGGTCGCCCGCCATGCGCTCGGCCGTGTCCGGGTCCTTCAAGCCGTTGCCGGTGAGGACCGCGACGATCGTGGCGTCGGGATCGAGCTCGCCGGAGGCGGCCAGCCGGGTGACCCCGGCCAGGCCGGCCGCCGACGATGGCTCGCAGAAGATCCCCTCGAGCCGTGCGAGATCGCGATACGCCGCGAGGATCTCGTCGTCGGTGACGGCATCGATCCGCCCGCCCGACGCGTCCCGGGCGGCCGTTGCCAGTTGCCACGACGCGGGATTGCCGATCCGGATGGCCGAGGCGATCGTCTCGGGATGCTCGATCGGGTGGCCGAGCACGATCGGCGCTGCGCCGGCGGCCTGGAACCCGATCATCCGGGGTCGCCGCTCGACGATCCCGGCCTCAGCGTAGTCGGTGAAGCCCGCCCAGTAGGCACTGATGTTCCCGGCGTTGCCGACCGGGATCGCCAGGTAGTCCGGCGCGCGCCCGAGGTCGTCGCAGATCTCGTAGGCCCCGGTCCGCTGGCCCATGAGGCGATGCGGGTTGAGCGAGTTCACCAGGGTCACCGGGTGCGTCTCATCCGCCGCCAGCTCACGCACGATGGCGAGGGCCTGATCGAAATTGCCGTCCACGGCCACCACGCGCGCGCCGCCCATCAGCCCCTGGAGGAGCTTGCCGAGGGCGATCGCGCCGCGAGGCAGGACCACGACGACCTCGAGCCCGGCCGCCGCGCCGTAGGCCGCCGCGGAGGCCGAGGTATTCCCGGTAGAGGCGCAGATGATGGACGTGGCGCCCGCCTCGAGCGCCTTTGCGACCGCCAGGACCATGCCGCGGTCCTTGAACGACCCGGTCGGGTTCATGCCCTCGACCTTGGCGTACAGGTTTGCGAGCCCCAGCTGCGCCCCGAGGTGTCGGAGGTGGACGAGCGGGGTCGCCCCTTCGCCGAGGGTAAGGCCCGGCGTCGCATCGGTGACGGGCAGCCAACGGGCGTACCGCTCCAGAAGAATCGGGCGCGGCGTGCCGGTCACCGGATCACCGGATAGGCGGCCCCGGACGGGCCCACGAAGACCTCAGTCGGCGGGGAAACGCCAGCGGCGACGGGACCCGTCGCCGGCGCCAGGCCGGCCCACGTGTTGCCCGCGCCGCGAGCGATCGCCATGAGGTCGGCCAGCACCGCCGACGACGTTGCTGGTCCGCCGGCACCCGGGCCGCTGAACGCCACCCGCCCGATCGGCTGGCCGACCACCTCGATCCGGTTGAGCACGCCGTTGGTCCGGCCGAGGGGCGAGTCCAGCGGGACGGCCGAGGCCAGCACGGAACCTGAGATCCCGGCCGCGGTTCGGACGGCGGCCGCGATCAGCTTGATTGCCAGGCCCTGTTCGCGAGCCGCGACGATATCCGGGAGTGTGACCCCGGTGATTCCGGGAGTCCCGGGCTGCCCGCCACCGTGAACGGATGTGATCGTGATCGAGGCGGGATCGAGCCACTGTCCGAAGGCAAGACGGGCCAGGATCACCAGCTTGTTGACCGCGTCGTGGCCCTCCACGTCACCGGTCGGGTCGGCTTCCGCATATCCGGCGACCTGGGCATCGGCGAGCACGTCGGCATAGGGACGGCCGTCGGTCGCCATCGCGGTCAGGATGAAGTTCGTCGTCCCGTTGACGATGCCCTGGACGGCATCCAGCCGGTTGGCCGCGAGGTCGGCCGCGATGGGCCCGAGGACCGGGATGCCGCCACCGACGGCGGCCTCGAAGCGCAGGGCGGCGCCAGTGCGCCGGGCGATGACCTCGAGCTCCGGACCGTGGTGGGCGATGACGTGCTTGTTGGCTGTCACGACCGGCTTCCCGGCGGCCAGAGCGGCGGCGATGAGCATCCGCGCTGGCTCGTCCCCGCCCATGAGTTCGACGACTGCGTCCGTCTCTGGATCCGCGATTAGATGGGCGGGCGCGTCGGTCAGGAGCACCTCCGGGATCCCTCCGCTTGCGGCGCGAGCGACGTCGCGCACCGCGACGCCAGCGAGGATGAGTGGGGCGCCGTCGGCGGTACGGAGTTCGTCGGCGCGCTCCATGAGCGCCCGGATGACCTCGCGGCCCACCGAGCCGGCCCCGAGAACGGCGACGCGAAGGGGTGCAGTCATAGCGGGAACCATCGGACGGTCATGGCGGGAATGGTACGAGGTCGCCCGCCTGTCGAGGTTCCGGGGTGGCCGGGGGCGGCAAGCTCTGGGACGGGACCGCCCGCCCGACCCGCGCGTGGCGCGACGCCTCCGCTACACTCGGCCGACGATGCCCGACCCGATCGCCCCCCGCCCGAATCGCACGTTCAGCGGCATTCAGCCGTCCGGCGCCCCACACATCGGCAACGATCTCGGCGCGATCCGGAACTACGTCCGCCTGCAGGACGAGTACGAGGCGATCTACTGCATCGTCGACTACCACGCCCTGACGAGCACCCACGATCCCGAGCGGATGCGCCGCCAGACCCGGGAGATGGCCGCCGCGCTGGTGGCGCTGGGTCTCGATCCCGAGCGCTGCACGCTGTTCGTCCAGAGCCACCGGCCCGAGCACACGGAGCTGGCCTGGCTGCTGGCCACCGTGACCCCGGTCTCGTGGCTCGAGCGGACGCCAACGTACAAGGAGAAGAAGCAGAACCAGCCCGATGACGTCAACCACGGCCTGCTGACCTACCCAGTCCTCCAGGCCGCCGACATCGTCATCTACAAGGCGAACACCGTGCCGGTGGGCAAGGACCAGGCCGCTCACCTGGAGCTGTCACGCGAGATCGTCCGGGCCTTCAACAACCGCTACGGGGATACGTTTCCGGAGCCGCAGGCGGTCTTCACCGAGGCCCCCGTGGTCCTCGGCACGGACGGCGTCCGCAAGATGTCGAAATCGCTTGGCAACGCCATCGAGATCTTCGCGCCGGAGGGCGAGATCCGGCGGCAGGTCATGTCGATGGTCACCGACACCCAGCGGATCAAGCGGACCGATCCCGGGCGACCCGAGGTCTGCAACGTCTGCCAGCTGCAGCGGTTCTTCGGGGAGGACTACATCCAGCTCTGGCAGGGCGAGCGTACCGCTGCCACCGGCTGCGTCGACATGAAGCGCCTGCTGTCGGATCGGATCATCAGGCACTACGCGCCGGCCCGCGAGCGGTATGCCGAGCTGATGGCCCACCCAGACGAGGTTGACGGGATCCTGGAGGCCGGGGCTGACCGGCTGCGACCGATGGCCGCGGCCACGATGGATGAAGTCCGTCACAAGATGGGGCTCCGGTAGGCCGGGCCTGGAACGGGAGGCGGATGACGTGAGCTTCGAGCTGACGCAGCGCGAGCGCCGCTGGCTGGACATCGTCCTCATCCTCTCGGCCGTCGCCCTCGGCTTCGTCGTCCTGGGCTTCCTGGCGAACCTCCTCGTGGCGTTCGGCGACATCATCCTGGTCTTCTTCCTGGCCTGGCTGCTCGCCTTCATCCTCACCCCGGTCGTGACGGGGGTCGCCGCCATCTCGCACATCAACAGGACGGGGGCCGTCGTGGTGGTCTACGTGCTGCTGTTCGGCGGGCTCGTGGTGCTCATCGTCGGCGTGGCCGGGGCAATCGCGGCGTCGGTGACCGACTTCATCGCCAGCGTCCCGAGCCTGCGCGCTGACCTGCCGTCGCTCGTGGCCCCGTGGCAGGCTCGCGTGGATGGGCTCGGGCTCACCGACGTGGACCTGGTCAGCCAGGCGAACGCTTTTCTCGACAACCTCAGCCGCTACGCGACCGCGCTCGCCGGACCGCTCCAGCAGGTGGCGGTCGCGAGCCTTGGCGCTATCGCGAACCTGATCCTGATCCTGATCCTGTCGCTCTACATGGTCGCCGATCGCGACCGCCTTCTTGCCTTCCTGGTCCGCCTCTCCCCGCCGCGCTACAAGGAGGAGTCCAGGCTGCTGGAGCGGAGCATCGCCGCGTCATTCGGCGGGTTCCTCCGGGGTCAGGCCATCCTCGGCCTGGCCTATGCGGCGGTGGCCCTCGTGGCCAACATGGCCTTCGGCCTCGATTACGCCGCCGGGACCGCGGCCTCGGCCGGGATCCTGATGGCGATCCCGTTCTTCGGCCCGTTCTTCGCCTGGGCGCCGCCGGTGCTCGTGGCCCTCGTCTCGCGGCCCGATGCCACGCTCGGCGTGCTGGTGATCATGGCGGCCGGCTGGATCGGCGTCATGAACTTCATCCAGCCACGGCTCATGGCCCGGGCGCTCAAGATCCACCCGATCGTCGTCCTGGGATCGGTCCTCGTCGGTGGCAAGATCGCCGGAATCAGTGGCGCGATCTTCGGGATCCCGATTGCGGCGGTCCTGTCCGCGCTGCTCCTCCACCTGCTCGGTCGGAGCGTCGACAACGGTCCCGTTGCCGCTCGCGCGGCCCAGCGAGTCGGCCAGCGGGAGGGTCGCTCCGTACGCGTCCCGCGGGAGCCCAACCCGGCGACCGATACGGATATCGAGGCCGAGGTCAAGATTCCGCCCGAGATCGGGTCCCCCGCCGACGCGGGCTGAGACTCAGCGGCGCTTCTTGATGTCCCCGAGGATCTCGCGCGCGGCATTCCGGCCCGGGCCGCCGGTGATGCCGCCACCGGGGTGGGCCCCGGACCCGCATAGGTACAGCCCGTCGAGGCCGCCGATCCGGTATCGGGCGTGGCCCAGGAGCGGGCGCCACAGGTAGAACTGATCGAGGCCCGCCTCGGCGTGGAGCGGATGTCCGCCGGTCAGCCCGTAGTCCCGCTCGAGATCGAGCGGCGTCAGTACCTGCCGATGGGTCACGAGCTTGCCGATACCCGGCGCCACGCCCTCAAGCGTTGCGATGACAGCGTCGCCGAATGCGTCGGCGGCGGTCGCGTCCCCGGGGGACGCGGTCGTGTCCCAGGAGCCGTCACGGAGCGAGTACGGCGCGTACTGCGCGATGACGCTCATCACGTGCGTTCCGGCCCTCGCGCCCTCGACGAGGGTCAGATCGGTGAGCGACGGGATGGTCACCTCGAGGATGGGCGCCTCCGAGAACCGCCCGTACTTCGAGGCGTCGAAGGCGCGCTCCATCGCGTCGATGCCGGGAGCCACGATGATGCGTCCGCGGAGCAACTGGTCGGCATCGTCACCGGCAGCCGGGAAGACCGGCAGCCGCTTGAGCACGAAGTTGACCTTGGCCACGACACCGGGCGTCCGGATATTGCCGGCTCGCCAGCCGAGCGACGGCCCGAGCGCCACCGGATCCACCAGCCCGACCAGCGTTCGCTTCGGATCAGCGCCCGAGACCACGGCGCGGGCGGCGATCTCCTCGCCGCCGGCAAGGACGACGCCGGTCACGCGACCGTCCGTTGAGGTAATCGCCGTGACCTCGGCCCCGGTCCGGATCTCGGCCCCGGCCGCGCGAGCCGCGGAGGCAAGGGCCTCGGACAGCGCGCCCGGGCCGCCGCGCGCAAAGACGGTCTCGCCAGCGGCGCCGCCATCGTTGCCGGCCGAGTCCATGAGGAGCATCGCGGCCGTGCCAGCGGACCACGGCCCAACCGACCCGTATCGAACGCCGCGCCATGCGATCGCCGCTCGTATCGCGTCCGTCTCGAATGCCTCGGCCACGAGATCGGCAACCGCCATCGGCAGGATGCGTAGGATCGTCCGGGAGTCGTGCTTGCCAAGGCCACGGAACGCCCGACCCAGTTTCAGGCCGGTCAGCGCATCGCCGATGCCTGGCGCTTCGATATCCGGCGGCGCCGAGCGCCCGAGCTCGTCGAGGAACCGGCCCATCGAGCGGACCAGCCGATCGAATCCGGCATAGGCCTCGGCATCGGCGGCCGACCTCGGGCGCAGGCCCTCGGATGTCCTCGCGACATCGCTCCACAGCGTGACCGCGGAACCGTCGGGCGAGGGAGCGAACGCGCGGACGTCCGGGGCCATCAGCGACAGGCCGTGGGCCTTGAGGTTGAGCTCGCGCTGGATGGATGGTCGCAGCCGGCCGACGGTATGGGCCAGCGCCGGAACGCGAACGCCCGGTGCCAGTTCAACCGTATCCGCGGCACCGCCGAGGCGGTCCCGGCGCTCGAGCACAAGGGTCTTCAGGCCGCCCTTCGCCAGGTAGGCCGCCGTGACCAGGGCGTTGTGGCCACCGCCAATGACGACGGCATCCCACGGGCCAGCGGAGCTGCCGGCGCCGGGCTGCGGCGCGCCGGTGTTCGAACTGGCCATCAGTCGACCTTCTTTCCGCGCGAGCGCAGCAGCTCCATCGCGGCAATCCGCCCGTTGGCGCCCATGATCCCGCCGCCCGGATGCGTGGCCGACCCGCACAGCCAGAGGTCGCGGACCGGTGTCCTGAAGCGGGCCCACCCGGGCACCGGGCGGCTGAAGAACAGCTGCTCCAGGGACAGCTCGCCCTGGAAGATGTTGCCCTCGGTCAGGCCGGTCGTTCGCTCGATGTCGAGCGGCGTCTGGACGTTGCGGTGGAGGATCTTCGACTTGAGGTCGGGAGCGAACTCGGAGATCCGGTCCACGACCGCATCGCCGAATGCCTCGCGGTTGTCATCCCAGGTCCCGAGCGACGGATCCAGGTGGTACGGCGCGTACTGGACGAAGCAGCTCATGACGTGCTTGCCGGGCGGGGCCATCGATGGATCGACCAACGTCGGAATGATGATGTCGATGTACGGCTTCCGACTCCAGTGACCGTACTTGGCGTCGTCGTAGGCCCGCTCCATGTCGTCGATCGACGGGCTGATCGAGATCGCCCCGCGGAGATGCTCGCCGGGTCCGGGCAGGGCGGTGAACGACGGCAGCCCGTCGAGGGCCATGTTGACCTTCCCGGACGAGCCCCGGAACTTGAAGCGCTTGACTTCGGCCTCGAATTCGGGGTCGAGCGTACCGGGCTCGATGAGATCGATGAAGGTCCGTCGGCTGTCCACCGACGACAGAACTGAGCTCGCCAGGATCTCGTCGCCGCTCTCCAGGACGACGCCCGTGGCCCGTCCACCCGCGGTGAGGATCCGCGCCACCGGCGCCTCGAGCCGGATCTCCGCACCTTGCGCCCGGGCGGCGCTGCCGATTGCCTCGGAGATGCTGCCGGTCCCGCCCTTCGGAATGCCCCACGCCCGGAAGGCGCCATCGATCTCGCCCATGTAGTGATGGAGGAGGACATACGCGGTGCCGGGGCTCTTGACGCCCTGGTAGGTGCCGATGATCCCTGAGGCAGACATCGTGGCCTTGAGCGGACCCGTCTCGAACCACTGGTCGAGAAAATCGGACGCGGACATCGTCATGAGCTGGACGAAGACGGCCTGCTGGCGCTCGGTCAGCTTCTGGAAGGCCCGTGCCAGACCGCCAAGCGGGCGGAGCGGCCGCGGGTCCAGCGAGGCCGGATCGGGCGGGACGATGCCCAGGATCGGCTTGATGAAACGCGCCATGTCGACCATCAGCTGGCCGTACTCCTCGTACGCCTCGGCATCGTTCTTCGACCAGCGACGCAGCTCGCGGATGGTGCGGCCGTGATCGTTGACGCGCCACAGGTAGTCGCCGCCCTTTGGGCCATCGCCCTTGTGCAGTGGGGTGAAGGTCCCGTCGAGCGGCAGGATGTCGAGGCCGTGGGCTGGCAGGTCCAGCTCCCGGATGATCTCGGGACGCAGGAGCGACACGACGTAGCTGAAGATCGAGAACTTGAAGCCCGGGAAGATCTCCTCGGTCACGGCCGCGCCGCCCAGCAGGTGGCGACGCTCGAGGACCAGCGTCTTCATGCCGGCGCGGGCAAGGTAGGCGGCGGAGATGAGCCCGTTGTGGCCACCACCGATGATGACCGCGTCGTACCGCTGTGCCACGCGACTCCCCAGTTCGCGGCCTCGTTCTGCCGTTGCCGGCGCCGGACCGCTTATCCAGACTGCATAGACTCCATGCAGTGTAGCCGGGGTTGCACCAGGTGCGCCCGGGTGACCGAGCGCGAGCGATCCGGCGGATGGTGCGCCATACTCACAGGACTTCAGTGCGGGTCCCAGGAGGTTGTCTGGCGTGTCGAGAACCCTTGACGAAGCCGTCGATCAGCTCCAATTCCGCACGTCTGCGTGGATCGACGGTGAGTTCATGCCCGCCAGGAGCGGACGGACCTACACCTCGGAAAACCCGGCCAACGGCGAACCCCTCGCGGAGATCGCCCTGTGCGGCGAGGAGGACGTGGATCGAGCCGTTGCCGCCGCCCGGCGGGCGTTCGAGGCGGGTGTCTGGCGGGATCTCGCCCCGGTCGAACGAAAGCAGATCCTCATCCGCTTCTCGAACCTGATCGACGCCCACAACGATGAGCTCGCCGTCACTGAAACCCTGGATGCCGGCAAGCCGATCAGCGACGTCCGCACGCTCGACATCCCCGATACCGCGGCCACGATCCGCTGGCATGCAGAGGCGATCGACAAGCTCTACGACCAGGTCGCACCGACCGGCCCGTCCGCCGTCGCGATGG
>JBBQMH010000056.1:0-15486 GCA_038328755.1 Candidatus Limnocylindrales bacterium
GAGCATCACCTTGCCAAGGTGAGGGTCGCGGGTTCGAGTCCCGTCTTCCGCTCCATTTCTTTGCCCGGAACGCCGGGACCACCCACCTGACGGTCCGAATCGGATGCCCCTTCGTCTAGTGGTAGGACAGCGGACTTTGAATCCGTTAGGCGAGGTTCGAATCCTCGAGGGGCAGCCATCCTCAGCCCCTGGATGCTGGTGCTGGTTGGGCCGGAAGGGCTGATCGCGGCCTCCTATGGCACAATCCGCGGGCTGCGATCCTGAGGCGACGTGGTGAAGTGGCTTAACACGGAGGTCTGCAAAACCTCTATTCAGCGGTTCGAATCCGCTCGTCGCCTCCACCTCCGCTGGGCCGCGCCCACTGCGCGCCCGGAGTTCCGCTACGCTGCGGGAGCCGGAGTGGCGGAACGGCAGACGCAGCCGACTTAAAATCGGCAGCCCGCGAGGGCGTGAGGGTTCGACTCCCTCCTCCGGTACCAACGAGTGACGACCGGCCGCGATGCCGGCCCCTTCCGAGAGCGCCGGCGGCGCCTGCCGGGCTACGAGCGCCCGAACAGCGCGCCGAGGCCCTTGGCCTTGGGGGCGGGGGCACTCGACCCGGGCAGGCCCGCGAGTCGGGCGGCGAGGCGCCCGAGTGCCTCCGCGGCTGGCGTACGCGGAGCGCCCTGGACGATCGGGATGCCCTCGTTAACACCCTTCAGGAATGCGAAGGAGTCGTAGGGGATCGTCGCGCTGACCGTGGTCCCGAGGGCCTCCTCGATGTCCGCGGAGCGCAGGAGCTCGCGCGCGAAGATCGTGTTCAGGACGTACGACACCTCGGTACCGCTGCTGCCCCTCGCCTCGAAGAGCTCACTCAGGGCGTGGACCGACTTGATCGCCGGGAACTCCGGTGTCAGAACGACGACGAGGTCTGTCACCCGAGTGAAGGCGGCCTCGGTCCGGGCATCCAGGATCGAGCCGAGGTCGGCAACGACCAGCTGGAAGGCCGCGGTCGCGGTCGAGAGCAGGGTCGAGACGTCGGCCGGCGTGATCGTCGACGCCGCCTCAGGGGTTGCCGGGGCGCTGAGGACCTGGAGGCCCGATCCGTGCCGATCGAGGGCCGCACCGAACAGTGCCGGGTCATGGAGTGTGATCTCGTCGCGCATCAGATCCGACACCGTCAGCCGAGGGGACATGTTGAGGTGTGTGGCTGCCTGGCCGAACTGGAAGTCGAGGTCGAGCAGGGCAACCGCCCCCGGTACCTGCGCGGCGAGCCAGGTCGCGATGTTCACGGCGATGGTGGTCGTCCCGGCTCCGCCCTTGGGCGAGAAGATGCCGATGATCCGCCGCTGACTGCCTTCGCGAATCGCCGTGTCGATATGGTTCGGGTTCCTGAGGTCACGAGAGCGGATGAACCTGAGGGCCAACGCCTCCGCCCGGGCATCCAGTTCGAGGACGTCGAACGGCCGGGCGACGACGTCGTCAGCTCCCGCCTCAAGCAGGTCGATGCGGTCCTCCACGTCATCGGACGAGATGACGCACAGGACGGGCAGAGCCGCGAGGCCCTTGGCGCCACGGATCTGCCTACAGGCCGCCACCGCAGCGGCGACGGCGCCCGGTTCGTCGAGGACGAGGACCTGGATGCCCGCAGTCGCAGGCTCCGAAGCGAGGGCAGTGGCGAGGTCGACGACAGTGGTCTCGTGGCCCGCTGATTCGAGGGCGTCCTTGACGACGGTGTCGCCGCCGTCCGAGATGAGCAGGATCTGGCTTGCAGCCAAGCGTGACCTCCAGGCGAGGCGGAGCGGGTTCGTGGTCGAGAAGACGATACCGTGAAGCTCGCAAGCACGGCGGCTGCTGAGGATACAACGGCGACCCGTGGTAGACTCCCGGCCGGCCTTTCCGTTCCGCGCCCGTTGGGTAGCGGGGCACACCCATTGGAAGGAGAATGACGGCCCATGCGCCGATATGAACTGATGCTCGTGATCCGGCCCGACGCGCCGGACGACCGAATCGCTGCGATCGTGGATCGCGCGACCGGTCAGATCACCGCCGACGGCGGACAGATCATCAAGGTGGCCCCCTGGGGGCGCCGCCGGCTCGCTTACCCGATCGACGGCCACCGCGAGGGCTCGTATCACATCGTGCTGTTCGAGGGCGCGGCGGGTACGATTGCCGAGCTCGAGCGAACCCTCATGATCACCGAGGAAGTCCTGCGCCACCTGGTGATTCGCCAGGATCGGCCGACTCGAGCCCGCCGCGACGATGGGTCGGAAGATCTCGACGACACCGACCTTCCGTCCGCCGATGATGATGACGAGGACGACGAGTCCGAGAAGATCGACGAGTCCGAGAGCGAGGCGGCCCCGGCCGCCATCGACTGAGAGGAGTCACCGATGGCTGCCCTGTGCAAGATCCAGATCATCGGCAACCTCGGGCGAGATCCCGAGCTTCGCTACACCCCGAATGGCCGCCCCGTCGCGACCTTCAGCGTTGCCGTCAACCAAGCGACGAAGAATCAGGCCACGGGCGAATGGGTCGAGGCAACGGACTGGTTCCGGGTCTCGGTCTGGGGCGATCGTGCCGAGCGCTCCGCCGAAAATCTGCGGAAGGGCAGCCGCGTCTTCGTTGACGGCCGGTTTCGGACCCGCGAGTACGAGACCAACGACGGCCGCAAGGGGATGTCCCTCGATGTCAGTGCCGACAACGTAGTCGGCCTCGACAAGCGCGACCAGGAGGGCGGCTTCTCGGGCGCACCCGCCTCAGGCGGGCCAGGCCAGGGCCAGAGCTCGGGCGGAGCCCCCAGCATCGACGACACGGAAATCGACGAACTTCCGTTCTGATCACGACTCGACCCCCTGCGCCCTGACCGGGCGCCACCAGGAGACCCTGCACCATGCCAGCACCTCGCACCTCACGCAAAAAGGACGAATATCGGGACCGGCGCCGCCGGAAGGTGTGCTCGTTCTGCGCGGACAAGACCGTTCAGATCGATTACAAGGAGGTCAATCGCCTCCGCCGCTTCCTGTCCGAGCGCGCCAAGATCGAGCCGCGCCGCAAGACCGGCACCTGCGCCGGCCACCAGCGCGAACTCTCGGTGGCCCTCAAGCGGGCACGCATCGTGGCCCTGCTCCCGTACGCACCCCAGCACCTTCGACCATAACCGGGACTCTGTCAGGGTCGATCGGACGATGGTCTCGCTCGCGTCCCGCACCAGCGCCCTGAGGGCCTGATCGTGGATCTCCTCATCCTGCTCGGCTCGTTTCTGCTGATCCTGGCAGGGGCGGAACTCTTCACCAACGGGATCGAGTGGTTCGGGCGAAAGCTCGGGCTGGCCGAGGGTGCTGTCGGGTCCGTCCTGGCCGCGGTCGGGACCGCGCTGCCGGAAACCATGATCCCGATCATCGCGATTCTCTTTGCCGACGGGCATGCCACCGAAGGGATCGGCGTCGGCGCCATCCTGGGTGCGCCCTTCATGCTCGCGACCCTGGCCATGTTCGTGACCGGTGCCGCGGTCGTCTGGCAGGGTCGTCGACGTCCGGCCGGGGACGTCATGCCGGTCGACGTCCATGTGCTCGGGCTCGATATCCGGGTCTTCGCCGTTGCCTATGCGCTGGCCATCGGGGCCGCCCTGCTCCCGGTCGAACCGACCTGGCCGAAGCTCGTCGTGGCCGCTGTTCTGATCCTGATCTACGCGCTCTACGTGAAGCGGCATTTCGAGGCCGACCCGGAGATCGATCTCGAGGATCTGGCCCCGCTTCGATTCCGCCACCTGGATCCGCTTCATCGCCGCGAGCCGGGGCACCCCCGCCTCCGCGTCGTGAGCGTCCAGGTCATCGCTGCCCTGAGTTTCATCGTGCTCGGAGCGATCGCCTTCGTCGGGGCGGTGGAGCATGTCGCATCAACGCTGGGCGTCTCGGAGGTGCTGTTGGCCCTGATCGTGGCACCGATCGCGACCGAGCTCCCGGAGAAGTTCAACTCGATCATCTGGGTCCGCCAGGGCAAGGACACCCTGGCGATGGGCAACATCACCGGCGCGATGGTCTTCCAGGCCAGCCTGCCGACGGTCGTCGCTCTCGTCTTTGCGCCGGCCAGCTGGGTGATCGCCCCAGGTTCCTACGTGGCATTCGCATCGGCCGGGATTGCCTTCCTGTCGGTGGCGGCGATCTTCATTCCGATGCTTCGTCGTGGAACGCTGACGGGCCGGAGTCTCCTGATCGGCGGGGTCTTCTACCTGGCGTATCTCGCGATCGTGATCGTGGCTATCCTGCAGCCGGCCTGATGGAGGAGCATCGACCGGCCCGTTCGGGGCGACGGGTATACTCGAATCCGTACCGACCGGGTCCCGCGGCCGACGCCGCGATCCATCAGGAGCTCCATCCAATGCTGACCGAAAACGCACCGACTTCCGCCCCGGCACCGCGCCAGGCGCCCGCCCTCGACGATCTGATCTGCTACTTCGAAGGAGCGTTCGTCCCGCAGCGCGACGCCAAGGTCAGCGTCATGACGCACTCCTTCATGTACGGGACAGCCGTGTTCGAGGGTATTCGGGCGTACTGGAATCCTGAGCAGAACACGCTTTACGGACTGTTCCTCCACGAGCACATGGAACGCATCCGCCGGAATGCCGGAATGCTCTTCATGAAGGACCTGCCCAGCACCGACGAGCTGGTCCGCCTGGTGGTCGAAACCGCCTCAAGGAACGGACTGACGGAGGATCTTTACCTCCGCCCGTGCTTCTACAAGTCGTCACGGGCAATCGGGGTCCGGCTCCACCACCTGGATCACCAACTGGTCATCCTGGCGGTCCCGTTCGGTAACTACCTCGACATCGACAAGGGCGTCCGGCTCATGACGTCGTCCTGGCGCCGGAATTCGGACGACGCCCTGCCGGCTCGCGGGAAGATCGTGGGTGGCTACGTCAACATGGCCTTCCAGAAGTCAGAGGCCGAGCTGAACGGCTTCGACGAAGCCCTCGTCCTCACGGCGGACGGGCACGCCTCGGAGGCGTCGGCGGCGAACATGTTCGTCATCCGGAACGGGGTCCTGCTCACGCCGCCGGTCAGTGACGACATTCTCGAAGGCGTCACGCGCAAGGCCATCCTCGACCTCGCGGTGATGCTGGAGATCCCGCTCGAGGTGCGGTCGATCGATCGGTCGGAGATCTACGTCGCGGACGAGATGTTCCTGTGCGGCACGGGTGTCCAGGTTTCCGCCGTTATCGAGCTTGACCACCGGCCGGTGGGGTCGGGCGAGGTGGGCCCAATGACGGATCGCATCCGGGAGGCGTACTTCGACGCCGTCCGGGGCCGTACGCCGGCGCTGTCGCACTGGGTCACCCCGATCCCAATCGGTGACTGAGGCGGTCGAGCGCGCAGCCGCAGAGCCCGCGGCGGCAGAGCCCGCGGCCGCAGAGCCCGCGTCCGCCGAGCGCGCCGCCGTTCCGCAGGATTCATCGCGCGCGGCTCCGGTCGTCGATCTTCAGCCTGTTGACCGTGCTCGACGGATCCAGCGTCTCCTGGAGATCGTGCCTGGAACGATCACCTGGGGCCTGCTCATCACCGGGTTGGCCCTGTCCTTCCGATGGCCCGAGCTCGTCGCCTGGTTCGTCCTGTCGTTCGACGTCTACTGGCTCTACCGGGCCGTCATGCTGACCGGCGGTGTCACCGCCGCCTACGCCCTCCTGCGCGTGGCAACGGTCCAGGACTGGCGGACGAGGACGTATTCCCTGCGCGATCCCTCGGGGCGGATCGGCGTGATCGAGGCGCGGATGCCGCTGATCGCGGGTCGGATCGACGAACTGGACGCCGCTGGGAATAGCCTGGCAGCTCAGGGTGGCCGCCAGGAGTTGGCCCGCCTCCGCACCGAGCGCAAGGAGCTCCTCCGCCTGGTCGCCAGGCGTGGTGATGCCATTCCGGACCCTGATCGACTGTGGCATGTCGCGCTCGTTCCGACCCACACGGAACCCTACGAGAAGCTGTACGAGACCGTCCGGGCCCTGGCCGAGGCCGACTGGCCAACGAGCCGCCGGATGATCGCGATCATCACCCGCGAAACCGATACCACCGGGCGGGAGAACGTGGCCAGGCTTCGCGACGTGTTCGGGGATCGCTTCCTCCACTTCTTCCACATCCTCGATCCCCTGGAACCGGGCATCGTCGTGGGCAAGAGCAGCGCCATGGCGTACGGCGGCCGGTGGCTGTACCGCGAATTGGTCGGCCGGGGCTTCGATCCGCGCGAGGTTCTCGTGACCGACCTCGACTCCGACTACCGGGTTCACCGCGGTTACTTCGGCTACCTGAGCTGGACGTTCCTGACCGACCCCGACCGCTTCCGCCGCCTGTACCAGCCCATCCCGATGTTCCACAACAACATGTGGGACACGCCGCTGGCCGTCCGTCTCGTGGCGATCGGGACCACCCAGGTCCAGATGGGACGCTCACTGACCCCCGAGAAGCTCATCAGCTTCTCGTCCTACTCGGTCAGCCTGCAGACCATCCACGAGGTGGATTACTGGGCCACCGACGCGATCCCCGAGGACAGCCGGTTCTACTGGAAGTCGTTCTTCCGCTACTCCGGCGAGTTCCGCGCCATCCCGCTATTCATGCCGATCTACGGTGACGCCGTTCGGGCCCGCTCCTATCCGCGTTCCCTGATGGAGCAGTACACCCAGATCCGTCGCTGGGCCTGGGGCGTGACCGACATCCCGTACTTCATCCGGAACGCCTTCATCCACTCGGAGATTCCGCGGTCCGTTCGCATCGGGCGACTGATGGAACTATGGCTCGATCACCTCAACTGGGCGATCGCGCCGTTCGTCATCATCTTCGGGTCGAACCTGCCGCTGATCCTGAACCCGGCGTTTGCGGAAACGACCCTGGGCCAGAACCTGCCGCTGTATGCCTCGTGGCTGCTCACCGGGGCCTTTGCCTGCCTCGTCGTCCTCATGTATGTCGAGGAGCGCATTGCGCCGCCGAGGCCAGCCTCATGGGGTGTCGTGCGCAACATCGTCAGCCGGGTTCAGTGGCTGCTGCTGCCCGTCGTCGGCCTGATCTTCTCGAATCTTCCCGCGCTTGACGCCCAGACTCGCCTGATGACCGGCCGCTACCTCGAATACAAGGTGACCGAGAAGGCCTGAGGAAACGGCGGGTGGCGCCGCGGGCGCCGTGTCGATCAGGGGATCGGCGGGGGCGTCAGGGCGGGCGTATTGCGCCCGGTGATGATGACGACGTCGGCCGTGACCGCCGGATCGTCGACCAACTTGGCCGTGACCCCGTAGATCTCCTCGAGCAGGGCGACGGTCTTCGGCTTCGTCAGCTCGGCGCCGTTGTAGACACGGAGCGTCGTCCCGGCGAGGCCGCTGACGTCGGGTCGCTGACCGGGCGCCGAGGCCGCAACTCCCAGGAATTCGAGATAGTCGGCCATTCGGCTCGCCTCTCTGGTCCGCCCGGAGCCATTCAGGACGTAGACCGTCGCACCTTCGGCCACGAGGGACTCGTGCTGGCCCCCGTCCGCGGCCTCCTTGAACGCGTTGCTGACAGCGGCCCGGATCAGGTTCTCCTTCGGGACGATGATGTATCCGCGCGGGCTTGAGAGGTATTCGGTCTGGTAGTACGGCGGCGTGAAGATGTACGACCGAATGCTCCGCGACGTCGTCTTCTCGGCCAATCCCAGGAGTCGCGGAAACTGGTCTCGCGGGATGTCCGTGCGGAGCGATGACGACAGCGCGGACGCCAGCGCATCGACGTGTGGCAGAACGCGAGCGATATCCGTCTGCTGGCGCAGCGACAGGAGCACCCGCTGCTGGCGGGCTCCACGATCGAAGTCGCTCGAGCCGTGCCGTGAGCGGGCATACACGAGCGCATCGGCGCCGGTCATGTACTGCATGCCGGATGGAATGTAGACGCGCTTGTTGGCGCCACCGCCGGCCGGGTAGTGGTCGTCGACCACGGGGACCTGGACGTTGATGGTCACGCCACCGAGTGCATCGACGATCCGCCGGAACCCGTCGAAATTGACCTCGACGTAGTACTTGATCTCAATCCCGAACAGTTCGCCAAGCACGGCTTTCAGGCCGTTGTAGCCGCGCGTCTCGTCGGTTCCCGGGTAGAAGTCCGCGCGATTTCGGACCGCGGCAAACCACGAGTTGATCTTGCCCGCGTACGCGGTGCCATAGATCTTGCGGGCCGGTCCGGGCGGGATCGGCACATCCACGGTGTCACGCGGGAGCTGGAACATCGCGACCTGGTTGGTGGCAGGGTCGATGGAGACCGTGATCATGGTGTCCGTGTTGTGGCCACCGCCCTGTTCATCGGCACCGATCAGCAGGATGTTGAGCCGGTCCGTGCCGTTCCACGGTGGAATCGTGAAGGCGGGGACGGGGGTGCCCACCGCGCTTGGATCAGGCGTCGAGGTCTCCGTCCCGTCGGCAGGCTGATCCGTGGCGGCGCCGTCAGTTGGGCGACAGTCCGTGGCGCCGGGATCGAAGATGCAGGCCGTGGTCCCGGCGAGGAGCACGTCGTAGCGCGCCACGGCAACGTGGAGGGTGCTCATGACCAGCAGGACTGCCACCAGTCCGGCGATCGAAGCAGCCCGCAGCGCGCTGTCGGTGCCTGGAGTCTTCCGGCCGGCCGACGAGACGGTCCGTCGCCCCGGATCGTCAGCACCATGGATCCAGCGGGCGATCCGCCAGGCGTCCACGATTGCCGCGGCGCGATAGGCGAGGGCCACGAGGTTGATGACGAAGATGCCGGCAATGAACCATTCCTGGATCGCTAGGCCGGCCAGCTGGAACAGGTCCAGGCGTACGGCGATCCCGGCCATCAGGGCGCCGATCAGGATCGGCGGAGCGGCGAACCCGAGCGCCCGTCGCGAGGCGCCCAGGTAGGCGTGACCGAGTCCGGGAAAGATGAGTGAGAGGAAGGCCGCGACGAAGGCCGAGAGTCGGCGCGGACGCATCTCGTGCGCGGTCTGCATCGCGGGTAGGATACTCGGACCCGTCATCCGTCGCGCCCGGGCCGGATGGGCAGGGCGCTGCCGATCGCGGCGGCCATCCCGTCACTCGCGAGGCCAGATGTTCCGACCGGTTCCGTCGCGCCCCGATCTCGTTCCGATGGAGCACGAGACGCTCGCCTTCTGGCGGGAGCGCGGCACGTTCGCCCAGCTTCGCGCTCAGAACGCCGACGGTCCGCGCTGGAGCTTCCTCGACGGTCCGATCACGGCGAACAACCCGATGGGGGTACATCACGCCTGGGGGCGGACGTACAAGGACGTCTTCCAGCGCTTTCACGCGATGCTGGGTGAATCTCAGCGCTGGCAGAACGGGTTCGATTGCCAGGGTCTCTGGGTGGAGGTCAATGTCGAGCGAGACCTCGGGTTCACCTCCAAGCGGGACATCGAGGCCTACGGCATCGCCGCATTCGTCGGCCTGTGCAAGCAGCGGGTCCTGACCTATGCCGCCAGACAGACGGAGCAGTCGGTCAGGCTGGGCATGTGGATGGACTGGAACGATCCCGACGAGCTGCGTCGCCTGCGTGACCTGCTCGCGGCGGACCCATCCCAGGTCACCACGATCAAAGGCCCGGACGGCCCGGTGACCGACACGGTCGAGATGATCGTCGGACGCCTTGGAATGCCCGAGCTTGGCGGGAGCTATTTCACCTTCAGCAACGAGAACAACGATCTCATCTGGGGGTTCCTGGCCGAATGTCATCGACGCGGCTGGATCTACAAGGGTCACGACACGATGCCGTGGTGCGCGCGCTGCGGTACCGGCATCAGCCAGCACGAAATGACCGAGGGCTATCAGGACCGGGACGATCCGGGTCTCACGGTCCGTTTCCCGCTGGTCGACCGCCCGGGGGAGTCGCTCCTCGTCTGGACGACCACCCCGTGGACGCTGACCTCGAATGTCGCGGCCGCCGTTGGTGCGGGGCTGACGTATGTCCGCGTTCGCCAGGGTGAAGAGGTCTTCTGGCTCGGTCGGAGTGCCCTGAAAGCTGCCCTGGAGGGCCCATTCGAGGTCCTCGAGGAACGCCCGGGCAGGGACCTCGTCGGCTGGCAGTACGAGGGTCCGTTCGACGATCTACCCGCGGTCACGGCCGCCTTTGCCGCAGGCACGGACGGCAAGGATGGCGGCGCAGGACCCTACCGTCACCGGGTCGTGGCCTGGGACGAGGTCGGCGAGGAGGAGGGGACCGGGATCGTCCATATCGCACCGGGCTGCGGCGCCGAGGACTACGCGCTTGGCAAGTCCCTCGGGCTTCCGGTGATCGCGCCGCTCGACGAGTCGGGCATCTTCATCGATGGCTTTGGCTCACTGACTGGGCGCGACGTCCGGGATGTCACCGACCCGATCGTGGAGCACCTGCGTCGGACCGACCGCTTCTATCGCCTCGAGAGCTACCGGCACCGCTACCCGCACTGCTGGCGCTGCGGCACGGCGCTCGTCTACCGACTGGTCGATGAGTGGTACATCAGCATGGGCGAGGTCTACGACCAGCCGCGCGAGACGCTGACTCGCGAGCAGGTCGATCGGAGCCTCCGCTACCAGATCATGGAGGCGGTCGACGCCATTCGCTGGATCCCGTCCTTCGGCTATGAGCGTGAGCTGGACTGGCTCATGAACATGCACGACTGGATGATCAGCAAGAAGCGCTACTGGGGCCTGGCCCTGCCGATCTACGTCTGCGCCGACTGCGGTGAGTTCGAGGTCCTGGGCGGGCGGGACGAGCTGCGGGACCGGGCGACCGAGGGCTGGGATCAGTTCGAGGGCCATACGCCACATCGCCCGTACATCGACGCCGTCGTCATCGCCTGCAGCACCTGCGGCGGGCGCGCGGAACGGATCGCCGATGTCGGCAACCCGTGGCTTGATGCCGGGATCGTGCCGTTCTCGACCCTCCACTTTCGCGAGGATCCCGAGTATTGGTCGAGGTGGTTCCCGGCCGACTTCGTCACCGAGAGCTTCCCCGGCCAGTTCCGCAACTGGTTCTACGCGATGCTGGCCATGAGCACGGTCCTCCGGCGCGAGGCGCCCTTCAAGACCATCTTCGGCTACGCGACGCTGATCGCCGAGGACGGCCGGGCGATGCACAAGAGTTGGGGGAATGCCATCGAGTTTGACGAGGCCGCGGAGCGGATGGGCGTCGACGTCATGCGCTGGCTCTACATGTCCTCGAGGCCGGACGACAACATCCTGTTCGGCTGGCAGGCCGCGGATGACGCTCGTCGTCGCCTGCTGGTCCTGTGGAACGTCTATGCCTTCTTCACGACGTATGCGCGCCTGACCGGCTGGACTCCGGGCCCGGACGACCCGCCCGTCGCCGAGCGGCCACCGATGGATCGATGGATCCTGTCGCGCAGCGCCGGCCTGGCGGCCGCCGTTGAGGCTCGACTGCGGGACTTCGACGCGCTCGGCGCCACGCGCCAGATCGAACGGTTTATCGACGATCTGTCGACCTGGT
This sequence comes from Candidatus Limnocylindrales bacterium, assembly GCA_038328755.1. Taxonomy (GTDB): domain Bacteria; phylum Chloroflexota; class Limnocylindria; order Limnocylindrales; family CSP1-4; genus UBA5189. The sequence goes on from JBBQMH010000056.1 coordinate 11,442, forward strand.
ACCTGCGGCTGTCGAGGAAGCGGTTTTCGCGAGGTGCGGGAGCCGATCAGGCGGCTGCATTCGCGACGCTCCACGCAGCGCTCCTTGCGGTTGCCCGGGTCGCGGCGCCCATCCTGCCGTTCGTGGCCGAGGAGATGTACGGGAACCTCGCCCTTGGTGCCGATCAGGAGGCACCACATTCCGTCCACCTGACGCCGTTTCCGACCGCCGAGCTGGCGAATCTGCGGTCCGAACGCCTCGAGGAGGCAATGGCCGTGGCCCGGCGAGCCGTCGATCTGGCGCGGACCCTGCGCGGCGCGGCGAACCTCAAGGTCCGCCAGCCGCTGGCCCGCCTGTGGCTCGCCCTGCCGGGCGGCGACCTCGACGAACTCGAGGCGCTGGTGGCCCTCATCGCCGAGGAGGTCAATGTCCGCCACGTCGAGGTCATCGGTGACGAATCAGGGCTGGTCGAGCGCCGCGTGAAAGTCCTCCTGCCGCGGGTTGGCAAACGGCTCGGGGCGGCGATCCCCACGGTGATGGCCGCTGCACGAGATGGCGCATTCGAGATCCTGGCGGATGGTTCCGTCGCACTGGCTGGCGTGACCCTTGCCGCTGACGAGGTCGAGATCATGGCGACGCCGCGACCCGGGACGGCGGTCGCCCACGACGAGGGACTGGTCGTCGTGATCGACACCGAGCTGACCCCGGATCTACGGGCCGAGGGTGACGCTCGCGAGTTGCAGCGTGCGATCCAGGACCTGCGCAAGGAGGCCGGCCTGGAGCTCGATGACCGCATCGACCTGCACGTTACCGACCTGGCCCCGGCAGTCGCGGAGCACCTGGCCGCCGTCGCAGCCGAGACCCTGGCGGATGTCGTTGAGCACGCCCCGTCAAACGGGTCGACCGCGATCTGCTCCGTGGACTCGGGCCCGGTCACGATCACCATCCGGCGGTCCGACACGAACGCCGTCCCGCGCTGATGGCTCTGCCTGCCGGCCGGCCGTACTGGGGGAAGTTCCTCGGCCTCGTCGCGGCCATCGTGGCCCTGGACCAGGCATCGAAGGCCTGGATCGCAAACGAGCTCTCCGGCGGCCGGAGCATGGTCTTCCTCGACGGCCTGGTCCGACTGATCTACTCAGAGAATGACGGCGCCCTGTTCGGACTGTTCCGGGGCCAGGTCATCCCGTTCGCGATCCTCAGTCTCGGCGTGATCGCGTTCATCGTCGTGCTGCATGCGCGGTCGGGGAGCAGTCCGTTCATGACACTGACGCTCGGCCTCCTGCTTGGCGGGGCGATCGGCAACGCGATCGACCGGTTCCGGCTGGGGTACGTCGTCGATTTCGTGGATGGTGGACTCGGCGCAACCCGGTTCTATACGTTCAACCTTGCCGATGCCTGTATCAGCGCCTCGGTGATCCTCCTCTTTGCGCTGGCGTTCCGCCCGTCGCTCCAAGCCCTGGGTACCGGTGAATCCAATGACGCCTGAAGCGGAATCCGGATCGAGCGGCGCGGCACCGGGAGCCCCGGGCGTGCACGTTCTCGTGGTCCCACTCGACGCCTCGATCACTCGCGTTGACCGCTACGTCACGGATCGGACGGGCCTGACTCGCAGTCACGTCCAGAAGCTGATCAGCGCTGGGCGCCTGACCGCCGGAGACCGGACGCTCCGGGCGAACATGCCGATCGTGCCGGGATCGGAGCTTCGCCTCGACGTCCCGGAGCCGATGGCGGCGACACCGATGGCCCAACCCGAGATCGCGGTCGATGTCGTCTACGAGGATGAGGACCTCCTGATCATCAACAAGCCAGCCGGGCTGGTCGTTCACCCTTCGCCGGGACACGCGGATGGGACCTTGGTCAACGCCCTCCTGGGTCGCTCGGGTTCGGAGGGGTTTGGCGGGATCGCCGGCGTACGGCGGCCTGGCATCGTCCATCGCCTGGACCGCGATACGAGCGGTCTGCTGATGGTCGCCCGGACCGACCGCGCGCAAGGCTCATTGATGGGCCAGCTCAAGGCCCGCCGCATCAAGAAGACCTACCTGGCACTGGTCCAGGGCTCGGTCTCTGCCGCGGTTGGCAGGATCGAAGCTCCGATTGGGCGGGATCCTCGTCACCGAACGCGAATGGCGGTCGTCCCCGATGGGCGACCGTCCACGACCGGCTACCGGGTCGCGGAACGGTTCGCTGAATGGACGCTGCTGGAACTGGATCTGGTCACCGGCCGGACTCACCAGATCCGTGTTCATCTGGACGCGATCGGGCACCCCGTGGCGGGCGATCGGGTCTACGGGACCGGCACCTCGATGAAGGGACCCGACCGACTCGAGCGTCTCTTCCTTCACGCCTGGCGGCTGGAGCTCACCTCGCCGTCCAGTGGCGAACTGATCCGGGCGACCGCACCGCTTCCGGCGGAGCTGGAGGACGTCCTCGTCGATCTTCGCGGAGTCCGCTCGTGACCCGCGCCGAGGGCTCGTCCCCCGTGCCCACGGGCACGGGCTCGTCCCCCGTGCCGGTGGCGCTCGGTGCGCCGGGAGCGGTCCTGGCCATCGTCTCCGGCCCATCGGGTGTCGGCAAGGACACGGTGATCGACGCGCTCCGCTCGGAGCCAAGCATCCCGGACTACCACTACGTCGTGACCTGCACGACCCGACCGCGTCGGAGCTACGAGGTGGACGGGGTTCACTACCGGTTCCTGACTCGCGAAGCATTCGCGGCCCTCCAGGGCGCCGGCGAGCTGCTGGAGGCCAACGAGGTCCATGGCAACTGGTATGGGACGCCGAGGGCCGACGTGCGGGCGGCCCTCGAGGCCGGCCACGATGTGATCCTCAAGATCGACGTGCAGGGTGCTGCGGTCGTCAAGCAGCGGGTGGAAGATGCGCTCCTGATCTTCCTGGTGCCGCCATCGCTGGAGGATCTGTTCCAGCGTCTCAGGTCGCGGGCGACGGAATCGGCCGATGAGCTGGACATCCGTCAGCGGAACGCCGCCGTGGAGCTCGCACGCCAGGACGACTACGACCACGTCATCGTCAACGAGACGGACCAGGTCCAGCGGACGGCGAACCTGATCCGCGAGATCATCCTACGCGAGAAGGCACTCCATCCACGGCGTCGGACGCGGATCTAGGAGTCGGGCCCCGTGCTCGAGGGAACGGACCAGGTCACGCTCGGGCTGGCAGCATCTTCCGATGAGGACGGCCCTGCCGAATTGAGCACGGGTGGCGACCTCGACCCGGGTCAGAGTTGCGTAGCCGTCGCGATTGATGCGGCCGGAGCGGCTGGCAGCCATCCATTCACGTATCGCGTGCCGGAGCGCCTGGAGCCACTCCGTCCCGGCGAGGCGGTCCTCGTGGAGTTTGGCCGCCGGCAGGCGCTGGGGATCGTCCTGGGCCGGGCCGCGGCCCCGGATGGGATCAAGGCCAAGCCCATCCTGGATCGGGTCCGCGCCGATGGCCCGCTCCTGGCTCCCGCATCAATCGAGTTCGCCGGTCTGATCGCCGCGACGTACCTTGCGCCGCCGGCCATGGTGCTGAGGGCGATGCTTCCGCCCGGCATGCTCGAGCGGTTTGAGCTCGTGGCCGAGGAGCGGCCTCGGCCGACGGGCGCCGCCGGCACGGAAGTCGCGCCGGACGATCCCTCTGATGCCGAGGTCCTTGAACAGCTCAGAGACGGTCCGCGTGCCGTGCGGCGCCTTCGCAGCCCCGAGGGTCGAGCGAGTCTGCTGCGGCGACTCCGCGCCTTGCGGGAGGCTGGGCGGGTCGAGCTCGACTGGACGCTGCTCGATTCCGGGAGCGGGCCGCGCTACGTGCGAATCGTGCACGCCGGGACGCCGGCCGGCGGCGCCGGTTCTCGCCGCCTTGGGCCGCGGCAGGCCAGCGCGATCGCCGCCCTGGAGGAGGCCGGGCCTGGCGGGATCACGGCGCCCGATCTCTCCGCGCGGTACGGCGCCTCCGTCATCGGCAGCCTGCTGCGCCGCGATCTCGTGACGATCGAGACAGTCGAATCGCCGCGCCGCCCGCTCGAGGGCCGCCGTCCCGGGTTTCGTGGCGCCAGACCGGCGATGGCCACG
>JBBQMH010000057.1:0-15252 GCA_038328755.1 Candidatus Limnocylindrales bacterium
GTCGTCCGGGATCGCGAGCTCTGGCATGGCCTTTAGGGGACGAGTGCTCGCCGCCGGGGGGGCAGAGGGTGTCGCCCTGGTTCTCGATGAGCCGCTCAGTCTGTGGGGTGGCTTCGATCCGCAGACGGGACGAATCATCGACCGCGCCCATCCGCAGTTGGGCGCCAGGGCGGGCGGTCGGATCCTGGTGATGCCCGCGGGTCGTGGCTCGAGTTCGTCCAGCTCGGTCCTGGCGGAAGCCGTCCGGGCCGGGACCGCGCCTCGCGCGATCATCCTCGCCGTCGAGGATCCCATCCTCCTGATTGGTGCTCTCGTCGCGGGCGAACTCTACGGAGATGCACCGCCGCTGCTGGTCGCGGGCCGGGCGTTCCACCGGGGAATTCGAACCGGGGATCGGGTGGCCATCGACGTGGCGGGCCGAATCATCGTGTCCCGGGGTGGCGCCGGGAGCGCGTGAGGCAGGCGACCGCGCAGGGCCGATGCGCCGGGAGGTGGGGGTTGGTGGAGCTACGGGGACTCGAACCCCGGACCTTCTGAATGCCATTCAGACGCTCTTCCAGCTGAGCTATAGCCCCGCGCCGGAGCGGGAGTATAGCAGGAGGTCAGAGCGGCTCCGTGGCGCCGCCGGTCTGGCCCGTTCACGGCGAGATCGCGATCAGGATGAAGACCCGCTGACCGACATGCGGCGGCGGGCGTGCGGCCGCCGGGCTCACGATCCAGGCGTGAACGCCCAGCGGTTCTCGGCCTCGAACCCTGAGCCGGAGCCTGGGTTATTGGCCGACGCGTAGAACGTGGTGGGGCCGCCCGGCCCATCCTCCCAGGTGATGTTCCACTGCAGCGCGCAGATGGCTCCGTCGATCAGGAGTTGGATCGAGTTCCCCGCCAGCACTTTCACCACGGGCACCGCAGCGCCGTCTGCGGCGCCGGGCGTCAAACCTCCACCGTCGAGCCGGAGTTCGACCGATGTCGTCGCTGTTGCCGGGAGATCGGTGCACTTTGCCGTGCTCGGGAAGCCGGGCTGACGGTCGCAGTCGCCGTCAGCGTTGCGCCAGCGGTCGGACTATTGGCCGGGCTTTCCGTGGTCGCGGCAGTGTTCGCCTGGCCGCCAAGCGCGATGGCCGCGACCAGCAGGACCACCAGGCCGGCGGCGAGCCCGGCGCCCCGAGCCGGGCCGAGCGGGGGGCCGAGTGGGGGGCCGCTCGACCCACCAGCACTGCGTCCCATCCGCAAGGCTTCAGAGTCATGGGCGTCGAAGGTCGGCAGATCGTCGCCACTCCACGCCCCTCCGCTCACGCGCCGCCTCCTCGTCGCGACATGATGCCGGTCGGAGGCTCCGTCGTCACCGTTTTTTCTTGCGTGGCACCATCGATCCGATGACCGCCACCCAGGATCTCGAGGTTCGTCAGGCCCGACTGCCCGGTGGCGATCTTCGCTACGGTCTCCGGCGCTCGGCTCGCTCGCGCACGATGCGCGTGACCATCGATCCGCGCCGTGGTCTGATCGTCTCGGTCCCCCTGCCATCGCGTCGCGGGTGGGGCCATCCGGACCGCGAGATCGAACGCTTCCTGGCTGAACGCGAACCGTGGGTCCGACGCCACCTCGCGCGCCTCGATCAGCACCGCGCCGTCATCGCAGGCCGCGGTGGGATCGCCGACGGCGCGGAGTTCCGGTTCCTGGGCGAACTGCATCGGCTGCGAATTGCCGTTGGACCGCCCGAGGTTCGTCGGTCAACCGTGGCGCGCCTCGGAGCCGAGGATGGCGACGAGCTGCACGTTCTCATTTCAGCCCGCGACCGACGACCGCCCGCCGAGGTTCTGCGCGTATGGCTGAAAGAGCGGGCGACGACTGCGATCGACCGCGCGGTGGCCGTCCAGGGTGCCGGTCTTGCCGTCAGCCCCACGAGGATCACCTTGCGCGACACACGATCGCGCTGGGGCAGCGCCTCACGCAAGGGATCGTTGTCGTTCTCGTGGCGACTGATCCTCGCTCCGCCCGAGGCGCTCGAGACGGTCGTCATTCACGAGTTGGCCCATCTCCGCGTGTTCGGGCACGGTCCGCGGTTCTGGGCGCTGGTCACCGATCGTCGACCGGACCACGTCACCTGGCGCCGCTGGTTGCGGACTCACTCGCACGAGCTTCACGCCGCGCTCGACGAGGTGGGGGAGGTCTGAGCCCGAAGGCTGGTGGGCCGGGGCGGAATCGAACCGCCACAGTCGAAGACGAGGGTTTTACAGACCCTTGGGCTCACCACCTGCCCGACCGACCCATACCGGTGACTGCTCGCCGCCGATCGGAGAACCCGGACGGCTCGGAGCGGCCGCTATCTTGCCAGACGCGCGCGCCTCGCGCCGGATCCCCGGCGCATTGTTTCCAGCGACCGGCTTCAGGCTTTCATCTTGCCTTCATAATCGATCCCCATGATGCGGCGGTGGCCGATGTCGACGGGAGTTTTGCCGCTCAGCCAGGTGGCGACCAGCCAGTCGCCGTCGCGAATATCGGATCTGTCGTGGGAAATCGGCCGCCCCGGTATGACCTCTCGTATCGCGACCAATTCTGGGCGACGCGTACGTACGAGGACGGCTGCGACCGGATCGCGCTCCGGGCCCTGCTGCCCGCTGGCCGATCGCACCTCCTGGATCTGGGAGCCGGCTTCGGGCGGCTCAGCGATGAATACGCGGCATTCGAGCGCGTGACACTCGTTGATGCATCGCCCGAGATGATTGCAGCGGCCCGCGAGACGGTTGGTCGTGATCCCAGGTTCTCGGTCATCCAGGCCGCGGCCTCGTCCGTCCCCATCGGTGACGGAACCGTCGATGTGATCGTCGCTGTGCGCCTGATGGTGCACCTTCGCGATCCCGGGCCAGTGCTGGCCGAAATCGCGCGGATGCTCCGCCCCGGCGGCCTTGTCATTCTCGAATTCGCGAACCGCGACCATCTGCTGTCGCGAGTCCGACATCTGATCCATCGTCAGCTCCTGGCACGGCCTGATCCCGCGCCGTTCGAGTATCGGCCCAGCCACTTCGCCCACCGACGCGCGACGGTGGAGCGCCAGTTGAGGGCCGCGGGCCTGATTCCAACCTCGCGTCGCGCCGTCTCGCTTTTCCGGACACCGTGGCTGAAGCGGCTCGTCGGCTCGCGGTTCCTGTGGTGGCTGGAAGCACGCCTTCAGGCTCGTCTCGCCCCGCTGGATCTGAGCCCATCCGTGTACATCGCGGCCAGGTTGCCGGAATAGACCGCGTCCACGGGAGACTGGCTCGGGTGGGTGCCGAAGCCCGTGCCACGGCCGCCGTCCGGCCAGATATTCACCAGTTGACTCATCGTCACGGGCCTGAAGTTCGGGAGCGCTCCATCTGAGCGTGGACGGAGTGCAATAGGTGGCAGATACCCGCGTGGTGCATCAGTGACACCGTTTCCTTCGACCAACAGTCACGTGATGCATATCTGGCAGGAACCTGCGGCGTAAACCGAGCACGGAATTGCTGCCCGCCCCGCCGCGGTTGGCCCCTCGTGATAGATTGCCTGTCTTCCGGTCGGTTCGCCGATGCGGTGGGCTGCTGTCGCGAGTCCGACATCTGATCCATCGTCAGCTCCTGGCACGGCCTGATCCCGCGCCGTTCGAGTATCGGCCCAGCCACTTCGCCCACCGACGCGCGACGGTGGAGCGCCAGTTGGTGGTTCGGATCCCTCCATGTCCTGAAGGGCCTCTCCATGCACATCGATCCTGGCGAGGTCGTGGTGGTCATCGGGCCGTCTGGCTCCGGCAAGAGCACCCTCCTGCGCTGTGTCAATCGGCTCGAGCACGTCCAGAAGGGCGAGGTCGTGGTCGATGGGAGGGCGATCGCGCACGACAAGATCGATGTCAACAAGCTGCGCGCCGAGATCGGTGTCGTCTTCCAGTCGTTCAACCTGTTCCCGCACATGACCGTCATGGAGAACCTGGTCCTCGCCCCGATGCACGTCCGCGGGATGGACCGGGCGAGCGCCGAGGAGCGTGGCCGCAAGCTCCTGGTCAAGGTCGGCATCGAGGAGAAGGCCGACGTGCGGCCCACCCAGCTCTCGGGTGGTCAGCAGCAGCGCGTCGCGATCGCCCGGGCGCTCGCGATGGAACCCAAGATCATGCTCTTCGACGAGCCCACGAGCGCCCTCGACCCCGAGATGATCAACGAGGTCCTCGAGGTCATGAAGGCCCTCGCCCGTGAGGGCATGACGATGTTGGTCGTCAGCCACGAAATGGGCTTCGCCCGCGAGGTCGCCGACCGGGTCATCTTCATGGCCGAGGGCGAGATCGTCGAAGAAGGCACCCCAGAGCACTTCTTCACCCAGCCAACCCAGGACCGCACCAAGCAGTTCCTGAGCAAGATCCTGAAGCACTGACGGAGGCTCGCTTCAGGTCCAACGGCCACCGGTCGCCGACCGGCATCACAGAGGAGACTATCTAGATGATCAAACGAATGACAATCTTCCTGGGCGTCATCGCCTTCGTCTTCGCCGCGTGTTCGTCAACGAATACCGGTGCTGACAAGCCGAGCTTCGCCGCCGACTCCACGATGGCCAAGATCCAGGCCAACGGCAAGCTCGTCTGCGGCACGAAGTTCGACGTCCGTGGTTTTGGTTTCAAGAATCCGACGACCAACACGGTCGAGGGCCTGGATGCCGACCTGTGCCGAGCGATCGCCGAGGCTCTTGGCGTCGAGCCTGAGTTCGTCGAAGCCGTGAGTGCCAACCGCATCCCGTTCCTCCAGGAGGATAAGGTCGACATCGTGGCCAGCACGATGACCGCGACCGACAAGCGCCGCCTCGAGATCGACTTCAGCCACATCTACTACGTGGCCGGTCAGTCGATCCTCGTCCGGGACGACAGCTCCATCGCCAGCGTCACCGACCTCAACGGGGTCAAGGTCTGCTCTGGCGAGGGTTCCACGTCGGAGAAGAACGTTCGCGACAAGGCACCGACGGCAGAACTCGTGCTGTTCAAGACGTACACGGAGAGCGGCCAGGCATTGGCCGACGGCCGGTGCGATGCAGTCAGCACGGATGACACGATCCTGTTCGGGCTCAAGGAGCAGTTCCCCGCCACGAAGATCGTTGGCGGAGCCTTCACCGAGGAGCCCCTCGGCATCGGCATCAAGAAGGGCAAGGAAGACCTCGTCGGGCTGATCGACAGCACGCTCGAGGCGATGAAGGAGGACGGCCGGCTTGCCGCCCTCTACGAGAAGTGGATCAAGCCGTTCACCGGAACCGTTCCGGCGGCGCCCTTCTGAGGTAGGACCTCGTCATCCCTCTGCGGAGCAACGATGCCGTTCTTCACACCGGCCCTCGTCGAGCACGCTGACCTCTTCTTCGGGGGGATCCGCACGACCCTGATCCTGTTCGCCGCCGGGCTGGCGGCGTCGCTGGTCCTGGGCGTCTTCATGGCGAGCCTGCGCGTGTGGGGCGGCAATGTCCTTTCGTCGCTTGCCGGCGCCTATGTCGAGTTCTTCCGCAACACCCCGCTCCTCGTCCAGCTGTTCTTCTTCGCCGTGCTCCTCGCTCCCGCGAACCTCGGCATCACCCGGGATCCGGTCGTCGTCGGGATCATCGGACTCGCGATCTACACCGGGGCGTACGTCACGGAGGTGGTGCGCTCGGGGATCCTGTCCGTGGACGCTCGCCAGATCGAGGCGTCCCGTTCACTCGGCCTGAGCCAGATCCAGTCGCTCCGGTTGGTCGTGCTGCCGCAGGCGGTTCGCACGGTCATCCCGCCGCTCGGCAACGTGGCGATCGCGCTCGCCAAGAACACGACGATCGTCTCTGCGATCGCCGCCAACGAGCTGCTCAAGGTCGCCGGGATCATCGAGACCCGCAATGCCACGATCGACGGGTTCATCGCCGCGCTGTTCGTCCTCTGGGCGCTCACGATGTCGATGGCGTTCATCCTCAGCCGCCTCGAGCGGCGCCTGGCCTTCGCCCGATGACGGCCGCGCCGATCGTTCGGGCCGCCGGTCGCCGGGTGAGCGGGCAGGTCTGGACGGCCGCCATCATCGCCGCGCTCATCGTGGCCGGCTTCGTGTCGGGCACGATCCCGGTCAAACCGTGGGAGCCGTTCCTCCGCCTCGATACCTGGACGTTCCTCGGCCGGGGGCTCGTCGTAACGTTGGTCATGGGTGGGGTGTCGCTCGTCCTGGCGCTCGCCATCGGGATCCCGCTGGCGATGGCCCGATCGTCGCTGCGCGGTCCGATCGGCTGGCTCATCAGCGGCTACATCGAGCTCGTCCGTGCGACCCCGATCCTCGCCCTGCTCCTGATCATCTTCCTCGGTGTGTCGCGCCTGGGGATCGACCTGCCGGCCATCCAGGCGGCGATCGTGGGGCTGACCATCTACAACAGCGCGACAATCGCGGAGATCGTCCGGGCCGGGATCAAGTCGATCCCCGGCGGCGAAGTCGAGGCGGCCCGTTCGCTGGGCCTCAACTACTGGCAGACGATGCGGCTCGTGGTCCTGCCCCAGGCCATCGCCCGGATGATGCCGGCCATCGTGTCCCAGCTGATCACCCTCATGAAGGACACCTCGCTCGCGTTCATCCTGGGCGCCCAGGAGCTCGTCGGATTCGGCCGGTCGTTCTTCACGTTCTACGGCAACGTCCTCGAGACGTACATCGTGCTCGCGGTGGTGTTCTTCCTGATCAACTACCCGCTGTCGCTCATCTCGCGACGGCTCGAGGCTGGACGCGCGCCGACCGAGCGTCCGTCCGCGGTCCTGGGCAAGGACGTCACGATCGCCTAGTACACTCCGCCCCGGTAGCTCGCGGGTCCGCTTGCGATGGCTTGCGACGAGTTCAATGGGCCTGGCATGGAGAAGCCGGCGCCCCACCTCGGTCGGAGACCCGTCGCGTCCTCGGCTCGATCAGGATGACGGGCAGTCATGACATCCCGGGATCGGGAGCGCACACTCGCAGCGAGCTCGTGCGCCCGCAATGGGCGTCGCGGTCGAGGACCTGGCACCGTTCCTCCTTCCTGCGCAGGACCGGTCCGCAACATGGCAGGTCCCGAGCCAGTTGAGCCTCTTGATCGAGAGGGATGACCCATGACCAGGACCGAAACCCGCCCGGGCGTGAGCGGTTTCGTCGATGCCACACGCGAGCGGGGTAGCGACTTCGTCGACGCCACCCGCGAGCGGGGTAGCGACTTCGCAGACGACGTCCGCATGACCGGTGGTCAGGCGCGTGATGTGCTTGGAGGCGCGATCGACCGCCTGTCGACGTTGGAATGGCCGAAGATCGACCTGCCGTCCGTCGACGTCGGCAAGGCTGTGGCAGGGGCTGCGGCGGCCGCTCACATCGGTCGACGTGCACGCCGGCGGCGGTGGCCGCTGGTCGTTGGCGGACTGATGGTCGCTGGCCTCGCAAGCTGGGCCATCGCAAGCCGGGAGGTACTGCGCACTCGGTTGGCGCTTGGAGCAAGGACGATCCGCAATCAAATCTCGGCCGCGCGATCGAATCTGCGCGACCGGACCGAGATCGAGCGCGGTCATCCGACCCCGTTCAGTGCTGCCGAGACCGCGCCGATCGAGGCCTCCCAGTTCACGGATAGCACAACCCCTGACGCAGCCGGATATCCGCTGGGCCTCGGCTCGAACAACGGCGACGGCGTCCCCGATGTAGAGGAAGCTGGCCGCCCTTCGCTGACGACCAGCTCAGGTGAAGACCCCGACCTCCGTCCGAGGAGCCGCACAACCGCACGAGGCACATGATGTCCAGATTCAGCCGAGTTGGCCGACTCGGCCGACTGACCCGTCTCGCCGCGGTACCGGCGATCGCCGACGTGCTCTCGACGGCCGCTCACTCGGCGACGGTCCGGGAGCTCGCCGGTCATGCCCGGCGAGATCCTCGCGGTCTCGCCAGGCGCCTCGCCCATCCGATTACGACGCTTGACCTCGTTCGCCAAGCCGGTGACGACCCGTCGGTTCGCCGATTGGTCAGGGCTGGCCTGTTCTTCCTGCCGCTCCGCTACTTTGCCGTTGCCCAGGCGGCGCTGTGGAGCGTGCGCCGGGTTGCCCGCCGCGGTGGTCGCCAAGGGGACGCGCGGACGGTCGTTGTGCAGCCAGTGCGACCGTAAGCTCCGAGCCAGCGCTTCCAGGCCACGACGCTCGGCCAGATAGAGCAGCAGCGAGGCGTCGTCACTCCGCCTGCTGAGGAGTGGGCCGTGCTACTTGCCGGCGATCGAGATCCGCGCCACGCGACCAGAGGTGCGGCGCTCAGGCGTGCGCGGGTTCGTCCCCTTGCAATCCGCCGCTCCGGCCGGTGTTGGAAAACGTCGGGATGAAGCGATAGCCCTGCCCCGGCACCGTTTCGATGAAGCGCGGGTGCTTGTAGTCGTCCTGGAGCTTGACACGCAGGCCCCGGACATGGCGGTCCACGATGTTGCTCTCGGTCACGAAATCGGTGCCCCAGATGGCGTCGAGGATCTCCTCGCGGGTGACGACCCGGCCGGCACGACTGGCCAGGAGGTACAGCAGGCTCTGCTCGATCCCGGACAGGTGGATGACCGAGGTCCCGGCGCGCACCTCGCGACTAAGGATGTCGACCTCGATCTCGCCGAGCCTGATCACGGGCACGAGCGGACGGACCGTGCCGGTTGCCCGCCGGGTGATGACGATAGCCCGGGCGAGCAGCTCCTCGGGCGAGAAGGGCATCGTCAGGATGTCGTCGACACCCAGGTCGAACGCCCGCAGTTTCGCCTTGAGGTCGCCGCGCCGCGTCAGTCCCAGCGCGGGTGTCAGGCGCCGCGTCAGCCGGTTCGAGGCGCCGAGGCGCGAGAGCAGCTCCGTGCTCTCATCATGGTCCATATCGATCACGGTGAGATCCGGGTGCCATTCGCCCATGATCCTCACGGCCTCGGCCAGGTCGGCCGCAGCACGGACCTCGAAGTCGCCGTGGTTGAGCGTGAGGGTGATGAGGTCGATGACCAGCGGGCGGTCGTGGAGCACGAGCGCGCGCTGCGCTTCGATCGCGGGTGTCTCGGCGTGGCTTTCCATCACGACTACCGCCATTGTGCGAGGGACCCTCCAGCGCCATGATAGTGCTGGTGTGGCCGAATGGGCTCGTGGTGTTGTGATGAAGGCTCGTCATGACATCCATCACGGCACTGGCTACTGTCGCTCTGCGATGCGCAAACTACCCAACGTCATCGAGTCCGCCAGAACCGCAGCGATCATCCGGCCGAGCGAGCCGACGATGCGACAGCTCGCGGTTCTCGATGCCTACGCCGAGACCGGCACCTACGCGCTCGCCGGCCTGACCACCGGCATCTCCGCGGCGACCGCGAGAAGCCTGCTCATCGAGATCCGAGAGCACTACCGCACCGAAACGACCATCCAGGCCTATCGGGCCGCGCTGGCCGCGGGCGACCTCTCGACGCTGGGTTGTCACTGCATCACCGTTCGCTCCTGACATTCGCGTTCACGGGTCTCCGCGACTGCAACCGCGGGCTCGATTGAGATGGGGCGAGCCCCGCAGGGCCGCCAACACTAACCTCCGTACTTCGTCCGCGGTCAGTTCGCGTCGGTCGAGTCAGTCGGCAGCGGGCGGATTTCTATTCGTGGTGCGCCCGGGGCTGTCAACCAGCGATGCCGGACGCGCCACCATCGAGAGCCTGCGAGGAGTCGAGGGATGTCCAACCTGCCTGTGGACCGATTCGGCTGACAGCCATTCTGACAGCCATTCTCGCGCAGTTGGCGCCCCCGCAGCTGGGCGCCGAGCCAGGTCGTTCCGGGTGGCGCGCCCCTGCGCCAGGCCCACACGCCAGGCTCACGCTTGGCGCCAGGCCCACGCTTGGCGCCAGGCCCACATGCCAGGCTCACACGCGGCGCCAAGCCACTGACCCTGTGGCGGACCCAGTCGCGGTCCCCGAACGGTCAAATAGTCACCAAGTAACTGTTCGTCGCTGACCTGAGGCTGACAGCGTCCGGCCTGAGAGTGGATGATCGTGCAGTCAGTGCCAGATTCCCGTGTGGTGCATCAGTGGCACCATCTTCTTCGACCAACAGTCGCGTGATGCATACCTGGCAGGAACTTGGTCAAGCGCGCCCGGTACCGCCTGTGCCGGGTCACGCCAGCACCCCGGGCGCAGCGAAGCCTGCCAGCGGCAGGGAAAGTGGTGGAGATGAGGGGACTCGAACCCCTGACCCCTGCGATGCGAACGCAGTGCTCTTCCAACTGAGCTACATCCCCGCCGGGGCGTTGCAGCACGCGCGGCGGCTGAACGGGCCGAGAGTGTAGCACGGGGCCATCCGGCGTCCGCCGAGCAGCGGGACCAGCGGCGGCAGAATTACCCCGTTGATTCATTCGAACAGATGTTCGATACTAGGCTCCTGATGACCGCTCTCTCCCCGGATGTGACGGCAGCCTTGGCGACCCTCCAATCGCGCTGGGGTGCGGCCGCGCCACGCGTCAGTGGCGATCGCATGGCCGGAGGCCTCGCTGGTGATCGCGCCCCGATCGTGGTCGGGGCGCTGGCTGTCGCCACGGACCTCGCCACGGACCCCAGCCCGGAACCGGCCCCGGCGCCAGATCCAGCGCGGATCTACTCGACCGGTTTCTCAGCCCTGGACGCGATCCTCGGGCCCGGCGGCCTGCCTCGCGGGATGGGCATGGCACTTCGAGGTGATCTGTCGAGCGGACGGACCACCATCGCGCTCCGGCTTGCGGCTGAAGCGCAGGCCAGTGGGGCGATCGTGGCCTGGCTGGATCTCGCGGATGCCTTCGATCCGGTGGAGGCCGTTGCCCGTGGCGTCCAGCCCGAGTGGCTCGTGGTGGTCACGCCGGCCGGCCCGGATGAGGGCCTTGCCATCGCCGGGTCGCTCCTGTCCGGACGGACCGTTGACCTGCTGGTCATGGATCTGCCCGCTCGGCCGGAGGGTGCTTCGCGCTTTGCCGATCGGCTCGGCCGACTCGCCGCGCTGGCCCGGCGGGCCGGGATCTCCCTGCTTGTCCTTGAACCACCTGGGCTCGCCAGCGCGGTTGCCGCCGCGGTCGGGGAGGGGACGGGCATTCGCCTGGAGCTCACCCGCCGCTCGTGGATCCGTCTGGGACGGGATGTCGTCGGGCAGGCCATCGAGGTCGTCGTTGCCCGCAGCCGGGCCGGTCCGCCGGGTCGCCGAGCAACGCTCCGGATCCTGTATGCCGACGGCGGGGATCGGGATGCCTGTCTCGGCCTGGAGCCGCTGCTCAGGGAAGGCCCGCCGGTCGGGATGGTTCCCCGGGCCGGCATTCCCCGTATCGCTGCCCTTGCCCATGCCCCCGTTCCAGTGCCCGGGACGTCACGCCATGCGACTCCTTCATCTCTATCGCCCGCACCTCCTCATCGATCTGGCCAGGGAGCGCCGGGCCTCCGGCTCCTGGCCGGCAGGTCCGATCCTCCTGGGCGGCCAGCCCTGGGTTCCGGGAACGGTCCTGGACATGGATCCGGTGGCTCGGGCCCTCGGCGTCCGGCGTGGGATGCCGCTCGGGTCGGCACATCGGCTGGCACCGGAGGCGACCTTCCTCGATCCGGACCCGGACGCTGATCGAGCGGCCATCGAGGCCGCCTTCGAGGTCCTCGCGACCTTCAGCCCGGCGATCACCGGATCCATCGATCCCGGTGACCAGGCATTCGGGCTCCTCGAGGTCCAGATCGATGGCCTCGAGCTCCTGTGGGGCCCTGAGCCGATCCTGGTCGAGCGGATCGACCGTGCCATTGCGTCGTTCCTCGCGGGGAGGAGTCGGTCAGGGGTCGCCGGGACGCGCTTCGCGGCGATGGTTGCCGCCGCCGCTGCCGAGCCCGGCTCGCTGGTCACGGTGCCGCTCGGTGATGAGGCGCACTTTCTCGCCCCTCGCTCGGTGTCGCTCCTGACCCAGGACGCGGAGATCAGGGCCCGGTTGCGCCGATTCGGGCTCAGGAAGATTGGCCAGGTCGCGGAGCTCGCCGCATCGGCGCTCGTCGCACGCTTCGGCACCGAGGGTGCCCGGATGGGCGCCCGGGCTCGCGGCGAGGAGACGGATCCGTTCCGGCCACGCCGGATGCCGGAGCGACTGCTCCTGGGCCTGCCCATCGATCCCCCAGTGGCTGAGGTGGAGGCGGTTCGCTTCGTGCTTCGCCGACTCGCTTCGGCTCTCGCCGCGAACCTCGCCGCCCGTGGGCTGGCGGCCACGCACGGACGCGTGCGGCTGGAACTGGACCTGGCGTTCACCCGGACAGGCACCCCCGGGGAGCTGATCGCGGAGGCGCGGTTTCCGGAGCCAACGGCGGATGCCCAGGCGATCGAACAGCTGCTCCTTGCTCGTCTGGAACGAACACCGCCCGCCGCCCCGGTTGCCCGCCTGGAGCTCGAGTTGTCAGGTGCAGAGCCGGCCGCCGGCCAGCAACTGCCGCTGTTCATCCCGCAAGCGTTGCGGGGGGCTCGCCTCCATTGGCAACTCGCGCGGTTGGCGTTGATTCACGGCGAGGATCGGATCCGTCGGATCCAGATCACCGACCCCGAGGCACCGCTGGCGGAGCATCGCTGGTCATGGCGAACCGTGGCGGCCGACACTGGGCCCGCGGTCGGTACCGGTGCCAGCAGGACTGCCCGATGACCCGGCTCCTGCACGCACATCCGGCCATCGAAGCCGAGCTCGCCCGGGACGGTTCGCTCGTGGCGATCCGCTGGGCCGGCCGACGCGAGCCCATCGAAGTCTGCAATCGCTGGCGCGTCGATGAAGCGTGGTGGCGCAATCCGATTGCGCGGGATTACTTCAAGGTGGTGGGAACGCGCTGGCTGGCGCTGATCTATTTCGATCGAATCGATCGCACCTGGCATCTCGAGCGGCTGTACGACTGACCACCCCGAGCCCGGCATCAACGCCAGGCCTGTCGCTCAGTGGGTCGGCATCAGCGCCGTGGTCAGAAACAGCAGCACGAAGAGCCCAACGACGAACACCAGTGCCCCAACATCGCTTGGCCGAGTCGTCTGCACCCTGGTCCCCCCGAAGTTGCAGAACCGGTCCCGGTCGGTCTGCTCGATGGAGTGTAGCTGCGAATCAGCAACTGCGAGCATCGATTTTTGAGGGATTTGAAACGTCTCAGGCGGCGGCCTGCCAGGCCAGTACGAAGAGCAGGACCACGAGCCCAACGAGCGCGGCCGTCAGAAGGGCCGCGCCGATCACATCTCTGGCTCTCGGTTCCACGCTGACTCCTCGCTATTCGAAGGGGCAATCGGCCCCGAACAAGATCGTCACGAACGTACTGCCACCCATCGGGCTGACGGTCGTCTGGAGCAGGCAGCCCGAACTGCCGGCGCTGACCACCTCCCAGCTCCCGTCTTCGCTCGGTCCCGAGAGCGCAACCGTACTGTAGCCCGCGCCCTCGAGGGCCGACTGATAGAACGTCGCCACATCGGCCGCGGACGCCGGTCCAGCATCGAGGATTGCGCTTGCTGGGCCTTCGCCCGTCTCGGCGGAATGTGCGCCGGGATAGGTCGGAAAACCCGCCGGAAGAGCGTCCCAGATGCGTCCCCAGGCGGTATCCGTCTGGCCGGGTGGCGTCGGCGCTGGTGTGACCGCCGGTTCCACGGTGGGACTGGGGGCTGGCGTTGGGGCTTCGGTCGGGGTTGGTTGTGCGGCGGTCGCTGCCGGGCTTGGAGTCACGACGGCCGATCCGCAGGCGGCGAGCAGGCACGCCGCGGCGATGGCTCCGAGGGGACCAAGCAGTCGTCGGCTCTGGCGGGCGGATCGAAGGGTCGACATGGCCAGATGCTACCCCGGAGCGTGGCTCCGGCGCTGGTGCCAGGCTCTGCCCGAGGCCGGATTCCGATATCGAACATCTGTTCTACACTGCATGGCCCTGTAACTCCCCCAATCCTCCGGATCAAGCCGTGGCCCAACCCGCGTACGCGGAACTGCACTGCCACTCCAACTTCTCGTTCCTTGACGGTGCCTCGCCGGTCGAGGACCTCGTCGAGCGGGCGGTCGAACTCGGCCTGTCCGGTCTTGCCGTCACGGATCACCAGGGTCTCTACGGTGTCGTGCGGTTTGCGGCCGCGGCCCGGGAAGCCGGCCTTCGGCCGGTCATCGGCCTGGAGATCGAGCTCGTTGATGCGGCCGTGGTGGATCCGGGAGGGATCGTCATTCCGGCGCGGCGGCCAGGACGTGGCGGGCGCTCGTTGCCCGGCGGCCCGCGCGCCGACGGGCGCGCCGGCGACGGGCGCTCGTGGCCCGGCGGCTCGCGCGCCGGCAGCGGGCGCCCCGGCGACACAGTGCCCCGCGGCTCGTTGCCCGGCGCCATCACCCCGGTCGAGGGCCGGCCCGCCAGGCCGCGGCCGGTGCGTGCCCGGCTCCCCGGCCACCGGGCCGTCGTCAAGGAGGATCTGCGGGGCATAGGAGAACGGCAGCGAGGTCCGCACCTGGTCCTGCTGGCGCGAGACGCGGCCGGCTATCGAAGCCTCTGCCGGCTTGTCTCCCACGCCAACCTCGCTGGGACCAAGCGCGTGCCCAGGTTCACCCAGGCACTGCTCGCCGAGCATGCGGAGGGTGTCGTGGCGTTGTCCGGATGCCGGGACGGCGAGATTGCCCGGCGGCTGCTGGTGGGCGATCGAGCCGGGGCTCGGGCGGCCGCCGAACAGTACGCGACCATCTACGGGCGCGGCGACGGGCCCGCCGCCAGCGGTTTCTTCCTCGAACTGTCGCACCATCTCCGTCCCGACGATGACTGGCTCGTGGCCGAGACCGCCGCACTCGCCGCCGACCTCGGCCTGCCGATCGTCACCACGAACGACGTCCATCACGCTCGACCCGAGGATCGCGAGCTCGGTGACGTCCTGACGGCCATCGCCCATGGCCGGACGCTGGACACGCTCGCGGATCTCCGGCGGCCGGACGGCGAGTCGCACCTGAAATCGGGCTCGGATCTGCTTGCCATGCCGCCCGGGGAGGCGGCATTCGCGCGGACGGATCCGGCGACGGCACGGGCCTGGGTCGAGGGCATGACTACCGCTGTCGAGGTGGCCGCCTCGTGCACGGTCGATCTCGGCTTCGAGCGCTATCGGTTCCCGGGGTTCCCGGTTCCCCCCGGCGAGACGGCGTTCAGCTACCTCGTCGAGCTCTGCCAGGCCGGGGTCAGGCGGCGGTATCACCCGGTTTCGCCGCCGGTCGTCCGCCAACTCGCCCATGAGCTCGATGTCGTGGAGAAGACCGGGCTCGCGGAGTTCTTCCTCATCTGCTGGGACCTGATGCGCTTCGCGAAGGAGCGGGCCATTCCGGC
>JBBQMH010000058.1:0-15190 GCA_038328755.1 Candidatus Limnocylindrales bacterium
AGAGCGTGCGGGGTCTGGTACCGTCGCATGGCGGCGTCTCCTTTCGATGGTTCTAACTCCACCGGAAGGGTACGCCGTTCTCCTTGGGCCTCAGGAGCCGTCAGAGCTCGGCGCGATTTCCACACATCCCGACATTAGCTCCGTACCGGCCCTCGCCGATATCGCCGACCTGCTCGACGCAATCATCGCCGCGTGAACCCAGTCTCAACTTCACCGGGGAACTTCACTTAGTCTCGGGAGTGGATCGAGCCAGAGAGCACTAATCAGCATGAGTCACAGCTAGCGTGCCGTGCGAGCTACGAACGGCGACGGATGGCGCTTCCTCGATCGAGCCGCGGACCTAACGTGCTACCCACCCGAGGGCCGAGACGAAGACGACGAAGCCGAAGAGATCATCTCGCGCGGCCAACTCGGGCGCTGCCGCGGCGATTGCGTCGAGCTCACCTTCGGTCGCCCAACCCTGCCCAAGCACGGTCTCTCGGAACGCTGGCTCGCGGACCTGGTTCTGGAGCATCATCGGGAGGACCCTCGCGGCCTCCTCGCCGCCAGCTGTGGTCTCGAGCCCGGCCTTCGCCTCGGTCCGCTCGAACCCGGCCTCGAGGAGATAGGCCCGGAGGTCGGCGGCATACGCATCGCTCGCGCCGTTGTGCGTGCGTACCTTCTCCGAGAGGTCCGCGAATCGGCGCAGCTCGGTGGTCTGGGGCCGGAACGTGAACGCTGGATAGTACGGGTCCTTGATCGCCGCGATGCCGCCCGGACGGAGCACTCGGCGGATCTCGCGCAGCGCCCGGAGCGGGTCACTCACGTGCTCGAGGACGAAGTGGGCGACCGCCACGTCGAACGTCGCGTCGGCAAAGGGCAGCTCGTACACGGAACCCCGTTCGAACCGAATATTGGGGATGGCGCGCTCGGCAGCAAGACGTCGGGCCGCCTCAAGTTGGCGCGGTTCGATATCGAGCCCGACCACCTCGCCCGGAGCGACGATCTCGGCCAGGCCGATGGTGATCGAACCCGGCCCACAGCCGCAGTCGAGGACGGCCATTCCAGCCGAGAGATGCGGGAGGAGGAAGCCGAGATCTCGACTCGCGGTACGTTGAGCCATCCACGCCCGCGTCCACTCCTCGTAGCCGTGGACGTACCGTTCCGCCGGCTGGGGACCAGAAGTCGCCACGTGTGCTCCTCCTCCGCGCGATCCTCGACCCTCCGGTGTAGTTCGGGTCCCTCATCTTAGTCGTGTGGGGCGGCTGGGGCCAACGATCGCTGCCCCGGCTTCGACACGACGTGGTCATCGTGTGGGGCGGTGGCCGAGGCTTCACTCGTGTGTCTGCGCATATATTTAAGTTCGCGACCGATCGGCATCGAACGAAGGAGCACGGCGCCGGCGAAGCGGGCAGGCTAGACCCCTAACCTCCCGCGTCGCATGATGCTGCCGTGCGTCACGAGCTGCCGACCGGCACGGTCACGTTCCTCTTCACCGACATCGAGGGCTCGACACGCCTGGTCGAGGCCCTCGGGCCGACCTACCGCGGGGTCCTCGAAGGGCACGCCGCGATCCTCCGCCAGGCGATCACCAATCACCGCGGCATCGAGATCAGTACCGAAGGCGACGCCTTCTTCGCCGTCTTCGGGTCCGCTTCTGACGCGGTCGATGCGGCGGTCGACGCACAGCGGCATCTGGCGGAGGAGCCATGGCCCGAGGGTCGTGCCGTACGAGTGCGCATGGGTCTCCACACCGGTGAAGGACACCTGGGGGGCGACAGTTACGTCGGTCTCGATGTCCACCGCGCGGCGCGGATCGCGGCGGCTGGCCACGGCGGTCAAGTCCTCGTGTCTACCGCAACCAGGACCCTCGTCGAAGCCGTCCTGCCGGACGGGACGACGTTCCGCGACCTCGGGAGCCATCGGCTCAAGGATCTGAGCCAGCCCGAGCACCTCGCCCAGCTCGTCATTGATGGGCTCCGGGCGGACTTCCCGCCGCCGCGGTCGCTCGGTCCGTACCGAACGAACCTGCCCGTCGAGCTCACCTCGTTCGTGGGCCGCAAGCGCGAGCTCAACGGCGTCATCGGCCTAGCTGCGGGCCATCGCCTCGTGACCCTCCTTGGTGTGGGTGGCACCGGCAAGACGCGGTTGATGCTCCGAGCCGGCACGGAACTCCTGCCCGGGTATGAGGACGGGGTGTGGCTCACTGACCTCGCCCCGATCGCAGATCCCGACCTCGTGCGAGCGCAGGTCGCGCGCGCCCTCGGCATCGGCGACGAGCCCCGTCGCGACCCGGTCGAGACCCTCCTCGACTACCTGCGTGGCAAGTCGATCCTCATCCTGCTCGACAACTGCGAGCACGTGATCGCGGCGGCCGGGGATCTCATCGAGCGGATCCTCGCGAACTGTCCGTCGACTGCCCTGCTGGCGTCGAGTCGAGAGGCACTCGGCGTCGCGGGAGAAGCCATCTACCAAGTCCCGTCGCTCTCGCTGCCTCGACCTTCAGCCCCGCTGCACGGCCATCGAGCGCAGGACGCCGGGGACGATGGACCATCCGCAGAGCTCGGGCTCGATGCGGCCGCGGCAAGCGAGGCGGTCCGGCTCTTCGTCGAACGCGCCCAGGCCGTCCTTCCGGAGTTCGGCCTGACCGCCGCCAATGCTGCCGCGGTCATCGGTATCTGCCGGCGCCTCGACGGGATACCGCTCGCGATCGAACTCGCGGCGGCGCGGGTGACGGTTCTTTCGGTCGACGAGATCGAAGCGGGTCTGGGGGACCGGTTTCGCTTGCTCACCGGGGGCCGTCGGGGAGCCCTGCCGCGCCAACGGACCCTTCAGGCGCTCATCGACTGGAGCTGGGATCTCCTCACGGACCTCGACAAGGTCCTTCTCGCTCGCCTGTCGGTCTTCGCTCGTGATTGGACCCTCGACGCGGCGGCGACCATCGTTGCCATTCCGGACCGAGGGTCATCGGACAGGATCGCGACGCTCGATGGGTTAGGTCGACTCGTCGAACGCTCCCTCGTGGTCGTCGAGCGGCGAGAGGCGACCCGCTACGGCATGCTCGAGACGATCCGCCAGTACGCCCGAGACCGCCTCATCGCGTCCGGGGAAGTCGGGCCGATACATGAGGCACATCTCTCATTCTTTCTCGACCTCGCTCTACAGGCGGAGCAGCCGCTGCTGGGCCCCGATATGGCGGCCTGGCTCCGACGCCTCGACACTGAAGTCGACAATCTTCGGGCGGCGATCGACTGGGGCATCGAGGCCGACCCTGAGCGCGCCATCCGGCTCACTATCGCGCTCGTCTCGTATTGGCGGTCGCGAGCGTTCGGGTCCGAGGCGGTCGACTTGATCGTGTTCGTGGCCAACAAGGCGCTGTCCTTGCCACCGCCGATGCCCGCCGCAGCGCGCGATCGCACGATCCTCGTGTCGCGGATCCTGGCCGCCGCTGCCCACGCCGAGAACGTGTGGGGCAGCGGATCGCGGGCTCCCGGTTATGCCGAGCGCGCGGTCGCCCTGGCCCGCGAGGCCGACGATCCTGTGGCGCTCCTCGAGGCCATGTCTGCCCAGGCGATGTCGGCGGTCTTCTCGGGTCACCACGAGGATCTCATGGCGATGCACGATGCGGTGATCCGACTCGCGGAGGCCCGTGGCAACGCATGGTATATCACGATGATCGAGGCCGGCGCTGCCCTGTTTGAGCTCGGGAGCGGTGATGTCGCGGCGGCAGACCGCCGGCTCGAGCGCGCAAGCGACGCGGCGTTCCGCTCGGGCAATCCGTCCGCGATCGCCTTCGCCGTGTTGAACCGCGGTCGCGTGGCGGGATCCGCCGGGAGGCTCGACGAAGCGCGCGCATGGTTCGACCAAGCGATGGAGCGCTACCGCGAGATCGGTGATCATCGCTTCGAACTC
Organism: Candidatus Limnocylindrales bacterium; assembly: GCA_038328755.1. GTDB lineage: Bacteria > Chloroflexota > Limnocylindria > Limnocylindrales > CSP1-4 > UBA5189. Next base: position 3,892 of record JBBQMH010000058.1, read on the forward strand.
ATCGCCCGGAGCGACCTCGCCCATGCCCTCCGGCGCGGCGGCGCACTCGACGAGGCCGAGGACCTCTACCGCATCACGATCCTCGCCTGGGAGCATCTCGGCAGTCGTGGCGCCATCGCGAATCAGCTTGAGGCATTCGGGTTCCTCGCCGTGGCGCGAGGTGAGCCCGAGCGCGCCGCTCGGCTCCTCGGCTCGGCGGAGGCGCTCCGCGAGACAGCGGGGACCGTCATGCTCCGGTCGGAGCGCCTCGAGTACGACGATGCTCTCGGCAGACTACGAGCCGGGCAAGAGCCGATTGCCCTCGAGGCGACGTGGGGGACCGGTCGCGCGTTGTCGATGGACGAGGCGATCAAGTTCGCAATCGTTGGCTGACGAGGCGATAGCGTGCGATCGGTAGCGTGGACGGTCAAGTCCCACGACGTGGCGCAACTCGCCATGATCGCGTAGCGTCGATCAGCTGGCCATCAACAGTGTCGGACTCACCTCCTCGTGGTCAATGACGGCATCGATGAGGGCCATCGTCTCGCGCCGGCCTGCTCAGCCACGACCATTTCGACGAGCCGGATCTGGGACGCGCGGTCCGGGAAGATGTCGACGACATCCCTCGGTCGCTTGAAGCTCCTTGTTGAGTCGCTCGAGCGGGTTCGTTGTGCGGATCTGGCGGCGGTGAGTTCGGCGACGTGAAAATGCGCCAGCAGGTCGGGTTCGGCGTCGGTTAGCAGCTCGGCGAGGGCCGGGAAGGGAGCCCGGATGCCCCGTCCGGGCTGCTCCCTTCGAGGACGAAGTTCGACCCGGGTCCGCGCAAGCCTTCAAGTCGTTGCACGAGTTCGGCAGAGAGGCTGTCTCGTCGAACGCTCACACCACGGCGCCCGGGGGCCTCGATCGGGTTGGTTCGCCTGCCCGACCAAGCCTCTTGTCATCGAAGGAAGCGGCGGACCTTCCGGCCCGCCGCCAGATGGACGCTGTCGTCAGCTTTGGCTTTGGCCGCCCGAACTCGGCTGACTCATGGAGCCACCCGTCTCACTGCCCTGGGTCTGCCCCATCTTGTCGAGGCCGGCTCGCATGTTCTGGACCGTCCGATCCATCGGCTTACCGGCAGACGCCTGACGGACGTCGTCCGCAGTGATGTCCGTCTCCTGGTGGCGAGTCTCAGGTTCGCCGCATCCGCAGTTCAAGCACATGGTCTGCCTCCGTGACTTTTTAGGGGGTCGGCCTCGAAGGTAACATCGACGCACTGGCGCCCACAGGTCTCTCGGCGCCGAACGCCTTGCGAACACCTGTAGAAAGCGCCTCGGTCATCCGGACGCGACCCACGACCAGGATCAGGGACTCGACCATCTCTGGACTGACGGCGAGGCGTCGGCTTCAGACGTGGATCCGGCTGGGTACGCTTCCTACCTAGCGACCTGCCTCTCGAGCTCTCGCAGCAGATCATCATGTGGGTGCTCTTCGACTGCGTTCGGGTGGCCGGCGAGCGCGGCAGCGACCCGCTCGAACGAACCGATCACGATCTCCGGCAGCGGATCGCCTCCACCCGGGCACAGCTCGCTGCCTTGCGCACCAACGCCCGCACGTAGGAGTCAAGATGGCCTCAGACCCGGTATCTGATCACCGCGCGATCATCCGAGTGCCCGACCGGACGCCTGCTCCGCTTTCCAGCCTCGCCGAGCGAACGCTTGCGACTCTCAGGGACTCCGAGGCGAGCGTCGAAACTTCTAAGCAGGTTGACCGAGGACAACAGCGGGCGAAAGCGGGGCTGCGGGGCGGCGAATGGGTGGAGTTCCTGGACGAGGACTCCGCCACCGGCTGGCAGTGCCCGACTCACCACAAGCGGATCGAGAAGGTCTCTCGGGCGGGCCGCACATACGCGGCGTGCCCGGACTGCGACGAGTTCGAGCGCCCGGCCACGCCTCCACCGGATTCCTGGTGGGCGAGCCTTTCCGACGACGAGGAGGCGGTCCTGAGAGAGCGCGGGAGGATGCCGTCGAGGTGGAGGAAGCCGAGCAGCGAGCGCAGGGCGGTCACCGTCAGCCTGGCATGCCCACCGGCTGCGGCACACCGCGGCGACCGAGATGCTCCGCGCCGGGGGCTTGCTTATCGAGATCGGCCAGGTGCTCCGTCACCGGCGGGCGCTCACGACCGCGATCTACGCGAAGGTTGACCGCCGCGCGCTCCGCGTCCTGGCCCGCCCCTGGCCGGGCGGTGCGGCATGAACCGGCTCGATCCCGCGCTTGCCGACTACCTGCGCCTGCGCCGCGCCCTTGGCTACAAGCTCGACCGGACGGCCAAGCTCCTCGCTCAGTTCACCGCCTACCTCGACGCGATCGGCGCGGAGCGACGCACGGTCGAGGCCGCCCTGGCCTGGGCGACGCAACCGGTGGCTGGCGGCCCGAGTTGGTTGGCCGGTCGGCTGACGGTGGTCCGCGGCTTCGCCGCCTACCTCCACGCGATCGATCCCGCGAACGAGCTCGTGCCGACGGATCTGCTCCCGGACCGCGGGCATCGGGCGACGCCGTATCTCTACTCGGACGCCGACATCGCCGGGCTCATGGCGGCCGCGGCGACGCTGCGCACGGCGCATCGGGCGGCGACCTTCGAGACGCTGCTCGGCCTGCTCGCCGTCACTGGTCTGCGGGTCGGCGAGGCGATCCGGCTCGACCGTACCGACCTCGACACGAGCGAGGGGCTGGTGACGATCCGGAACAGCAAGTTCGGCAAGTCGCGGCTGGCGCCGCTGCATCCGACGAGCGTGGCCGCCCTGCGCCGCTACCTGCGCCGCTCGGACCGGCCACATCCGACGGTGCCGACCGCCGCGCTGTTCGTATCCGATGCCGGAACCCGCCTGCTCTACTGCAACGTGAACTGGACCTTCCTGCGGCTCGTCCGCCGCGCCGGACTCGTGCCACGCTCGGCCGCCTGCCGGCCCCGGATCCATGACCTGCGGCACACCTTCGCGGTGTGCTCGATCCTCGACGCCTACCGAGCCGGCACTGACGTCCAGGCCCGGCTGCCACTCCTCTCGACGTACCTCGGCCACGTCAACCCCGGAGCCACCTACTGGTACCTGTCGGCCGCTCCCGAGCTGCTCGATCTGGCCGGCCAGCGTCTCGAGCGTCACCTCGGAGGCCGGCGATGAGCGCTCTGGCCCCGACCCTCCAGGCGTTCTTTACCGATCGGCTGCTGCGTCAGCGCCAGGCCAGCCCGCAGACGATCGCGGCCTACCGCGACACCCTGCGGCTGCTGCTGAGGTTCGCCGCGACTCGAACCGCCAGGCAGCCGTCCAAACTCGACGTCGTCGACCTCGATGCCGCGCTGGTCGGTGCCTTCCTCGACCACCTCGAGCGCGAACGGGGCAACAGCGTGCGCACCCGCAACGCCCGGCTGGCCGCGATCCGTTCCCTGTTCCGCTATGCCGCCCTGCGCCATCCTGAGCATGCCGAGCTGATCGCGCGGGTCTTCGCCATCCCGCCCAAGCGGTTCGAGCGCAGCCTGGTCACCTTCCTCACCGAACCCGAGGTCGACGCCCTCCTCGCCGCTCCCGACCGGACCACACCGACCGGCCGGCGCGATCGTCCGATGGGATAAATGTGAATCAGGAAAAGGGTGCTTGAAGTCCTCGCGCTGATGTCGTAACTGGCGCTGGTGCGACCCGTTTTCCGCTCCGAAGGACTTCCAGCTTTCGCTTCATCTGACCTCCCTTTCGCCCGACTGCCTCTGCTAGCGGAATCCTTCCCAGACGACTAGGACGTGGCTGCCTCCCCAGGCCGCAGCAACGGTGAGATTGCCGCTCACCCCAGCGATCTCCGTCTCGGTCGGATGCGACAAGTCGATTCGGTGGGTCTTCGTGCCGGCGACGCACTCGTGAAACCCGAAGAGGGTGAAGTTGGGCAGGTCAGCCGAGATGCCCTCGACGATCCACTCGGCCGTCGCGCCCAGCGCCGTGAGTCCTGGGGGCGGCAGAAAGCCAACGCTGGTGGTTGCCCCTGTCTGACGGTTCAGGAACGATGCGAAGCCTTGACCAACACTGGGTGCGCAGACAAGGACCGTTACGACGTCACCGCGCTCGATTGGAAAGTTAGGGATTCTGACCGGCGGCGCCGGGAACCACTCGAACCAAGTCCAGTAGTCAACGTTCTCGCCGGTGACCGTCGCGGCGATGCCAGCCTGCAGCACTTGATTCGTGCCGTACCCGTCGATCCCGACCCAGAAGCCGACCGTCATGGGCGTGTTCGGATTGTCGAAATCCGGTGCGATGGCCGGCACCGCCATCTCGCCGTAGACCATGGTCGGAGGTTCCGGCGGCGAGAAGGAGAAGTCCGAGGTCAGGGCAACGATCCCGCCCCAGCCAGAGGGCGCGAAGCGTCCGTCGCGCACGACTCTCGCCCAACGATCTGCACGATTGAGGAGGACGCGATCGATCTCAACCTCGGCCCGGATGCGGTGATGTGGCCGCGCAAAGGCCTTCTCCCACAGCGGTAGGAGATGGGCTTCGGACTCACGGTCAGGTCGTCTGGGATACCCGTACTTGAGAAGCTCGCGGGCTGAGGCCTTCCCGGGGCGAAAGTCCTCAGGAGGCTCCGGGTAGGTGACCACCGATTGGAGGTATGCCTCCAAGCTCCGCTCAACCTCCTCGCGACCCTGTGGATCAGACTTTCGAGCCATGGAGACCCTCCTTCTAATAGGCACGCTCGAGATCACGAGACTAGTACGGACCTGTCTCCTTCGCGTCGCGGGCGTCATCCCGGACACCGGCAGTTGCGGACACAGGTGCCTACCGTTGCGCGCCCCACGGCGCCTCAGGTGCGTCGGAACCAGCTGTCCAGGGAGAACGGCTCGGACTTGTCCGGGCCGCCGAAGAAGCAGAAGTCGCACACGGCGCCCCGCTGTTTCCTGAGGGTCGCGGGGTCGAAGGGCAGGTCGTCGGAAAGGCTGAATCCCCCTGAACGCCCGATCTCCGCCGCTCGTTCGGCTCGCATGCGCAGCGACCTGCAGCGGGCCGATGCGGCGGTCCGGTGCAGCGTCGCCACGGCCCGCCGATGCCACCACTGCCCGCCGGTGCCGGGGTTCTGGAAGTGCGCCCAGTGCTCCGACCAGGTCACGAACGGGTGGTGCCGGTCGAGGACATCGCTGATCTGCACCTTGCGGTCCTGGGCGAACAGCAGGCCGGCGAGCGACGCACCGTTGACCCAGACGCGTACCTCGACATCGAACTCGTCCACGAAGTAGACCTCGGGATCGAGGTGGTCGAGGAGGAGCTGCCGCGCCTGGGCGAACGGCCCCTCGCTGCGTGCCAGCTCGACGCCGTCACTGGTCCGTCGCACGACGATCCGCACGCCCGCGTCCTGCACGAGCGGCTGGAGGTCATCGATGAGCGTGACGGAGACGGCATACGGGACGGGCGATCCGGCGTCGAAGGCCAGGTCCACGCGAGCAGGGGCCTCGACGACGGCTCCTGCCCCACGGACCGACCAGGCGACGAGCGAGATGACGGCGTCCAACCCGTCCAGCGAGACCGACACCCGGTCGACGTCGAGCCAGGCCGGCTGCGCCTTTGCTGTGGGCAGCGTCGTCGACTTGACCGCGCGGGCGAGGAGGACGCCACGACCCAGGGCGCGCTGGCCCTTCTGCTCGACGTTGGAGATGGCACTCGGGATGATATCGTCGAGGACCGCGATAACCCCCATGGCGAGGAGCGGCGTCAGGTAGGGGAAGGCGACCGCCAGCACGATTCCGGCGACCGTCACCGCGATGTCCACCCACCACGGCTCGTCGATCTCGACTAGGCCGATGTATAGCAACCATGATTCGGGGAACGGGGTCGGTCCGAACTCGCCGTCGTACAGGAGATACGGCTGCAGGAGCGCACGACCGCTGATATCGCCGGCGACGTTGTGGCTCACCGTGAAGGCGAGCTCCAGCCCGGTCTCCTGGCCTCGCAGTGGCTTCGTAAACGTCACGGGATGCGCAGAGACCGACTGGAGCGTGATGGCCGGGTCGACGCGCGTCCCAGCCACCTGGGCAGAGACACGGCCCGCGATCGCGGCGATCACGTCACCGTTGAACAGCACCGCCACGTCGCCGCCGGGCTTCGCCCCCACCCCGACGATCGTGGGGCGCTCGTCGGGGAACGTGTTGTCGAAGATCGGCCATCGGTATACCGGGTCCGAGCCCACGTTCGTGATTAGGTCGACCAGGCCGGTCGGGTCGCCCGCCGACAGGCCCGCGAAGTCCACGCCGACCGTGACCGAGCCGTCGTTGACGCGCAGGACCGCGCGCGAGACGTCTGCCTCGATCTTGAACCACTGGAAGAGCGAGGTGTTCGTCTTCGGGAACTTCGCCGGCTGGATGTGCTCGAGGTGGTCATCGACCAGCTTGGGCGAGATGCGGAGCGGGCCACTCGCGCGCATGGTCGCCGTGAGCGAGTCCCGGACGGCCGACGAGTTGATCGCCGCGACGAGCCAGGCCGGGAGCGCGGGTCCCTCGAGCGGCACCACCCCAAGCGCGTTGAACGTCGTCTGGGCCGGGTCCCAGCGGAGGAACACGCCGTCGTTCGCGACTTCGACGTCGAGCCCGACGTCGGCGTCCCCCGTGATCCTGAACCGCCACGTCTCGTCGAACGACACCGGCGTGCCGGGATCGAGGCTGGCCGACGCATACGCGACCGCGGTCGCCGTGAGGCGCACGCTGTTGCCGGGGTTGGCCTTGAAGGTGACGGTCGGCCGCCGTTCGAAGACCGCGATGCCCGCCAGGTGCACGACCTGGCCGCCGAGGATCGGCACGATGGTCGGCAGCGCGAAGACCTGCTTGCCGCTTAGGAGCCCCAAGTCACCGACGGCGGCCCACATGGTCTGGTTCGCGAACGCCTCGCCGACGGTTGCCGCAATGGCGAAACCACCATGTCGAGCCACGACCACCCCTCTCGACGAGAACAGGAAGGCGCCCGGTGAAGCTCAGGTTGTGCGCGGCTCTCGCCGCCGCAAGACGTTGCATCCGAAGTCAGCGGCGACACACGATTGCTCGGAGGCGACGCATCGGTCATCAGCTTCGAACTGTTTCTTTGCCCCAGGTTCTTTCGAGACCTGTTTACCACCGGGCCTGCGGATGCTAGCAGCGGTCCCAGCCCGGTTCAATCCCCCCGCGGAACGCGGTCCGGGCGCGCGCATCGCGCCTCGTTCGAGCGGCTCCCGGTAAACCTCACGCGACGACTTCGCGGCTGCGGTTCGAGATGCTGTGTTGAATGCGGCAAAGCCCATACTGGGCTACGCCACCGCTCCGTTCAGTCCGCAGGGTCCGGTTCTCGCGGCGCAGGCGGACCAGTTCGGCCCGCTCGTCGATGGTCAGTTCAGGCGTGTCGCCGCGGTCGATGTCGGTCCGCAGGATCCAGCGCCGGAGCGACTCGTTGGCGATCCCGAGGTCGTGGGCGACCTGGCGGATTAAGTGGCCCGGCTGGCGGCCCGACGGACGGCCTCAGCCCGGAACTCGGGCGGGTTTAGTGGCTTTGGGTTCGGCATGTGGACTCCCTGTTCGGGGCTCGACTGCCCCCAACTCTTGGGTGGCGTGTTCACCAAACCGGGTCAAGCCCAGACCCCTGACGGCCTCTGGACCGATGGGGCCTCATCGTCCTGTGCGGACGATCGGCATCGTCGCCCAAACTCGGAACGTGGGCGTTCATGAAGCGCGAGGACTACCGGAACGGCCACCTCGAGCCCCATCGGTGTTGCGACGCGTTCGAGCGGGGCCTCACCTATCTGCGTCAGTACGTCGCAGACCTGGCTGAGATCCCGGCGGCCGAGCTGCCGGGCTGCCTCGAAACCGGGTCTCCAAGAACGGCGACGGGCCTAACTGGAAAGGCCGTCGAGCCTTGGCCTCACCGCCAGGGGCTCTTCGCTGCCCGAAGGACCTTCGGCGTCAGCCGCACTTTTGGTTGGCTAGGCCCGCGACAGCGCCATGACCGCGGCCACCGCCGCAACGATGCTGGCCATCAGGACGGCCCCGCCCAGGAACGCGCCGATGATGACCGCCCGGTTGGGCCAACGCTGATCGTTGCGCAGACCTTTCACCTCGTCGACGACCAGGCTGATCGTCACACCCTGGTTCCGGATGAGCTCGGCCTGTCCGGTCATCACCTCGAGCTGCTCGCGGTCGGCTGCCGCCTGTGTCTCGGTCATGGCCTCGAGCCGCTCGCCGAGGCGATGGATGGCGTCCACCTCGGGGTGGTAGGGCACGATGGGCCCGAGCCGAAGGGGTTCACGCACGGGGACGTCGATCGGTCTGGAGAGCTTCTCCATCGCACGCGTGCTGACCTGGAACTTGGCGAGGGAGTCGGCGATGCCGGCGGTGTCGGTGAGCCCATTGATCTCGGCCGCTATACCTTTGGTGAGGTCAAGCTCGGGCAGCTTCATATTGAACTTGGGGCTGTTGCGGATCGACTCCATCGCCGACTCGATGGCTGAGTTCTTGCCGGATGCACCGAGCACGCCGACCTTGCTATCAAGGATGGTCTTGAGCGCATCGGATGTGGCCTTGGATCCGAGGAGGCCGGTCGCCAGGGGCCCGCCCAGCTCCGAGATGCGCCGCGCGGTGTCGGCGATCGAGGAATACATCCGTCGGGGCCGGGCCGGCACGGCCTCGCGGAACGAGGCGAAGGTGAGGGGATCGGGAATGACCACGGCGTCGGCGGGGTCTTCCGGCTGCTCAATGCCATCGACCCGGACATGCAATGGCGGAAACGAGAGCATCGCTTTGGCAGCGGCAAGGAGCTGATCGTCGTCCCAGGCGCGGACATCCTCGAGGGAGGGCTGTGGCTCGCCGCGAACCTGCCGCTCCACCGCCCTGACCGCGAACTCCCGGTCATCGAGCCCAGCGTTGGTGGCGTCCTCGAGCATGTCCTCGGCCTGGCCGACTGAGACGTCGCGCATCGAGAACCCTGTCCCTGGGATGGGTTGGGACCGGAAGAGGCTCGACACCTGGACCCCGGCCTTGGGCTCCCGCGGCCTCTTCGGCGCGCCAGCAGAGCCCACGACCTGCAGGTTTGGAGCGTCCGGAGAGGCCTTCCTGCGGGTGGTCGGGAGCTTCGCCGGCTGGTCGGGATCGAGCTCCTCGGTCATGCCGAAGATGATACCATCGCGATCCTCAAATCGCACGCGTGTTCGAAAGTACTGGGCCGGACTTTTCGCCCTTTTCCGGTGCCACAAGCCGCCCCTGGCCAGGTCGTGGGCGCGTTGCGTCCCGATGATGTCCAGCTGATCTCGCAGACCGGCCATTCGGGCGAGGTAGTCGGCATCAGTCGATGCGAGCGGCGGGGTGCTCCAGTCCGACCGGATCCGCCGTCCGCGCCTCTACGAACCGGCACCGCGGAACGTGGACCAGGACGGGATGGGGCGCGTGAGAACGAACGTCGCCAGGACCACCACCAGCGGCAGGATAACGAGCGCGGCGACGATCTCTGGGACGGGTACGACTAACGGTGCGCCGCGGCTCAACAGGAGTCCCCAGATCGGCAGCAGCCCCGCCGGCACGGCAAGGACGCCCGCGAGCAACGAGATCACCGCGGCTCGTGACGCCGCGATCCTACGGCGGACGCGCGGATCCGCGCCGAGCGCGAGGAGCGTCCGTTGCTCCGGCCGCGACTCCGCCTCACCTAGGGCGACGGCCACCCCGGTCACGCTCAACGCGAACAGCAGGCTCGCGATCAGCATCGCGATCCGGAACCCATCGCCCGACCGCGGCGGTCCGAGGGCCGCATCGGCCCACCCATCGGTGGAGCCGGCTGCGATGGCGGCCGCTTGCGCGAGATCCCCTTCGCGGACAGGGTGTCCAAGCCGGATCAAGTAGCGCCCGGCCTTTCCGGGCGGGACGCCCAGACGGGTGGCCGTGGCCGTCGAGATGACCGCGCCGGGCAGATCCATCGTATCGATCCCCGTGGCGACGATTCGCGCCGGAATCCCGACCTGTTCGATCTCGGTACCCTGCCCGTCCTGGATATGGATCGTGGCGCGCGTCAGGCCCGATGACATCTTCTGGAGGATGACGATCGAGCCGGCGGACAGGTCGGCGGTTGCCTCCTCGGCGCCGAGGGTCTTCAGCAGCTCAGCGTCGCCGACCGCCACGTTCTGAATGCCGAGGTTGACTCCGGCGCTGTCGCTTCCGATCCAGATGGTCCGCGTCTCGCTGCCTGCTCCAGGGATCGGAGCGGCAGCGATCGCCCCGAGCGCCTGGGCAGCCCCAGGTCCGGACGCCGCCACGCCCTCACCCTGCATGTAGATCTGGTCGGGCCGAAGCCAGGGACTCCAACTCGCGGCATTCTTGGCGTCCATGCTGGCCATGAGCGCGGCGAGTGCGACGGTCGCGGCAAAGCTCGCCAGCAGAGCGGTGACAATCGGCCCGTTGCGGGATCGGGCCCGTGCGGTATCTCGCACCGCGATCCGCGCCGCGAGTGGCAGGCGGGCTGCCGGGCGCTCCAGCCGCTCGAGCAACCAGGGACTGCAGGCGCCAAAGCCCAGGGTCCCGAGGATGGCGCCCGCCAGGGCCGGGAAGAGCCCGAGGGTCGCCGTCCTCGAGTCGCGCAGCAGGATCGCCCCGATGCCCGTCAGTGCGATCGCGACCACGATGAGCACGATCCCGAGACCGAACGTGCGGCGGGCCGGTGTCTGCGGGGGTCGCCGGCCGGACAGGGCGGTCAGGACGGGCGATCGGGCTGCCGTCCAAGCCGGCACGATAGCCGCGATCAACGCTGCCAGAATGCCGATCCCGCACGCGACCACCAGCAGCGTCGGGGCGATCCCGACCGGCGGATTGCGCCGATCGGTCAGCTGATCGAGCCACGCCGACGCGACCAACGCCCCAGCGAGGCCGACGATCGCACCGGCCAGCGCACCGGCCGTGCCGAGGAGGACGCCCTCGGCGACGACGGTGGCGGCCAGATGTCGGGGTTCCGCGCCGGTCGCGGCGAGCAACCCGAGGTCGCGCTGGCGCCGGCGGATGCTGACTGCGAACGCGGCTGACGCGACCAGGGCCGCCTCGACGAGGGCGAGGCCGCCGAGTACGACGATGGCGACCGAGGGCGCTTCGTTCTGAGTGGTGGCCCGGTTTCGTGAGGTGATCTGGAACCCCGGTCCGTCCGTGGTCGGTGCACCCAAGTCGAAACCTGTCGCGTCGTAGCCCGGGGGGAGACCTACGAGCCACGTCGCTCCCCCCTGCGACTGCGCCGCCTCGGCTGCGGAAGCGTCCTGGAGGACGATGCGAGCATTGAGGTTGAAGGAATCCTCGACGATGCCGACGACCGTCGGCAATGCCAGCC
>JBBQMH010000059.1:0-14355 GCA_038328755.1 Candidatus Limnocylindrales bacterium
TGGACGACCGTCTTCGCCGGCGACGAGCGGCTCACCGCGGCGCTCCTCGACCGGCTCACCCACCGCTGTCACGTGCTCGAGTTCCGCGGCTCGTCCTACCGCTTCCGCGAAAGCCTGGCTGCGCGCGAGAGCCGGCCAGACGCCCCCGTCACGCCCGAACCAGCCCCACCGAAGGAGTCGCCAGCGCTCGACTGACCCAGGTCCACACCACGTCCGGGTGGTCCTGCTTTACGCCATCACGGTGGTCCTGTTTTCGCTTGACGTTCGCAGGTCTGCCTTCCGTCGCCGGCTTCGTGAGGAATTGAAGTGCTTTTCCAAGCCCGAAGCCAGCGACGCCTGCAACGCAGCCACCGGCAGCGCTCCCGACGATATCGCCCAGGGTGGTCCTTCGGTGGCCCAGCGCGTGGGAGATCAGAGCGAAGACGACACTGAGGATCGCGCCGCGCACGCAACCCGCGACGATCGGTGCGATTTCTCCCGACGGGTCGCCGACATTTGTCGGACTGTCGCCAGCGCCCCACCTGCGGCATGTGCGAACCGGAAGTCCTACGGTTTCCAGCTTCTGACGGCGGCCGCGCCCCTCTCGATCAGCGCGAACCCGTCGGCCGGCACGGGGAGCCAGGGACCGGTCGTCCCGTCCGGCCATGTGACGCGGACGTCGGCGGCGTCCGCCGTCCCGAGTCCGACATGGACCCAACCGAGCTGCCCACTCGCATGGCCGCCACCGACGGTGACCTCGCGCTGGATCGCGCGGTCGCCGGTCCGAACCTCAAGCCAGGACCCGATCGCGTCGTGGTTGGCCCCGGCCTGCTCGAGGTCAAGGGCGATCCAATGCCCCATCGCGATCGGCTGGGCCGCATCGCCCGCGCCCACGTTGCGCCACAGTCCCACATTGTCCTTGCGAACCACTTCGACCAGGTCGAGCAGACCGTCGAGATTGAGATCCACCAGCGCCGCTCCGCGAGCGAGCCCGAAGCGCATGATCCCGGCCGCCTCGGCGCCTTCGATGAACGTTCCGTCGGGCTGGCCGATCAGCAGGTTGCTGGGGTCCTTCATCGCGTGGTCGACCTCGCTGCCGACATTGCCCTTGCTCACGAACAGGTCCGGGAATGCGTCGTTGTTGACGTCGGCGAACTCCGGATGCCAGGCCGTCGACTGGAGACCCTCGTCGCCCGCGTACGGACGGTGGGCGGTGACACCGCGGCGGAGCGCGATGTCGTGGTAGGCCGGCCCGGCCGCACCGTCGACGAGGGTCTGCAGCTTGTTGTCACCCTGGCTGGTGAGGTAGATCTCCGGACGGCCGTCGCCGGTGATGTCCTGGCTGGCGATGCCCATCCCCCAGATGACCAGCCGGGCCCAGCCTTCCTCGCGGGTGTAGAGACGCGGGGCCCCGCCGGGCTCGAGCCGCCAGAGCTGATCCTCGCCGTCGCGATAGTAGTGGCGGTCGTTGCTGACCCGAAGGTCGCGCCGGCCCGATCGGTCCCAGTCGCTGAACAGCATGGAAAGGCTGCACCAACCCGGGCTGAGTGAAATGAGTGGGGCGTACGTCCGGCCATCCGCGGCGGGTCGAGCGAGCGCGCTGTCATCGCACTCCGTCGTCGGCTGATGCTCTGAGTCCAGCCCCAGATACGCCCCGAAGCCGAGCGTCGGCAGGCTGGCCGGGCCTTCCCACGTCGCGCTGAACCCGACGGTCCAGGCATCGCGGGCTGCAAGCCCGAGGGCCTCGTTCGCCCGCTCGAATCGGCAATCGCCGAGGCCGCGCAGGATGACGTTCTCGCCGAGACGCAGGACGGCGAGATCGACGATCCCATCGCTGTCGATGTCCAACGGGTAGGCGCCAGTCACCGACACGAGGTCCGTCGCGGGATCGTGGAGCGGTTCGAAACGCAACGCCCCGCCGACCGGGCTGACGTTCCTGAACAGACCAGCCGGCGCGCTACCGCCCGCCAGGTACAGGTCCGACTTTCGATCGTTGTCGCAGTCGAGTGCGGCCACTCCACCACCGACGACGTACGGGTACTCGCCCTCGTAGGCATGGACGAGCCCGGCCGTCGCAGCTTCGTCTGCGAACCGCGGAGGCCCGAGGGCGGCCGGCACGGACGGTGCCCAAGGGCGCGCGAACGCCACGACGCCGGCGATGAGGGCGCCCGCGACGACGATCGTCGCAAGGGCAACCGGGACGCGACCGTGCTTCGGACGTTGTCCAGCCCGTTCGATCCGCAGATCGACGGCGCTGGCGGTCGGAGCATCGCGAACGGCAAGTCCTCCATGAGACGTGGCGTCGAGCCACGCGACGAGGGTATTAGAGCACCAGTTCGGCCAAGACGGTTCCGATGGGCGAAGTGGTCATACCGGTTAGACCAATGGTACGCTAGGATCCAGGCAGTCAGCCCGTGGGGCAGTCCGGTGAAAGGCTGTGGAGAGGGGCGACCGTGGTCCAGGATCGGCAACGGCGTGTTGCGCTTGTCACGGGAGGAGCTCAGGGACTCGGGCGCGCCATCACCCTCCGACTGGCGGCCGACGGTGCGGCGGTCGCGATCGGCTACCACGCGTATCCGGCCGATGAAGTCGTCGCCGACATCGAGGCGCAACGTGGTGAGGCCCTCGCCGTCGCGCTCGACGTCACGGATCGCCGCCGAGTCGACGAAGCTGTCGCCGACCTGGTCGCGCGCCTTGGGCGGCTCGACATCCTGGTGAACAACGCGGGTGGCTTACTCGCGCGGGTCAGCATCGAAGCGATGAGCGACGACCACTGGCACAAGGTCCTCGAGCTCAACCTCACCGGTGCCTTCTATTGCACTCGAGCTGCCGCGCCGTACCTGGGTCGGGGTGGACGTATCGTCAATGTGAGCTCGATGGCGGCGGCGAACGGCGGTGGGCCGGGCGCCACAGCCTATGCAGCTGCGAAGGCCGCGCTCATCGGGTTCACCCGCGCAGCGGCCAAGGAGCTCGGCAGCAAGGGTGTCACCGTCAACGCCATCACGCCCGGCTTCATCGGCGAGACGGCTTTCCACGCGACATTCTCGTCGCCCGATGCGCAACGGGCGATGGTGGCTCAGACGGCGGTCGGCCGCGCAGACAACCCAGCCGACGTGGCGGCCTTCGTCGCGTATCTCGCGTCGCCCGAATCGGGATACATGACCGGAACGGTCAGTGACATCAACGGCGGCGCCTAATTCACGTAGTCTCGGCGTCCATCTCCTGCTCGGCGTTTCGCGCCGTTCGGCATCCGTCCCCAGGCCTGTGGTCCACCAGATCGATCCAGCGAGGTCCCATGACCCGACGACCGCGGTCAACTCGACGGCTCTCTGCCGGGGCCGTCCTCGGCGCGGTCGCGATCGCGGCGAGCGTCGTGTCCGGCTGTGCCACGCGCCTGCCGTCCCACTCCGAGGGTTGCACCCCGACAGACCACGTCGGCATGTCCGTCGCGCGGATCTGGGACGAAGAGGTGCTGGAGATGATCCGCCAGGTCGTGCCCGCACCAACCGTCCATGCCCGGAATCTGTTCCACGTGTCGGCCGCCATGTGGGACGCATGGGCCGCCTATGACCCGACGGCGGATGGCTACTTCGTGACCGAGAAGCAGAAGTCGGGGGACGTGAAGGCGGCCCGGGAAGCGGCGATGAGCTACGCCGCCTACCGCATCCTGCTGTGGCGTTACGCGACGGTCGCTGACCTGGCCCCCGCCCCGAGGCAGCTGGACGCGACGATGGCGTCCCTCTGCTACCGGACGGACGTCACGACTGTCGAGGGTGATTCGCCGGCGGCGCTGGGCAACCGGATAGCGGCCGCGGTCCTGGCGGCCGGTCGGACCGACGGGGCGCTCGAGGATGAGCGCTACCAGGATCCAGCCTACAAGCCCGTGAATGACCCGCTCGAGGTGGCCGCCTCCGGGACCGTCATGCGCGATCCGAATCGCTGGCAACCACTGTCTCTGGCGAAGCAGGTCGCCCAGAACGGCCTGCCGATCCCGGGATCCATCCAGACGTTCATCGGACCGCACTGGGGCAACGTCACGTCCTTCGCCTTGCCGCGGTCGGACACCGGCGTGCCGATCACGCCAGGGACACCGCCTCGACTTGGCGATGTTGCTTCAGACCAGGCATTCAAGGACCAGGCCGTCGAGGTCATCCGCTATAGCAGCCAGTTGGACCCGACCGACCCGACCACCGTGGACATCGGGCCGGGCGCACTCGGCGACGATTCACTCGGTGCCAATGATGGCAATGGGCACGAGGTCAACCCGGCCACCGGTCAGCCATATGCCTCGAACGTCGTCCTGCGGGCTGACTACGATCGCGTGCTGGCGGAGTACTGGGCCGACGGGCCGAAGTCCGAGACGCCCCCTGGCCACTGGAACGTCATCGCCAATCAGGTGTCCGACTCGGGCGGCTTCGAGTTCAAGATCGGTGGCCAGGGGCCGAAACTCGATCGCCTCGAGTGGGATGTGAAGCTCTACCTCGCGTTGAACGGGGCAGTCCACGACGCAGCCATCGCCACGTGGGGCGCGAAGGGCTTCTACGACTCCGCGCGACCCATCTCGATGATCCGGTACATGGGCGGCAAAGGTCAGTCGAGCGATCCAACCCGTCCGGCCTACGACCCGCAGGGCCTGCCACTGGTCGACGGCCTGGTGGAGGTCATCAACGACGCATCGAGCCAGCCCGGCCAGCGTCACGCGGCCCTCCGAGCCCACATCGGCGAGGTCGCGATCCGCAGCTGGAAGGGCTTTCCGAAAGATCCGACGACCGAAACGAGCGGCGTCGGCTGGATCCTCGCCGTCGACTGGGTGCCGTACCAGCGGGCCACCTTCGTCACGCCGGCGTTCGCCGGCTACCCGTCAGGGCATAGCACGTTCAGCCGCGCCGCAGCTCAGGTCATGACGGTGTTCACCGGCGATCCGTACTTCCCGGGTGGCCTGACTGAGGTGACGGTAAAGGCGGGTACGCTCCTTCACGAGGAGGGGCCCACGACCGATGTGACTATGCAGTGGGCGACGTACGCCGACGCCGCGGACGCGGCCGGGATCTCACGGCTTCGGATGGGGATCCACATCGATGCCGATGACATGGACGGACGCAAGGTCGGCGCGATCTGCGGAGACGACGCTGTGGCCCTGGTTCGCACCTACTTCGACGGAACGGCCAAACCCTGAGCGTTTCGGAGCCACGCGCCGTCTCGGGCGGAGGTCAGTGCCCGGGGTCGCGTGGAAGAACGGCGTTGAGGAACTCGTCGAGGCCGGCTCCGGAGCCGATCAGCCGGAGTGCTCGGGCGGCTGTCGCGTCGAGGCTCTGGTCGTAGTCGTCTCCGTACGTCGACGCCGCGACGCTGAGGTGCGCCCGAATCGCCGCCCGGCCCGCGTCGGCGTCCCGATCGACGATCGCCTGATAGGCGACGCGGTGATACGGCGCGCTCATGCGGACGATGTCCGCGTCGCCGGCGCTGCGCACCATCAGTTCGACGGTCAACCCTTGGATGGACGCGAACATGGTCTCGATCACGGGGTTGTGGGACGCGGCGACCAGGGCGGTATGAAAGGCGAGGTCATTCCGGACGCGCTCCAACGGCGTCGCGCTCGCCTCCACCCGTTCGAGCGCCGTGGCCAGCCTCGTAAGGTCGTCGGCGTTCGCGTATTCGACGGCGAGCGCCACCGCCTCCGTCTCGAGCATCAGCCGGGCCTCGGACAGCTGCCGCGCCGTGGTGCCACGCCGAAGGTATTCGAGGTCGAGTGGCCGGAATCGGCCCGGCCCGGTGTCGCCGCGAACGAACGCCCCGCGACTCGGTTCGACGTCGATGAGGCCGCGTTCGACCAGTGCCCGAAGGGCCTCGCGGATGATCGGGCGGCTCACCCCGAATTCCAGCGCCAGTTGTCGCTCCGGAGCAAGCCGCTCGTTCGGGGCGAGCTCGCCCGACAGCACGCGGTCGGCGAGCGCGCTCGCGATGGCGTCACCGGAGGTACGCATCTGGTCCGCGCCGAGGCCGTTGCGGCGACCTGACACGCCGCGGCGCGGTGTTTGACCTGCCTGATGATCGTTCACCCGATTCCCTAGGTTGCGTGTTGGTTGCGCTTAGTTGACGCGACGATATCCCACATGGCACGATCGTAGCAGGCATCGGTCTAACCGGTCAGACCAGACCCCGCGCCGACTATCTTGCGACGACCCAACCCGAAATTGATGTCGGCGACGTCTGTGCCCCGAGCGTCTGTCAACGCCTGCATCGATCAATCGATGATCGAACGATGAAGAGGAGGAGCACAAAAGTGTCCATTCGAAAGACGGCGGCGATCTTGTCGATCGTTGCCATCGCACTCGCCGCCTGCGGTGGCGGCGGTGCCTCGACAGCGCCGAGCGCGGCTGCCAGCGCCGCAGCAAGCGCTGCCCCCAGCGCAGCACCAAGCGTCGCCGGAAGCGCGGCGGCGGCGGCCTGCAAGGTCGGCGTCGCCTGGGCCACGTTCCAGGAAGAGCGCTATGGCCTTCGAGATGAGCCCGGTGTCAAGGCCGCCCTCGCGGCCGGTGGCGCCGAGTACGTCGGGAACGACGCCAAGCTCTCCCCGGAGACGCAGGCAGCGAACGTCGAAGCCCTGATCGCGGCCGGGGTCAACGTCATCGTCATCAACGCCCAGGATCCAGTGGCGATCCTGCCCTCCGTCCAGAAGGCCGTCGACGCCGGGATCCCGGTCATCGCCTACGACCGCGAGCTCGAGAGTCCGAAGGCCCTGTTCATCACCCACGACAATGTCGAAGTCGGACGAATGATCGCCCGAGCGGTGACCGCGGCTCAGCCGACCGGTAACTACGCGATCATCAAGGGCGAGCTGGGCCAGACCAACCCGGTCTTCCTCCGTCAGGGGATGGAGGAGATCATCGCGCCCCTCATCGCGTCCAAGGCGATCAAGATCCCGGCCGGTGCTGAACAGAACACCGACGGCTGGAAGCCGGAGAACGCCCAGGCCGAGATGGAACAGATCCTCACCGCGAACAGCGACGACATCCAGGCCGTGCTCTCGCAGAACGATGGCATGGCGACCGGCGTGGTCGCCGCGCTCAATGGGAACAAGGGCGGCACCGTCAAGATCGGCGGTCAGGACGGCGACAAGGCTGCGCTCAACCGCGTCGCCCTCGGCACGCAGGTCGTCAGCGTCTGGAAGGACGCGACCGAGCTCGGCACGAAGACCGGTGAGGCAGCCCTCCAGCTCTGCAAGGACCCCGATATCACCAAGGTCGCCGGCGCTACGCCCTCGAAGACGGTGGGCGGCATCGATAGCACGGCCGTCCTGCTCAAGCCGGTGCCCATCACGAAGGACAACCTCCAGGTGGTCCTCGACGCGAAGTGGCTTACCGTCGACGAGCTCTGCAAGGACGTCCCCGCGGCCACCGTCACCGGTTGCCCGTAGTCCTCCCTGATCCGGCTGCAGACGCTCTGCGCTCGCGGTCCGCCGCGACGCAGGGCGTTCCCATACCATCTGCCTTCTATGAGGCCCGTTCATGACTGAGGCCCGGGCGGTCCGACAGCCGCCCCTCTCCGAGGCGCCACGGGCACGATCCGCGCGATCCGTGTTCGGCGGGCTCGAGGTGGACACCCGCCTGCTGGGCTTGTTGGCGGCCCTTTTCATCCTGTGGTTCGCCTTCAACATGCTGTCCGGCGGCCTGTTCCTGACGCCGCGCAACCTGTGGAATCTTTCGGTCCAGTCGGCGGCCGTCGCGATCATGACGACCGGCATGGTCCTCATCATCGTTTCCCGCAACATCGACCTGTCGATCGGGTCGTCCCTCGTGTTCATCGTCATGGTCATGGGCCTGCTCCAGGCCGAGTGGATCCCGGCCATCCTGGGAACGGGCTTCGATCGGTCGTTCCTCTGGATCATCGTGGTCCTTGCCGGCATCGCCGTCGGCGCGCTGATCGGCGGTGTGCAGGGCTTCCTCGTCGCGTACGTCGGCATCCCATCGTTCATCGTCACGCTGGGTGGCCTGCTGATCTGGCGTGGCGCCGCGTTCCAGCTCGCGAGGGGCAGGACGATCGCCCCACTCGACAGCACGTTCCAGCTGCTCGGTGGCGGGCCGCGTGGATCGCTCGGGGAGACATTGAGCTGGATCGTCGCGGGACTCGGGATCGCCGCGATCCTGTACGGACTCCTCGCCAGTCGGCGTCGCCGACAGCGATACGGCTTCCAGCTCCGTCCGGTGTGGGCCGAGATCACCCTCGGGGTCATCGGCAGTCTGTTCGTCGCCGGGGCCGTGTGGATCGCCAACGCCTACCCGTGGCCGCCGGCATTGGCGCGGCAGTTCGCGGTCGATCACGGCATCACGGTCCCGCCGGGTGGCCTGGTGATCCCGACCGGCATCGCGATCCCTGTCCTTATCGCTCTCGGCGTCGTCGTGGTCATGCACGTGCTTGCGACCTCGCGCCCATTCGGGCGCCACGTGTACGCGATCGGCGGCAACCCGGAGGCCGCCGTCCTGGCCGGCTTCAATACGCGCCTGACGATCGTGAAGACCTTCATCGCGATGGGCATGCTCGCGGCCATCGCTGCAGCCGTGATCTCAGCACGTCTCAATGCGGCGACTATCGCGATCGGTACCGGGATCGAGCTGCAGGTCATCGCCGCGGCGGTCATCGGCGGTACGTCGTTCGCGGGTGGCATCGGCACGATCAGCGGTGGCGTCCTCGGCGCGGTGATCATGCAGTCGCTCTCTTCGGGCATGGTCCTTATCGGGGTCGACACGGCGATGCAGGACATCGTCGTCGGTCTCGTGCTCGTCGGTGCCGTGGGAGTCGACCTGCTCCTTCGCCGCCGGGCCACCTGAGGGAGGAAGGGTCATGACTGCCAGTACCGCATCGAACGCCGCAGCCTCCCCGCGCGCGCCTCTGGTGGAGATGCACGACATCCGGGTCTCGTATGGCGGCGTTCATGCCGTCGATGGCGTCAGCGTGGACCTCTATGCGGGTGAGGTCGTCGGACTCGTAGGCGGCAACGGGGCCGGGAAGTCCACCCTTATCAGGGCGTTGTCCGGCGCCCGTGCAGCGAACGAGGGCGAGATCTACATCAATGGCGAGAGGGTCTCCATCTCGAACCCCCGAGATGCCAAGACGTTCGGGATCGAGACGATCTACCAGACGCTGGCGCTGGCCGACAACGTCGATGCGGCGGCCAATCTCTTCCTCGGACGCGAGCTGCGAACACGGCTCGGCTTTCTCGACGACGGGGCCATGGAATCGGCCACCCGCGAGGTCATGGGTCGACTCAACCCGAAGTTCAAGAACTTCAAGGTCCCGGTCAAGTCGTTGTCAGGCGGCCAGCGTCAATCCGTCGCGATCGCCCGGGCGGTCCATTTCAATGCCCGGATCCTGATCATGGACGAGCCGACCGCGGCCCTCGGGCCGGCGGAGACAGCCCAGGTCCGCGAGCTCGTTCAGCAACTCAAGGACGAAGGCATCGGGATCTTCCTGATCAGCCACGACATCCACGACGTCTTCGACCTTGCCGACCGGATCAGCGTGATGCTCCAGGGGAAGCTCGTCGGCACGGTCGACAAGAACAAGGTGACCAAGGACGAGGTCCTCGCCATGATCATCATCGGCAAGCTTCCCGAGGAGGTCTCGGAGAAGGAGATGGCCGAACTGATCAGTTGAGCGGCGCTCGCTCCGGGCAGTGTGGACGCTGGCGGACGCTCACCGACTCGAATGGGCTGGACCGTGACGGCGCCGCCGGCAGCACGTCCACCGCGAAATCGATCGGGTCGGGATCGACAGTCACCTCAGCTGCCGTCGCGCTACTGTCATATCGCTCCAGCCTGGGCTGATCGCAGCCCGGATCGTCTGGAGGTGCGCCGGCTCGAGCCGACCGGCTTCGTCAGCCAGGACGCTCGCGACACGGATGTGATGGTCGGCATGAGGTGGGCGGCACACTAGCTCGTCGACGGCGCCGCCTGCAGTCGGACCTAACGCCCTCGACCACCCGAAGCAGGCCGTTTGCCAACACCATCACCTCGGCCGCCTCCTGGGATCGTCCGGGTTTGTGATGTTGTGGCCGGCCTCGTTCCGATACTCCCCAATGGGACCCCAAAAGACGGCCATGCGCGCCTCTCGGTCTCCCACGCCGGCGCTGGGGTCCGAGAGCGACCCCCGGGCCGGCGATCCACGGATCGCGCCGCTTCGTCGAGCATCGAATCGGTGTCAAGCGTGTCCACGGTCTGGACCACCAGCGTCGCGTCCACGCCTGCGCTTTGAATTTTCGGGCGCGAGGTCGCGCGGGGTGAACGTCCGATATATCGAGGTCAGGTCTGGCGTCGGCCACGCATACTCAGGCTCGGAGCCGCCCGTCAGCGCCGACAACCGGCGATCGACCGCTCGAGTTTGGCATGGCGTCCCGCCGCTCCCGTCCGAGTACGCGGGCGCGCCACCCGCCACCGGATGCCACCACCGGGACGAGCGCCTTGCCGGTCAGATCCCCGGCGATCAGCACTGCGTCCACCTTGTAGATGTTCGCGCGCGTCGCGTTGAGGAGCTTGCGCCAGACACACTCGGCGGCGTGGACGTCGGAGCAGACTTAGGTAACAGCGAGGACGGCGTTGCGCAAGACGCTCCGCAAGGGCCACGGGGAATGGCGACGTCGACCTCATTGGCGCAGCGTCCGGGTGCTGCCCCGGGCAGTCGCGGAGGCGGGCAGGAGGTGTCGGCCTTCGCCGGTCACCCGTCGCCGGAGCCTGGCGTCCGTGCAGAAAGGAACGAGGCGGATCGACCGGATGTGTCTTCTCCGTTTTGGTGAGGGCCAGCGCGGTCCTGACCACACGTCTATCGCCGCCGTGTCCGGCGGTCTCACATCGCGGGCACGGGCCATCGCTCCGACGCCCCTCGCCACTCCGCATGCGGCCTCAAGGATCGGATGAGGCGCGGCCTCCCCGCGCCTCATCGACGGACTGGTTACGGACGGCTCACTGCGGCGCCTTGAGCAGGTTGTCCGAGCCCGACACCAGAACCTGCTTCCCGAGCAGGCCGGTGTCGAATATCGAGTTCTTCGAACTGATGAATACGCCGCCCTTCGCGACGATCGCCCCTTTGAAGGTCGAGTCCGACGCCTGGATCGAGACCGATGCCTTGGGATCGGTCGAGTCCGCCAGGAGCAAGACGTCGGCTCCGGTCGGATCGGCCGTTTCCAGTTTCTCGCCTCCGCCGGACGTTGTGATCAACCCGGTCGCGAGCAATACGACCTTGCCGGTAACCCGGCTCTGGATCTTGATGTCCCCCGTGACGCAGTAGATGCCGGAAATCACCTGGTCGTTCTTGAAGGTGATCGACTTGTTGGAGTAGGTCACCGGCACACCCATGAACGTCGTGGCGCCCGTGCAGTAGGTCGAACGAAGGTAGCTCGGCGTGATGCCCAGCGGGGGCACCTTGAACTGGTTGTAGAGGTTGCCGCTGCCGATGTCGGTGAAGGTCGTCACGTACTCGAACCGCTCACCGACGCCGGCCGAGAGGACATGGCTGTTGCCGCTGATCAGCACGCTGCCTTCGCTGCGCAGATCACCGGTGGCCTTGTTGCTGTTGCCGCTGAAGTTGATCGGGCCGCCGCGCGCGAACGAAGCGAAGCCGAAGGTGACCTTGATCGTCTGACCCGCGGAGCAGGATGCGCGGAACCAGTCGTCCTGGACGAAGCAGGCGGTCGCGGTGTAGTTACCCGGCGGCAGGGTCATGAGCGGGCTGATGGTCGCCTTGCCGTCCGTTCCCGTCGGTCCGATCGGATAGGTCTGCGTGCCGAGGGTCCCCGTCAGGGTGATCGTGAGGTTCTTGCCGGGGATGGGAAGCGGCCCTTCCGCCTGAGGCGCATCGTTTGGCTCAAGGAGGGTGACCGTGAACGGGTCCTGGTGGCCCCAGCGGACCTTGGGCTCGACCGTCAGCGCGGTCGAGGTGAAGTCACGTTCGATCGTGACTGCGTCCGTGTCGCTTGACGCCGTGAGGAGCCCGTTGCCGGGAAAGCCGACGGTCAGGCTGTAGGGGCCGGCCGGCAGGGTCAGGAGATCCGTCGGAGCGGCGACGCCGTTGTCGTCGGTCGTCGCATGCAGGACCTGGGTGTTCGTGCCGTCGGTGAATGTGAAAGTCAGGGGTAGGAGCCGTCGCGGCTCGTCGGGGCTGCCCTGGGTGACGACCCTGGCGGTGAAGGAGTTCGGGTCCTGCGCGTACTGGTGCGCCGGTGCGGTGATCGTCGTGACCGTCGGATCGGTGATCCGCGAGATGGTGTAGGTCACCGCGAAGCACGAATCTTCGTGCCCGTCCGGACCCTCGCCCTCGCACTGATCATCCTGCGATTGGAAGGGCACCTGCGACCCGTTGAAGTCCTTGTACACGCCGGCGAAGGTGTCGTCCGACTGGTACACGACATGGGTGCCCACGCCCCACTCCTCGTCCGCGGTGAACGCCTGCATCGCGAAGCCGGCGTCGTCGTTCTCGTCTGGGATGTCCTCTTCCTTGGCCCGGAACTGGACGATCAGCGGGTCGTGAGCGTTGATGAAACGGTCGATCGAGACGTTATCGACGTAACTGTTCTCCTCGTTGTCGGGCTCGCAGTACGGCATGAAGTTCGAGTCCGACTTGCAGTGGAATAGACCTGCCTCGTCGTCCGCGCCGCCGTCGGAGATCCGAACGAAGGTGTTCTGGTCACCTGACTGGGCCCACGGGCTGTACTCGGCCTCGTCGGGATCTTCCATGTCCTCGAAGACGTTCCAGCGATTGACCGTGATCCGCAGGTGCTGGACGTCGGGCGCCGGCACGTTCCAGCCGACGATTATCGTTTTGGCGAACAGCATGTACTTCGAAGTTGGCACGGTCGCGAACGGGATCTTTACGTGCAGGAAGCCCTCGCGCTCCGAAGGCGTGATGTTCGCGCCGCCGAAGAAGGGGCTGACGGCACCCGGCGGGCGCCAGTAGGTACCGGGCGGGTCCAGGATCTGGATGACCGGCTGCGCGTCGGGCGAAGGCTTGCCGGGCGGCAGCGGGATGTCAAAGTCGTAGTCCCGTGAGTTGACCGGCTGCCACCAGTCCTCCCCGTTGGGCCCGAACTCATCGAGGCTGTCCTCGACGGCTTCGCCGCCGAAGCTGGAGATCCAGACATCAGCCTTGGTGACGCGGCTGAACGACGCGTCGTCTGGTCCGAGCGGCGCGACCCAGCCTTGACGACCGTTGCCTCGAGCCATCTGGCTCTCAGCGATGTTGCGGATCGCCGCAACCATCCAGGCCGGATGGATCTCGCTGCGGTACCCGGTGTCGTTGCCGTCGTCGTCTTTGTGATGGCCGCAGTCGTAGATCCAGTAACCCTCGACGATCGCGCGATCGCCGGTGGCCGGCCAGACCCAGGGCGGGATGCCGTAGTAGCCGGAGTTCGCGGCGTCATTCCACGGCAGGGCGCCGTACTCGTTCTCGACTTCTATCCGGCCGTGCTCTTTCGCCTCGCCTGTCGCGAAGTTTCCTTCCCCGAGGAGGTCGCGATAGTCATGTAGAGGGTCGCTCGCGAGCGCATTGTGGTTGTCGGGGACGACGAAGAAGTTGTAGTCCTCGGTGTGGTGGTTGGTCACCGCATCGCCATGGGGCTGATGGCCGATGACGACCTCGCCCTCGAGACGATGCGCGTCGAACTCACCATCGTTCGGATCCGCCAATTCCCACCCGGCCTGGGGGAATTCCCCGCTGCACGCGGCCTTACCGCGGGCCTTGGTCTGCATCGGCGGCGATGCGTAGGTCGCGACGGGGCCGACCTCGCTCGGCGTCGGCAGCGTGTCGGCCGGCTCATCGGCCAAGACCAAGGGCGCGGTTGGCCCTGCGAGAAGGCCGGCCACCAAGAATATGCTGGGCAATGCCCACACCTTGCCGCAACGGCGCATGGTTCTCTCCCCTTCCCTCCCGGGATCGCACGGACCGTGCCGATCCTTGACCGTCCGTCCGGCCAACCGCTGAAACGACCGCAGGAGGCGAAACTGGCGGGTAACGTGGGGCGACGCCGTGGGCTTCGATCGAGCGTTCTATTAGATCGGCCGGACGCCTCCGCAGGCTACCTGTCGCAGATCGCAAACACAAGGAGAAAGAGTCAGGATGGTGATCCTGACCGTGGCGGAGCTTCGAAAGGCTCGCCAGCGCCGCGGCCGTGGCGGCTGACTCGCCCCGCCACTCAGGTGGTTTAGGCGAATCCACGTTCACGGCTTCGTTGGCGGCGCGCTCCTGACTACGTATCAGGCGCGTTCGGGCGAACCTTGAATTCGTTCGCCAAGGCCATCCGGGTCCCCGACCACGACACCACGGCCGTCCGTCGCTCAGTGGCGGGCGCCACGCGGGTCACTCTCGTCGTTCGACCACATGCCCTGAGCA